>JAIYDS010000036.1 GCA_027487385.1 Acetobacteraceae bacterium | reverse complement strand
GAGCATCTCGGCACGCTGCGCCGGGACATGCAGATCATCTTCCAGGACCCCTTCGCCTCGCTCAATCCGCGCATGACGGTGGGCAGCATCATCGCCGAGGCGCTGATCATCCACAAACTCGCAAAGACGGCGCGGGAGCGTGAGGATCGCGTGGTCGAATTGCTGGAGACGGTGGGTCTCAATGCCGACCACATGCGCCGCTTCCCGCATGAATTCTCGGGCGGCCAGCGCCAGCGCATCGGCATCGCCCGCGCGCTCGCGGTCAAGCCCAAGCTGGTCATCTGCGACGAGCCGGTGAGCGCGCTGGATGTCTCCATCCAGGCGCAGGTGGTGAACCTGCTGGAAGATCTGCAGGAGAAATTCGGCCTCACCTTCCTCTTCATCGCGCATGACCTCTCCGTGGTGGAGCACATCAGCGACCGCGTGGCGGTGATGTATCTCGGCCGCATCGTCGAGATCGCCTCGGCGCGGGACCTCTACACCAACCCGCTGCACCCCTACACGGAGGCGCTGCTGTCCGCCGTGCCCATCCCGGACCCCACGGTGAAGCGCCAGCGCATCATGTTGAAGGGCGATGTGCCAAGCCCGCTGCGCCCGCCCTCGGGCTGCCATTTCCACACGCGCTGCCCGATCGCCAATGCCGGCTCCTGCAAGGGCGAGGTGCCGGAATTGCGCGAGGTTTCGCCCGGGCATTGGGTGTCCTGCCATTTGCGGGGGTGATCGGCGCGGCGTCGTTGCGCAAACGTCATCAGTCAGAAAGTTGTCCCGGGGCAGGGCGGGGCCTTATTCCGATGGGAGCGCACGGACTTCACGGCGCCCGCTTCGGAAGGAACATCCCCACCATGCGCCAACTGGCTCTTGCTGCTGCCCTGATCGCCCTCTCGCCCCTGGCCGCCCTGGCGCAGGATGCGCCCGAGGGGAATGCGGATAATGGTCAGCGCCTGTTCAACCAATGCCGCGTCTGCCACACGCCGAACGAGGGCGGGCGCAGCGGCGTCGGCCCCAACCTGTATCGGGTCTATGGCCGCGCGGCCGGCTCCGTCGAGGGCTTCCGCTACTCTGCGCCGATGCGCGAGCGTGCGGCGGCCGGCTTGGTCTGGAACGAGGCCAATCTGCGCGCCTATCTGGCCGATCCCAAGGCGGTGGTCCCGGCGGGGACCATGTCCTTCGCGGGCTTCAAGGACAATGCGCAGAACATCAGCGACGTGATCGCCTATCTGCGCCGGGTCGGCGGGCAGTAAGCCCTGCCGTCAGCGGCGCCAGCGCGCCGCGAGATCCCAGAGATGGGCGCCCAGCGCGCCCATCAGGGGCAAGGCGACGAGGGGCCAGCCGGCCCCGGTGAGCGCCGCCCGTAGGCTGAGCGCGAAGGCCGCGCCGGCCAGCAGGAAGGGCAGCACCGCCCGCAGCGGCAGGCCCTGCCCGCTGCGCCTGTGCCACCACCAGATGAGCAGCCCTTCCAGCAGCAGCGTGAGCAGGATCAGATCGGCCACGCGGCCGGAGGCGAAGAAGGCCTCCATCATCCGAAGGGCGCGTTGAGGCGGTAGATCGCGAAATTCAGGCAGGCGGCGAAGGTCACCCAGGCCAGGTAGGGCGCGATGAGTTGCGCCGCGCGGCGGTCATGCCGGCGGGCTTCCAGGATCATCGCCAGGATGGAGAGCCAGAGCGGCACCACCTCGATCAGCGCCCAGTCGGGCCGCTGCAAGGTGAAGAAGAGCAGGCTCCAGGCCGCATTCAGAACGCCGTTCACCACGAAGAGGATGAGCAGAAGGCGCCCCGCCCCCGCCCGCCAGGCGCGGATGAAGCCCGCGGCGGAGAGTGCGAAGATCAGCGTCCAGGCCGGGCCGAAGGCCCAGTCGGGCGGCTGGAACCAGGGGCGCTCCAGCCCGCGATACCAGGGGGTGAGGGGCGTCAGCGCGGCGCCCAGCGCGGCCGTCCCCACCGCCCAGGCCGTGGCGATCAGGATGGGCGTCCATTTGGCCGTCAGCATGCGTCTCTCCGATCCCTGCGAAACCCGCAGATGGGTATTGCGCGACGCGCCGGAATGCCCATTAAGGCAGGGTGAGGTCAATGATTCGGAGGATCAACGCGATGCGGGTTTGGATGTTGGCGGCGGCGGCTCTTGCGATCGCCCCCTTGGGTGGCGCCGTGGCGCAGGATGCGGATGCCGGCATGCGTGTGTTCAATCAGTGCCGGGCCTGCCACACGATCAACCAGGGCGGTCGCAACGGCGTGGGTCCGAACCTCTATGGCGTCTGGGGCCGTGCGGCCGGCGCGGTGGAGGGCTTCCGCTACTCCGCACCGATGCGTGCCAAGGCGGGTGAGGGCCTGGCCTGGAACGCCGACAATCTGCGGGCCTATCTGACCGACCCCAAGGCGGTGGTGCCGGGCGGTTCCATGTCCTTCGCGGGCATCCGCAATGAGCAGCAGCTGAACGACCTGCTGGCCTATCTGCAGCGCGCCAGCACGGCGCAGTAGGGCGCCGCGCGGGCCGGCACCTCACGGCGCCTGCCCGGCCGCGATCCGCAAGGCAAGAACGCGAAGCCGGCTGGCCAGGGGCTCGCCGGCTTCGCTGCGTGCCGCATCCTGCTCGGCGATCAGCGCGGCCAGGGTGATTCCGCGCCGCACCGCCCCCTGCTCCAGCACGGCCCAGAATTCCGGCTCCAGGGCGATGGAAGTCGCGTGGCCCGCAAGACGCAGGCTGCGCTTCACGAGGTGGCCCGTGTTCAGGAGTGCGGCCCCAGCATGGCGTCGGGCCGGACCCAGGCGTCAAATTCCTCGGGCGTCACGGCGTTGAGGCGCAGGGCGGCCTCCCGCAGCGTCAGATCCTCATGCAGGGCGAGCTTGGCAACGGCCACCGCCCGGTCATAGCCGATATGCGGGTTCAGCGCCGTGGCCAGCATCAGCGACTTGGCCAGGTTCTCCGCGATGCGTGGCAGGTTGGGCGCCAGCTTCTCCACCATGTTCCGGGAAAAACTCTCGGCCGCGTCGGCCAGCAGCAGCGTGGATTGCAGCACGGCCTGGATGATCACCGGCTTGAAGGTGTTCAGCTCCAGATGGCCGGAGCTGGCGCCGATGCTCACCGTCACCTGGTTCCCCATCACCTGGGCGCAGACCATGGCGAGCGCCTCGCTCTGCGTCGGGTTGGTCTTGCCTGGCATGATGCTGCTGGAGAGGCCATCCTCCGGCAGGATCAGCTCGGCCAGGCCCGCGCGCGGCCCGCTGCCCAGCATTCGCACATCATTGGCGATCTTCATGAGCGAGGCGGCGATGGTGTTCAGTGCGCCGTGCAGTTCCAGCAGCGCGTCATGCGCCGCCATGCCCTCGGATTTGTCGGGGTTGGGGGTAAAGGGCAGGCCGAGCCGCGTCGCGATCACCTCGCAGAACACCGCGTCGAATTCGGGGTGCCGGTTCAGCCCGGTGCCCGCCGCCGTGCCGCCCTGCGGCAGTTGGAGCAGGCGCGGCATGCAGCCTTCCAGCCGGGCCACGCCCAGCATCACCTGGCGGGCATAGGTGGCGAACTCGCCGCCCAGCGTGACCGGTACGGCATCCATCAGATGGGTGCGGCCGATCTTGATGATGCCCGCCCATTCCTCGGCGCGCGCCTTCAGGCTGGTGCCGAGTGCCTCCAGCGCCGGCCTGAGGCGGAACTGCACCGCCTGGGCGGCGGCCAGATGCATCACCGTGGGGAAGCTGTCATTCGAGGATTGGCCGCGATTGACATGGTCATTGGGATGCACGGGCTCGCGCGTGCCGAGCGGCTGGCCCAGCAGCTGGTTGGCCCGGTTCGCGATGACCTCGTTCGCGTTCATGTTGGTCTGGGTGCCGGAGCCGGTCTGCCAGATGGTCAGCGGGAAATCCTCGTCCCGGGCGCCCTGGATGATCTCATTCGCGGCCTGGCGGATCGGGTCGGCCAGATGGGCTGGCAATTCACCCAGCCGCGCATTGGCCTCCGCCGCGGCCCATTTCTGCTGGCCCATGGCGCGAATCAGCAAGGGGGGGAAGCGTTCGGTGCCGATGGCGAAAAGGGCGCGGGCGCGCTCGGTCTGCGGGCCCCAGAGGCGATCCTCGGGGATTTCGACGCTGCCGAGGCTGTCGGTTTCGGTGCGCATGGCGCCATTCCCTTGAGGGGCTCGGCCCCTCAAACTCCCCGGCAGGGGACCCGTCCCCTGCACCCCGTCAATCACTATAGGTCGCGATCTCGATCAGGTTCTGGTCGGGGTCGCGGCAATAGACGGAATTGATGGGGCCGAGCGCGCCATCCTTCGGCACGGGCCCCAGTTCCACCACCACGCCGCAGCGGTGCAGATGCTCGACCACCTGCGGCGCGCTCACGGTCACGATGAAGCACAGATCCTGCCCGCCGGGCGCCGTGGCGGGGCCGGAGAACCATTCGGATTGCGTGGCCTCAGCCGGGCGGAGATTGATCTTCTGCCCGCCGAAGCGCAGCGAGGTGCGGCGATGCGGGCCGAATTCCGCGCGCTCCATGCCGAGAACGCGCTGGTACCAGGCGGCACTGATCTCGACATCCTTCACGGTGATGACGAGGTGGTCCAGGCGGTCCACGGAAAAGCGCATGGGCTCAGGCCTTCTTCTGGCGGCGGGCGGTGACTTCGATCTCGATGCGCATGGCATCCGTCTGCAACTGCGCATGGATCAGCGTGGAAGTCGGACGCGCCTGGCCCAGGTATTTCTTGATG
>JAIYDS010000263.1 GCA_027487385.1 Acetobacteraceae bacterium | reverse complement strand
GTGGAGTACACGCAGTACGGCAGCAACCGCCTGGCCGAGGGCAAGCTGCCGCTCTGCGCCGAGATGTGCTCCACCAAGGCGCTGCTGGCCGGCGATGGCGAGATGATCGCCACCATCTATCGCGAGCGCGTGCAGCGCCGCGGCTATGGCTCGGGCGCCTGGGGCTGGCGCACGGCCTATCGCGAGAACATCACCACCTGATCGGAACAGGCCCCGGCGAAAGCCGGGGCCAAGTTTTTCAAGGGAGGGGAAACCTCCCGGAGGAATGCATATGAAACGGCTCATTCTCGCACCCTTCCTGGTGCTGCTCCTGGCCTTCGCCACCGCCAGCCTCGCGCCAGCCTTCGCGCAGAACGCGCCGAGCCAAGCGGGTTCCGGCCGCGGCACGGTGAGCGCGGACGAGATGGAACTCCAGCGTCTGCTGCAGGGCGGCCGCGTCGAGGGTCGCACCTCGATCCCCGACCCCCAATCCGAAGTGCTGATCCAGCCGCAGGGCAAGGCCTGGCGCGATTTCCACAACATCACCTTGGCCTGGGTGGGTGGCATCGCCGTGGGTGGCATGGCGCTGATCCTGATCGTCTTCTACGCGACGCGCGGCCGCATCACCATCGAGGGTGGGCCGGCCGGGCGCACCATCAGCCGCTTCAACATGCTGGAGCGGGCGAACCATTGGATGGTCGCCTCCTCCTTCATCGTGCTGGGGCTGACGGGCCTGAACCTGACCTTCGGCCGGCATATCCTGCTGCCGATCCTCGGCCCCTACACCTTCGCCGAGGTCTCGCTCTGGGGGAAGATCGCACACAACTTCGTGGCCTTCCCCTTCACGCTGGGCATCGTCGTCATGCTGCTGCTCTGGGTGAAGGACAATATCCCGAACGGCCGTGACATCGAGTGGTTCAAGATGGGCGGCGGGCTGATCGGCAAGGGTCACCCGAAGGCCGGCCGCTTCAATGGCGGCCAGAAGATGGTGTTCTGGATCACCGTGCTGGGCGGCGGCATTGTCGCGGCCTCGGGCTACTTCCTGATCTTCCCCTTCTGGGGCGAGTTCGGCGTGGCCGACATGCAGCTGGCGCACATCATCCACTCCGTCCTCTCGGTGCTGATGGTCGCGGCGATGATCGCCCACATCTACATCGGATCGGTCGGCATGGAGGGCGCCTTCGACGCCATGGGCTCGGGCGAGGTGGATCTCAACTGGGCCAAGGAGCACCACGGCCTCTGGGTCGAGCAGGAAATGGCCAAGGCACGGCAGGTGGTGGCGCCCTCCGGGGTGAAGCCGGCCGAATAGTATCCGGCCACATCGCAGCTCTTCGCGGGATGGAGGCTCTGGGTTACAGAGCCTCCATCTTTGTTTTTGGGGGTCTTTCACATGCGGTGTCTTTTGTTGGTGGGCGTGGCGTGCAGCCTCGCCCTGCCTGTCCTGGCCCAGGAGCGAACCAGCTGGCGCCTCGATCTGGAAGCGGGAGCGACCTTCCAGACCAGGAATGAGGTCCGCAACCCCGGCAATACCGGCACGCAGTTCAACATGAATGCGTTGCAGGGCGAGCCCACCTCGCCCTTCTTCCGCGCCAGCCTCGCCTGGGACCCCTGGGAGCGGCATGGCTTCCTCGTCGCCTATCAGTATCTGCGCAATGAGGGATCGGGCACGCTCCTCGGCCCCACCGCATTCGCCAATACCGGCTTCGCGCCAGGGGTGCGCACCACGGGCGATTATCGCTTCGATACCTGGCGCGCGACCTATCGCTATACGCTGGCGCAGACACAGGATTTCCGCCTGCGCGTGGGCCTGACCGGCCTGATCCGCGATGCCGAGATCCGGCTCAGCCAGAACGGCGTGACGCGCAGCGATTCCAATGTCGGCTTCGTGCCCCTGCTGCATGCCAGCTTCGACTGGCGGATCGCGCCCCGGATCAGCCTGATGGGCGAGCTGGATGGGTTGGCGGCAGCCCAGGGCGGCGCGCTGGACATGGGCCTGCGCGCCGGCTTCGACGTGACGCCGCAATGGCAGGCCACGCTGGGCTGGCGGATGCTGACCGGCGGTGTGGACAATGACACCACCTACAACTTCGCCCGTTTCCAGAGCGTCACGGCCGGCCTCGCCTATCGGTTCTGACGGCCCCGGCCGGCCGGGGTGATTTCACCCCGGCGGCGCATGCCCTAAGCTTGCTGCCATGCAGCATGCCGCCCCTCGCCGTGCCTCCACCCGCAGGGGCGGCCGCGCATGACGCCCCGCGGCCAGGGGCTGCTTTGCGCGGTCGGCGTGCTGCTGATCTGGGCGGGGTTCCTGCTCACCTCCCGCCTCTCGCAGGCCCAGGCCTTCACGCCCTGGGATGTGGCCGCGCTGCGCTACACCGGCGCCTTCCTGGCGGCGCTTCCGCTGCTGGCGTGGCGCGGCCTGCCCCGCGTCGCCCTCCCGCGCGCCCTGGCGCTGACGGCGCTGGCGGGCTTCATCTTCCCGATCGGCGCCTATTGGGGCTTTCACTTCGCCCCCGCCGCGCATGGCGCGGTGCTGCTGCCCGGGCTGCTGCCCTTCCTGGCCGCCGGGCTCTGGTGGTGGGCCTTCGGCGAGGCCTGGGGCTGGCAGCGCTTTCTCTCGCTCGGCCTGGTGGCGCTCGGCATTGGCCTGCTCGCCAGCGACACCTTCACCGAACACCCCGGCGCCTGGCGGGGGGATCTCCTCTTCATTCTCGGGTGCAGCTGCTGGGCGATCTACATGGCGCTGGTGCGGCGCTGGGGGGTCTCGGCGCTGGATGCGACGCTGGTGATCGCGCTGCTGGCCGCCCCCATCTACCTGCCCGTCTGGTGGCTGCTGCTGCCCTCCAACCTTGGTGCCGTGGCGGAGGGCGCGATCCTCTTCCACACGGTCTATCAGGGCACGCTCTCGGTCATCGTCGCGGGCTTCCTCTTCACCCGCGCGGTGGTGCTGCTGGGCGGGCCGCAGACCTCGGCGGTGACCGCGGTGGTACCGGCGCTGGTGGCGCTGGGCGCCTGGCCGCTGCTGGGCGAGACGCTGAGCTGGCTCGGCTGGGCCGGCGTGCTGGTGGTGACGCTGGGCATGATCGCCGGCGTCATCACCCCCGCCGCCCGCGCGCGTTGACCCTGGGAGCCCGTGCGCCTACTTCCAACCGATGACGAACCGCCTTCGCATCGCCCTCGCGCAGATGAACCCGCATGAGGGGGAGCTGCGCGCCAATGCCGCCAAGATCCGCGCCCTGCGTGCCGAGGCCGCCGCCGCGGGCGCCGATCTGCTGGTGACGCCGGAATTCAGCATCGCCGGTTATCCGCCCGAGGATCTGGTGCTGAAGCCCGCCTTCCAGGCCATGTGCGACGCCGAGATCGCCGCCCTGGCCGCCGAGACGGCAGATGGCGGCCCAGGGCTGATCCTCGGCGGGCCGTGGCTCGAAGGCGGGAAGCTCTACAACGCCGCCTTCCTGCTGGATGGCGGCAAGATCGTGACGCGCCGCGCCAAGCATGAGCTGCCCAATTACGGCGTCTTCGACGACAAGCGCGTGTTTGACGCCGGCCCCGCCCCCGGCCCCGTGGTGTTCCGGGGCACGCGGATCGGGCTGATGATCTGCGAGGATTGGTGGTTCCCGGCGGTGTCCGAGACGCTGAGCGAAAGCGGCGCCGAGATCCTGCTCTCCATCAACGGCTCGCCCTTCGAGGTCGAGAAGGCGGAGGCGCGCATTGATCTCGCCGTCGCGCGCGTGGTGGAGACGGGCTTGCCTTTCGTCTTCCTCAACCAGAATTGCGGCCAGGATGAGCTGGTGTTTGACGGCGCGAGCTTCGTGCTGAACGCCGACCGCAAGCTGGCCGTGCGCGCGCCGAGCTTCGCGGAGACGCTGATCCTGACGGATTGGGAGAAGGCCGGCGACACCTGGGTCTGCGCCGCGCAGGAACTGGCGAAGCCGCTCAGCCGTTCGGCGCAGATCTACCACGCGATGATGCTGGGCCTGCGCGACTATGTGGAGAAGAACCGCTTCCCCGGCATCGTGCTCGGCCTCTCGGGAGGCATCGATTCCGCGATCTCCGCCGCCGTCGCCGCCGATGCGCTGGGGCCGGAGCGCGTGCGCGCGGTCATGATGCCCTCGCCCTATACCAGCCAGGAAAGCCTGGAGGATGCCGCCGAATGCGCGCGGCTGCTGGGCATCCACTACGACACCATCCCCATCGGCCCCGCCATGGCGGCCTATGAGGCGATGCTGGCCCCGGCCTTCGGCAATCGCGCGCCGGACATCACGGAGGAGAACCTCCAGTCCCGCATCCGCTGCGTCACGCTCATGGCGCTGTCCAACAAGTTCGGCAACATGCTGCTGACCACCGGCAACAAGAGCGAGATGAGCACGGGCTACGCCACCATCTATGGCGACATGTG
>JAIYDS010000155.1 GCA_027487385.1 Acetobacteraceae bacterium | reverse complement strand
TGCTGCTGCACCGTCTGCGGCAGGCGGGGCACGGCGAGCTGCACGCGGTTCTGCACCTGCACCTGCGCCGTATCGGCATTGGTGCCGGGCGCGAAGGTGAGCTGGATGCGCGCCTGGCCGTCCTTCGTCGTCTGGCTGTCGAAGAAGAGCAGGTTGTCGATGCCGGTGAGCTGTTGCTCGATCACCTGCACCACCGTCGCCTGCACCGTCTCGGCCGAGGCGCCGGGGAAGGTCACGTTGATCGCGATGGTGGGCGGCGCGATGGCCGGATATTGCGAGACGGCCATGCCACGCAGCGCCAGCACGCCGGCCAGCATGATGCCGATGGCGATCACCCAGGCGAAGACCGGGCGGTCAATGAAAAAGCGTGCCATGGCGCGGGCCTAGCTCGCCGCCGCGCCGCGCTCGGTCGCGCGCACCCGGGTTCCGGGCCGGATGCGTTGCAGCCCCTCGATCACCACGCGGTCGCCGGGATTGAGGCCGGCGGTCACCATCCAATCCGTGCCGATGGTGCGGTTGGCGCGCAACACGCGGCTCTCCACCACGCCTTCCGCATTCACGACGAAGGCCATGGGCTCGCCGCGCGGGGTGCGCAGCACGGCGCGCTGCGGCACCAGGATGGCGCGGTCTGTCACCCCCTCTTCCACCCGGGCGCGGACGAACATGCCCGGCAGCAGCAGCTGATTGGGATTGGGAAACACCGCGCGCATGGTGACCGAGCCGGTCCCCTGGTCCACGATGACTTCGGAGAACTGCACCTCGCCCGCATGCGGGTATTCCGAGCCATCCTCCAGGATGAGCCTGGCCACGGCGCGGTCGGCCGAGGGGCGGCGCAGCGCGCCGCTGTCCACGTCACGCCGCTGTTGCAGCAGCGCGGCGCTCGGCTGGGTGAGGTCCACGAGGATCGGGTCGAGCTGCGCCACGGTGACCAGCGCGGTCTGCTGGTTGGCGGTGACCAGGGCTCCCGGCGTGACGGTGGAACGGCCCGTGCGGCCGGCGATGGGCGAGGCGACGCGGGTGTAGTTCAGGTCGATCCGCGCCGTCTCCAGCGCCGCGCGCAGCGAGAGCAGGTCCGCCTGGGCCTGGCGCAGCGTGGTCTCGGCATTCTCGAGATTCTGTTCGCTCACCACCTGGGAGCGCGCGAGGGTGCGCAGCCGGTTCACCGTGCTCAACGCCACCCGCTCGGTGGCTTCCATGCGGGTCAGCGCGGCCTCGGCCCGGCGCACCGCCGCCTCGAAAGGGGCCGGGTCGATCTGGAAGAGCGACTGGCCTGCCGTCACCGCCTCGCCCTCGGTGAACATGCGCTCCCGCAGCACCCCGCCCACCTGCGGGCGGATCTCCGCCACGCGATAGGGCGCGGTGCGGCCAGGCAGAACGGAGGTCACCGGGATTTCCTTGCGCTCCAGCGTCACCACCGTCACCGCGACGGGCGGCGGCGGAGCCGGGTTCGCCGCCGCACGTGTGGGCTGCTCGTCACAGCCGGCCGCCAGGGTGAGCACAAGGCCCGCGACAAGAAGCCGGGCGCGCCAGTGGCGCGGGGGGAGCTCAGGCATGGCGACCGATCCTGGTGACATGAGGCCTCATGGACAAACGGGTGATGGCACGGCGCCCGGATACTGGGAAGTTTCCTGGCGCCGTCAAGTAATTTCCAGATCGAAACATTAAGATACACAGCGCGCAGGGCGGCCGGCGCTCACCCGGCGACGATGCCCTCGGCGCGCGCCATGGCCACCCAATGATCCCGGAAGCCGGCCACAAACCGTGCAAAATCCGGCCCGTAGAGCGCCGGGCTGCGCGGCGCCGAGGCGAATTCCGCCAGCCGCGCCTGGATCGCCGGCATGGCTGCGATGGGCGGCACGGCGGCGATGATCCGCTCGGCGATGGCGGGCGGCAGGCCGCGCGGGGCGCTGATGCCGATCCATTGCGTGTGGGTCGCCTGGCCATAGCCGAGCTCGGCCAGGGTCGGCACATCGGGGAAGCCCGGCACCCGCGCCTCGGAGGAGGTGGCGAGCATGCGCAGTGAACCATCGCGCAGCTGCCCGACCAGCGTCGTGATGGGCGCGTTCAGCGCGTCGATCTGCCCGCCCAGCAGATCCTGCAGGGCCGGCGCCGTGCCGCGATAGGGAATGTGGTCCAGCTGCGTGGCCCGCGCCGCGCGCGCCACCACCGCCCCGGTGATATGCTCGGCCGAGCCCACGCCGGAGGAGCCATAGCGCACGGGCCGCGTGCGCGCCGCCTCCAGCAGCTGCGCCATGCTCTGGAAGGGCGAGCGGCCGAGCACGACGGTGATGGTCGGCGCCTCGGCCAGCATGGCGAGATGGGTGAAATCGGCCACCGGATCATAGGGCATGCTGGGCAGCACCCCGGGGGCGAAGCCGAAGGGAATGGCGTGGGAGACGGCGAGCGTCAGCCCGTCCGGGGCGGATTTCGCCACCACATCGGCGCCCAGCGTGCCCGAAGCACCGGTGCGGTTCTCCACCACGACGGAGGTGCCCAGCGCCTCGCCCAGCGGAGCGGCGAAGAGGCGGCCGATGGCATCGGCCAGGCCGCCGGCCGGGAAGCCGGCCACGAAGCGGATGGTCTGGCGGTTGGGCCAAGGGGCGGAGGATTGCGCCTGCGCATGGGAGGCGCTGATGGCGAGCAGAGCGGGGGTGGCGAGAAGAAGGCGGCGTTGCATCAAGCTTGGGCTCCTGGGTGCGGCAATGCCCATGCGCGCGGCGTTCCGCTTGGCCGCGCGGCGGGTTCGGGGCATTTCACCTGGAGCTTGCAAAGCGCGTGCCGGATGGAGGGGCAGCGCCGCCCGATCCCCTCCCTCAGGGCGTGTTGCCGAAGATCCGCTGCAACACGCGGTCGCCCACGCGCAGGTTGAGCCGCTCCGCCGTGCCGCCCGCCACCTCGATGGTCGCGCGCACCGGCCCGCGGCTGTCGATCGTGGCCAGGCTTTGCGGCACCGCCCGCTCATGGATGCGATGGATGCGCCCATCCGCGGCCACGAACAACATGTCCAGCGGGATGAGGGTGTTGCGCATCCACATGCTGCTTTCGCGCGGTGCGCCCCAGTCGAAGATCATGGCCTCATCCGGCGCCATGCTGGTGCGGAACATCATCCCGATCATCTGGTCCTGCGGCTGCACGGCCATTTCGGCGCGGAAGGCGTGCCGCGTGCCATCGCGCGTCACGATGACCATGGGTTCTTCCGGCAGGCGGGGCTGCGGACGGTCCACGCCGGGCTGGGCGCCGGCAAGGCTGGGGAGAAGGAGGGCGAGGGCCAGGAGGATGCGCTTCATGGGCGGGATCATGCCACAGCTTCCAGCCCCTGGGCGAGAAGGGCCAAGACCTCCGGGCGGATAGGACCTTCGCGCGGCTCGTCGGCCAGGGTGGTGAACCAATGCTCGGGCGGGTTGCGCCCGGCGGCGCGGTGGAAGCTCAAGGCCCGCAGGACCGACTCGGCGGCCGCGGGCAGGCGGGGCGGGATGGGGAGGCGGTTCAGCACGGCCCAGCCCCGCGCCCAGCAGCGCGCGACGGTCCAGGGGTTGTAGCCGCCGCCGCCCAGCAGGATGAAACGGGGCGCAGCATCCTTCACCGCCGCGATGAACTCGGCATGCGCGTTGTTGGAGAGGGAGAGGCGCGCCAGCGGGTCCTCCTCCAGCGCATCGGCGCCGCATTGCAGCATGATGGCCTGCGGCCTGAGCCGCGCGATGACCGGCAGGACAATGCCGTGCAGCAGGGCACGCATTTCGCTGTCGTTGAAGCCGGGCGGGACGGGCAGGTTCAGCGCCTGCGGGCCGGCATGGCGCGCGCCGGTGAAGGGCCAGCGCCCAGCCTCATGGATGGAGAGCGTGGTGACCCGTGGCTCCCCGGCGAAGGCGAGTTCCACCCCATCGCCATGATGCGCATCGATGTCGAGGTAGAGGATGCGCGTCAGCCCCTGGTCCAGCCATTCGAGCAGGCCGAGCACCGCGTCATTCACATAGCAGAAGCCGCTCGCCCGGGCCCGCATGCCGTGATGCGTGCCGCCACCTGGCACATGCACCACGCCGCCCAGCCGGGCCGCCAGCAGCACCCCGCCCGCGCTGGTCGCCGGGCGGCGAAACACCTCGCGATAGACCGGATTGCCATCCGCGCCGATGCGATACCGCTCGCGATCCGCCGGATCCACGCCCTGCGCCGCCTCGGCGCGCTGCAGGGCGGCGATGTAGTCCCGGTCGTGGAAGCGGGTGAGTTCGGCAACACTCGCCACCGGACTGTCGCGATATTGGGCGGGCGGCAGCCAGCCCAGCGCGCGGATCAGGTCGAGCGTGGTGGAGACGCGCGGAATGGCCAGCGGATGCTTGGGCCCATAGGTGGAGCGGCGGTAGATCTCGGAGCCGATCAGGAGGGGCGCGTCAGACAAAGTAAAGAGGCCTCCGGCGGCTGGGGCCGAGAGGCCCCAGACCCCAATCCATGGGTGTCACCCCATCTGATGCTGGAGCGCCTCAACGAAAGGGGTCTGGGGCCCCGGCCCCAGCCGCCGGAGGCCGTTTTTTTCCTACTGCGGCATCGCCGTCGGAATGATCGTCCGCACCAGGCTGGCGTCCAGCTCCTCATACTTGTGGTAGCCGATGGTCTCATACAGCTCGGCGCGGGTCTGCATGCGGTCCACCGCGTTCTGCGCCCCGCCATCCTTCGCGATTTGGGCGTAAAGCTGGTCCCAGGCCTTGGCGGCGACGCGCAGATGCGTCACCGGCCAGATCACCATGTCATAGCCCAGCGCCTGGAACTCCTCTTTCGTCAGGAAGGGCGTGCGGCCGAATTCGGTCATGTTCGCCAGGAGCTTCACGCCGGGCATGCGGGCGCGGAATTCGCGGAACATCTCCACCGTCGTCAGCGCCTCGGGGAAGATCGCATCCGCGCCGGCATCCAGGTAGCGCTTGGCGCGGGCCACGGCGGCGTCCATCCCCTCGCTCGCCACCGCATCGGTCCGGGCGATGATGTAGAGGTGGCGGCGGGCACGATGCGCGGCGGCGACCTTGGCGCACATCTCATCCGCGCCGGCCAGCTTCTTGTCGTTCAGGTGGCCGCATTTCTTGGGCAGCAGTTGGTCTTCCAGATGCACGGCCCCTGCCCCCGCATCCTCGAAGCTGCGGACCATGTGCATGACGTTCAACGCCTCGCCATAGCCGGTATCGCCATCCACCAGCACCGGCAGGCCCGAGGCGCGCGCGGCCTGGCGGATGAAGAAGCACACATCCTCGATGGTGATCATGCCGAGATCGGGCAGGCCCATGCTGGCCGACATGGCCGCGCCCGAGAGATACAGCGCCTCGAAGCCGTGCTTTTTTGCCAGCAGCGCGGCGAGGCCCAGATGCGCCCCCGGCATGCCCAGGATCTCGGGGCGGTCCAGCAGGGCGCGGAAGCGGACGCCGGCGGGGTCCTGGGGCAGATCAGCGCCGATCACATAGGGCATGGGTTTGGCCTTCCTCTAACGGTTGGCCGGAGTTTAGCCCGGCCCCGCCGTCAGAAGAAGATGAGGGTCACCAGCACGAAGAGTGGCACGAGGAAAATCAGCGCCCAGGCGCAATATCCGAAGAAGGACGGCATGCGCACACCATTTTCCTCGACGATCGCCTTCACCATGAAGTTGGGCGCATTGCCGATATAGGAGTTGGCCCCCATGAAGACCGAGCCGGCCGAGACCGCCACCAGCGTGGCCGCCCCCTGCGTCATCAGGAAATTCGGATCACCGCCGGCCAGGTTGAAGAAGACCA
Source organism: Acetobacteraceae bacterium (assembly GCA_027487385.1). Classification (GTDB taxonomy): domain Bacteria; phylum Pseudomonadota; class Alphaproteobacteria; order Acetobacterales; family Acetobacteraceae; genus Roseococcus. The sequence continues at coordinate 7,404 of JAIYDS010000155.1, read as the reverse complement.
GGTAGGTCGGCGCATTGTCGAGGAAGCTCGACAGCAAGCCCGTCATCCAGAAATACACCCAGGGGATGGGCGCGCCCGAGGCATCCGAGGTCAGGGCGACAAGCCCCGCCGCCGCGCCCTCGGGGCCCGCCTTCAGGATGGCCAGCACCGGCCCCATGCAGAGGAAGATGGCCGCGAACAGCTTCGCCACCTCGGCCATGGCCCCCCAGGCGAAGCCATTGGCCTCCCGCAGCTCCTTCGAGGTGATGAGCATGGAGACCAGCGTGACGCCGAGGAAGATGCCGATGGCGACGATGCGCTCCAGCCCCAGCGTCTCGGAGAGGATCTGCACATCGCCCGGCTTCCAGATGCCCTGCAGCAGCACGCCGAAGACGACGACCCCGATCAGCCAGACATTGGGCCAGCCCTCGATGCTGAGCTTTTCGTGGGGGGTGGTGTCGGCCGGGCGCTTCGGTTCGCGCGCGTAGAGGATGCTGTCCAGCACATAGAAGATGCTGAGCAGGATCACGGCGCAGAACAGGAAGGGCAGGAACAGGTGGGTCGTCGGCCAGAAGAAGGAGATGCCCTTGAGGAAGCCGAGATAGAGCGGCGGGTCGCCGATCGGTGTCAGGCTGCCGCCGATGTTGGAGACCAGGAAGATGAAGAAGACGAAGATATGCACCTTGCGCGTGCGGTGCTGATTGGCCCGCAGCACCGGGCGGATCAGCAGCATGGAGGCGCCGGTGGTGCCCATGAAGCTCGCCAGCACCGTGCCGATGGCCAGCAGGGCGGTGTTGGTCAGCGGCGTGCCGACCAGCGTGCCGCGCAGCAGCACGCCACCCCCCGTGGTGTAGAGGGCCAGGAGCAAGACGATGAAGGGAATGTATTCCTGCACCGCGACGAAGGTGACCTCCTGCGCCGTCATGCCGGGCCCGAAGACCACGAGGAAGGGCAGCAGGAAGATGCCGCCCCAGAAAGCGGCCACCTTGCCATAGTGATGGTGCCAGAAGCCCGGGGTCAGGATGGGCATGAGGGCGATGGAGAGCAGGATGCCAACGAAAGGCAGCGTCCAGATCAGCCCCAATTGCCGGCCATCGATCGCGGCCGCCTCGGCAGGAAGGGCAGGGCAGATCAGGAGAAGGGCGAGGAGGACGGCGCGCAAGATGAGGCTCCCGACAGGTCCTCAAGGCTTTTCCTGAATTCCCCTGCCGCGTCAATCAGCCCAGCGGCCCATGGGGGGGTTTGCGCCACGCCGGCCCCACCCCTAATAACGGGGCATCTGGCGGAGTACTCCCATGGAAATGAATGGCGAGCGGCATATTGCCGCGCCGCGCGAGCTGGTCTGGCAAGCGCTGAATGACCCCGAGGCGCTGAAGGCGGCCATTCCGGGCTGCGAATCCATCGAAAAACTCTCGGATGCCGACCTGACGGCGAAGCTCGCCATCAAGATCGGGCCGATGGCGGCGAAGTTCTCGGCCAAGGTGAAGCTCGAGAACCTCAACCCACCGGCCAGCTACACCATCAGCGGTGAAGGCAATGGCGGCGCCATGGGCTTCGCCAAGGGCGGCGCCGATGTGGCGCTGGAGGCCGTCAGCGCCACCGAGACCATCCTGCGCTACAGCGTGAAGGCCCAGGTCGGCGGGAAGATGGCCCAGCTTGGCGCGCGGCTGATCGACAGCACGGCCAAGCAGATGGCCGATCAATTCTTCGACCGTTTCGCGGCAGCCCTGGCCCCCAAGGTCGAGGCCCCGGGTGCCGCGCCCGCCGCAGCCCCGGCCCCAGCGCCGGCTGCGATCTCGATCTTCTCTCTCATCCCGACGGAGTTCATGGGTATGCCTCTTTTCTTCTGGCTCGGCAGCGGCGCGATGCTCTGGGTCCTCTACCTGATCTTCCTCTCCTCGTGAGCAAAGCCATGCCCGCCGATGTGGCGGCGACGGCGGGCATGCTCGCCGCCGGCGGCTATGTCGCGGATACGGCGCTCGCCACCACCGTCCACCTCGCGCTGCGCATGGGCCGGCCGCTCTTCCTGGAAGGCGAGCCTGGCACCGGCAAGACCGAGATCGCCAAGGTCCTGGCGGCGCAGCTCCCGCGCAAGCTGGTGCGGCTGCAATGCTATGACGGGCTGGATCTCTCGGCCGCGGCCTATGAGTGGAACCATGCGCGCCAGCTCATGGCCATCCGCCTCGCCGAGGTCGCGGGCAATGTCGCGGATATCGAAAGCTCGATCTACGACCGCCGCTACCTGGAATCCCGACCCCTGCTCCAGGCGCTGGAGGGCGAGCCCGCCGTCCTGCTCATCGACGAGCTGGACCGCGCGGATGAGCCCTTCGAGGCCTTCCTCCTGGAGGTCCTGGCCGATTTCCAGATCACCGTGCCGGAACTGGGCACGCTGCGCGCCGAGACGCCGCCGGTGGTCATCATCACCTCCAACCGCACGCGCGAGGTGCATGACGCCATCCGGCGCCGCTGCCTGTATCATTGGGTGGATTACCCCGATGCGGCGCGGGAAAAGGCGATCCTGGCGCTGCGCGCGCCGCAGGTTTCCGCCACGCTTTCGGCCCAGGTGGTGACCTTCGTGCAGAAGCTGCGGGAGGGGGATTACTTCAAGCTTCCCGGCGTGGCCGAGACGATTGACTGGGCCAATGCGCTCTCGGCGCTGAATGCCCGGGAATTGGAGCCGGCTTCGGTGGATGCCACCCTCGGCGTGCTGCTGAAATACCAGGATGACATCGCCAAGCTGAAGGGCGAGGAGGCCGCCCGCCTGGTGGCGGAAGCGCGCGGCGGCGCGTGATCCCGCCCCGGTCAGACCTGGCCTTCCCCTCCGAGCACGCCCTCGCGCCCAATCTGCTGGCCTTTGTCCGGCTGCTGCGCCGGGCGGGGATGCAGGTCGGCCCGGGGGATGCGCTGGGCGCTGCGGAAGCCCTGACCCTGGTGGAGCTCGGCAGCCGCGCCAGCGTTCGGGCCGCGCTCAAGGCCACATTGCTGCGCCGCCACGAGCAGGCGGAAATCTTCGACGCCGCCTTTGACCTCTTCTGGCGCGACCCCGAACGCGCGAATGCCGCCGCCGCCTTCGCCCTGATGGAGGCGCAAAAGCCCGAGGAGAAATCCAAGCCCGGCGGCCGGCGCATCGCCGAGGCGATGACGGGGGATCGCCCCAAGCCCCCTCCCCCCGCGCCCGAGGAACAGCCCCGGCAGCTGGACGCGGCCATGACCGTCTCCGAGCGCGAGCGGCTGCAGACCATGGATTTCGAGGCGATGAGCGCCGCCGAGATCATCGCCGCGAAGCAGGAAATCCGCCGCCTGGTCCTGCCGCTGGATGAGCGCCCCACGCGCCGCTTCCGCACCGATCCGCTTGGCCCCCGCGTGGATATGCGCGCCACGCTGCGCGCCACCACGCGTAATGGCGGGGATTTCCGCGCCATCCTGCGCAAGCGTCGCATCACGCGGCCGCCGCCGCTGGTCGCGATCTGCGACATCTCCGGCAGCATGGCGCGCTATGCGCAGATCCTGCTGCATTTCCTGCATGCGGTGACCAATGACCGGGAGCGCGTGCACAGCTTCCTCTTCGGCACGCGCCTGTCCAACATCACCCGCCAGCTCAAGCATCGCGACCCCGAGATCGCCTTCGAGATGGTATCGCACATGGTGCCCGACTGGTCCGGCGGCACGCGGATCGGCGAGGCGCTGGAGCGGTTCAACCATGATTGGGGCCGGCGCGTGCTGGGCCAGGGCGCCGTGGTCCTGCTCATCACCGATGGGCTGGATCGCGAGGGCGGGCGCGGCCTGGCCGAGGCGACGGACCGGCTGAAACGCTCCTGCCGGCGGTTGATCTGGCTGAATCCCCTGTTGAGATATGCGGGCTTCCAACCCAAATCACAGGGCATCAAGGCGATGCTGCCGCATGTCCATGAATTCCGCCCGGTCCATAACCTCGCCAGCCTGCGCGAGCTGATCGAGGCATTGGGAGATAAGCGCCGATGACCGAAGACATATTGGCGACCGCCGCGGCCTGGGCCGCCGAGGGCGAGCAGGTGGCGCTGGCCACCGTGGTGGAAACCTGGGGCAGCAGCCCCCGCCCGGCCGGCTCCATGCTGGCGATCACCGCCTCCGGCCGCATGGCGGGCTCGGTTTCGGGCGGCTGCATCGAGGGCGCGGTGGCCGATGTCGCGAAGCAGGCCATGGCGGATGGCAAGCCGCAATTGCTGGATTTCGGCATCTCGGATGAGCGGGCCTGGGAAGTGGGCCTTGCTTGTGGCGGCAAGCTCAAGGTCTTCGTGGAAAAGCTCGGATGACGCCGGAAACCCTCGCCCGCCTGCAGGCCGCCCGCGCGGCGCAGCGGCCCATCGTGCTGCTGACGCGCCTCTCGGACGGCATGCAGCATCTCTGGCCGGAGGATGCGCTGCCCGGTGCGCTCGCCGATGCGGCGCAGCAGGCGCTGAACTCCGACCGCACGGCGACCCTGCCGCTGGATGGCGAGGCCTGGTTCCTTCAGCCGCACAACCCGCCCATGCGCCTGATCATCGTGGGGGCAGTGCATGCCGGCCAGGCCCTGGCCCCGCTGGGTGCGGCCATGGGCTTCGCCGTGACGGTGATCGACCCGCGCGGCAGCTTTGCCACCGAGGAGCGCTTCCCCGGCGTCACCCTCAACCAGGAATGGCCGGATGAGGCGATGGCGGCGCTCGCCCCCGATGCCCGCACGGCGATCGTCACCCTCACCCATGACCCGAAGCTGGATGACCCCGCGCTGGATGTGGCGCTGAAAAGCCCCGCCTTCTACATCGGCGCGCTGGGCAGCAAGCGCACCCATGCGAAGCGGGTGGAGCGGTTGAAGGAACTCGGCCATGACGAGGCCGCCATTGCCCGCATCGCCGCCCCGGTGGGCCTTGATATCGGCGCGGTGACGGCGCCCGAGATCGCGCTCTCCGTCATCGCGCAGATCGTGGCGCGGCGGCGTGGCAAATGATTTTTGGCCCGACGCCACTGGATGAAGCCGAGGGCGCCATCCTCGCCCATAGCGTTCGCCTCAAGGACCGCGCGCTGAAGAAGGGCACGGTGCTGGACGCCGCCGCCATCGCCGCCCTGCGCGCGGGCGGACTGGCCGAGGTCATCGCTGCCCGGCTCGGCCAGGGGGATGTGCCGGAGGATGAGGCGGCGAGCCGCATCGCCGATGCGCTGATCTCCCCCCTGCTGGCCCGCAGCCGCGCCGCCACCGGCCGGGTGAACCTGCTGGCCGAGACCACCGGGCTTTTCGTGGTGGATGCCGGGATCATCGACCGGCTGAACGCGCTGGATGAGAGCCTGACGCTCGCCACCCTGCCGAATTTCAGCCTGGTGCAGCCCAAGGAAATGCTGGCCACCATCAAGGTCATCCCCTTTGCCGTGCCGGGCGCGGCGCTTGGGGTGGCCGAGGCGCTGCTGCGCCAGCACCAGGTGCTGACCCTGCATCCCTTCCGCCCGCTCAAGGTCGGCCTCGTGCTGACCGAACTGGCCGGGGTGAAGGAAAGCGTGATGGAGGGCGCCGTCGAGGTGACGGGCGCCCGCATCGAGGCGCTGATGGGCCGGCTGCTGCCGGTGGAGCGGGTGCGCCACGAAACCGCCGCCACGGCCGATGCCCTGCGCCGCCTGCTGCGCCAGGGCGCGGAGATGCTGCTCATCGCCGGCGCCTCCGCCACGGTGGACCGCCGCGATGTCGGGCCCGCCGCCATCGTGAAGGCGGGCGGGCGCATCGAGCATTTCGGCATGCCGGTGGATCCGGGGAACCTCATCTGCCTGGGCGAAATCGGTGCCATCCCCGCCATGGTCCTGCCCGGCTGCGCCCGCAGCCCCAAGCTGAACGGCTTTGACTGGGTGTTGCAGCGACTCTTCGCCGGGCTGCCCGTGCGGGCGCGGGACATCATGGGCATGGGCGTGGGCGGGCTGCTCAAGGAAATTGAGACGCGTCCCCTGCCCCGCGCCAAGGCGCCGCAATCCCCACCTCTCGCCCAGAGCCCGCGGCGGCCGCGCCAGGTGGCGGGGCTGGTGCTGGCCGCCGGGCGCTCGCGCCGCATGGCGCCGCTCAACAAGCTGCTGGTGGCCGATACCCAGGGCGTCGCCATGGTCACGCGCGTGGTGGACAATGTGCTGGCCAGCGGCGTGCGCCCCGTCCTCGTCGTCACCGGGCATGAGCGCGAGCGGGTGGAGGAGGCGCTGCAAGGCCGCCCCATCCTTTTCGTTCATGCCGAAGACTACGCCGAGGGCCTTTCCGCCAGCCTCAGGGCAGGACTTGCCGCCCTGCCGCCGGAGCCCGAGGGCGTGCTGATCGCGCTTGGCGATATGCCGCTCGTGGATTCCTCCGTCATGGCCCGCATCCTGGCGGGCTTCGACCCCGAGGAAGGGCGCGCTATCGTGCAGCCCACCTTCCGCGGCAAGCAGGGCAACCCGGTGCTCTGGGGCCGCGAATTCTTCGCCGAGATGATGGCGATCACGGGCGATGTCGGTGCCCGCCAGCTGGTGGGCAAGCATGCCGACCAGCTGATCGAGGTCGAGGTGGCCGATGACGGGGTGCTGCGCGATTTCGACACGGTGGATTCGCTGAAATCGGCGCCCGGTTTTGAGAAGCCTGGCTTCGGCAAGAAGGCCTGACGCCGGGCCCCTTCGCGCGCGGCGCGTTTGCGGGCAATCTGCGGCGCATCCGATTGGAAGGAAACGCCCCATGAAACTGCTCCGCTATGGCCCAAAAGGCCAGGAAAAGCCCGGCATGCTCGATGCCACCGGCACGATTCGCGACCTCTCCGGCATGATCGCCGATGTGAATGGCGATGCGCTGGCACCGGGTGTGCTGGCCAAGCTCGCCACGGTGGATCCGGCCTCGCTGCCGGCCGTCAGTGGCTCGCCGCGCATCGGCTCCTGCGTGACCGGCATGAAGAACCTGATCTGCATCGGCCTGAACTATGCCGACCACGCGGCCGAGACCGGTGCTGCCGTGCCGAAGGAGCCGATCGTCTTCATCAAGTCGCTCGGCGCGCTGAACGGCCCTTACGACGACATCATCATCCCCAAGGGCTCGGTGAAGACCGATTGGGAATGCGAGCTTTGCGTCGTGATCGGCACCACCGCCCGCTACGTCACGGAAGAGGCCGCGATGGACCATGTCGCCGGCTATGCCGTCGGCAATGATGTGAGCGAGCGCGAATGGCAGTCCGAGCGTGGCCCGACCTGGGACAAGGGCAAGGGCTTCGAGACCTTCGGCCCGCTCGGCCCCTGGATGGTCACCAAGGATGAGGTGCCCGACCCGCAGGACTTGAAGATGTGGGCCGATGTGGATGGTGTCCGCCAGCAGGATGGCAGCACCAAGACCATGATCTTCAACGTGAAGCAGCTGGTCAGCTATGTCAGCCAGTGCATCACGCTCTTCCCCGGCGATGTGATCTTCACCGGCACGCCGCC
>JAIYDS010000242.1 GCA_027487385.1 Acetobacteraceae bacterium | reverse complement strand
GGTGCGCGCGCCCTCCGCGTTCTCCAGCACCTTCACCTCGCCGCCTTCCATGATGGCGACGCAGGAATTGGTGGTGCCGAGGTCGATACCGATGACTTTGCTCATGCGAGCCTGCTCCTATGCGGCGACTTTGCGCGGCCCCTGTCAGGCACCGGGCATAGCCCCTGTTGGCTCCGCGCGGACGCGCGGCAATCCGCGCCCCATGCGCGGTCTCCATTGCCGATGTATTGAGCAGAGGGCGCGCGGACAAGAGGCGGCGCCCAAGTCTTTGCCTGGAATCTCATCTCGCGCAAAGCCTTGCTCTTGCAAGCCAGACGCCGGATTTTCGTTTACATCGCGGAGTTATCCGAATAGGCTCTCGCCATGGACGAAATTGACCGGAAAATCGTCATCGCGGTGCAGCAGGATGGCGCCGCCGGGCTGTCCGATCTCGCGAAGGTCTCAGGCCTCTCCGTCTCCGCCACGGCCGAGCGGCTGAAGCGGCTGGAGGAGCGCGGCGTGGTCCGCGGCTGGCATGCCGAGCTGGACCCGGCCGAAGTGGGCTGCCCGCTGCTCGCCTTCCTGCGCGTCGCGGTCCGGCCGGGCAAGGAGGATATCGCCTTCCGCCGCCTGGTCCGCAAGCTGGACACGGTGCTGGAATGCCACCAGCTCACCGGCGAATGGTCCTACCTCGTGAAGCTGCGCCTGCCCGATATCGCGGCACTCGAAACCCTGATGGCCGAGGAAATCCGCCCGCTGGCCGGGATGGAGCGGGTGGCGGTGGAGATCGCGCTCGGCACGGTGAAGGAGACGGCGCTGCTGCCGGTGATCCGCAAGCCCGAGGAGGAGGAGGAGTGATCGGCCGCCGCGCCCTTCTGGCCAGCCCGGCCGTGGCCGGCGCAGCCCTGGCGCAGGCGCCGGTCACACTGTCGCTGGCCACGGCCACGCCGGGCGGCGGATTCCCGGCCTATGGCGCCGCCTTTGCCGCCGCGGTGACCGCCGCGGACCCTACGCTGGTGATCGCGCCGCGCCACACCGCAGGCAGCCTGGAGAATGTGAACCTGCTGGCCGAGGGCCGGGTGGATCTGGGCCTGGTGGCCGGCGAGACCGCCACCGCCGCGCTCGCCGCCGGGCGCGGCGTGACCCTGCTTTTCGCGATGTATGCGCAGCCCGGCCTGTTCGGGGTGCGGGCGGACCAACCGGCGCGTTCCATCAGCGATCTGCGCGGCCAGCCTGTCGCCTGGGGGGCGCGCGGCTCGGGCTTCGTCGTGCTCGCGCGGCAGGTCATGACGGGCCTTGGCCTCGACATGGATCGCGATTTCCAGGGCCTCCTGCTGGACCGCGCGGGTGATGGGCCGGCCATGGTGATGGATGGGCGCGTCGCTGCCCTCTGGGGCGGCGGCGCCGGTTGGCCCGGCTTCGTGACCCTGGCGCGCGGGCCGCAAGGGCTGCGCTTCATCGCCCCCGATGCACAGGAGCGCGCGCGCATCCTGGCCGCCGTGCCGGCGCTGCGACCGATGACCCTGCCGCCCGGCAGCTATCCCGGCCAGGCGGAGCCGGTGGAATCCGTCGGCACATGGAGCCTTGTCCTGGCGCGTCCGGGGCTGGAGGAGGAAACGGGCCATCGTCTCGCCGCGGCGCTGCATCGCGGCCGGGCCGATCTTGCCGCCCGTCTCGCCCAGGCCGGCGAGACCACGGCGGAGAACACGGCCAGCGCGGTGACGGAGCCTGCGATGATCCACCCAGGTGTGCGCCGCTTCCTGCGCGGGCTCGGCCTGCTTGGCTGATCCCTCACCCGAGATTCGCGACTGCCCCGGCCCGGACCCCGATCCGCGTCGCCCGGACATGGCCATGCCCGAACATGCCTGCGACACGCATGCCCATGTCTTCGACGCGGCGCGCTACCCCTACCAGCCGGTCCGTGGCTACACTCCGCCCGACAATGATGTGACGCGGCTGCTCGCGCTGCATGATGCGCTCGGCATCGCGCGCGGCGTGGTGGTGCAGGCCAGCGTGCATGGCACCGACAACCGCGCCGTGCTGGACGCCGCCAGCGCCCATCCGGATCGGCTGCGCGCCATCGTCGCCGTCAGTGAGAGCGTGACCGAGGCGGAGATCGCGGCCATGCACGCCCAGGGCGCGCGCGGCATCCGGGTGAACCTGGTGGATCGCGGCGGCATGCCCTTCCGCTCCCTCGCCGCGCTGGGCGAGGTGGGCGATATGATCCGCCCCTTCGGCTGGCATGTGGAACTGCTGGTGCATGTCGAGGAACAGCCGGCCGAACTGCGCGCCCTGGCCGAGACGTTGCGCCTGCCGGTCTCCATCGGCCATATCGGCTACACCAAGGCGGCCCGCGGCGGCGTCGCGCATCCCGGCTACCAGGATTTCCTCGCCATGCTGCGCGACGGGCTCTTCTGGGTGAAGCTGACCGGGCTTTACCGGATCTCGGCCGAGCCGAGCTTTCCCTATGCCGATACCGCCGCCTTCGCGCATGCCGTGATCGCCGCCGCGCCCGATCGGGTGATCTGGGGCAGCGACTGGCCGCATGTCGCGCATTTCGACAAGCCCATGCCCAATGATGGCGACATGCTGGGTCTTCTGGCCGAATGGGTGCCGGATGCCGCGCGGCGCGCGGCGATCCTCAGCGGTAATCCGGCGCGTCTCTACGGCTTCTCCCCATGATCGAAGCCCCGCCGGGCAGCCCCATGCGGCCGGCATGCGTTTACATTGTCACCGATCTGGAGACCGATGGCCCCGACCCCGGGGTTCACTCGATGCTGAGCCTCGCCGCCGTCGCCTGCAGCGCGGCGGGGGAGCGCTTGGGCCACTTCTCCGTGAACCTGCTGGCACTTCCCGGCCACCAGGCCGATGCTGGTACCCTGGCCTGGTGGCACACCGAACCCAAGGCCTGGTCCGCCTTGCAACTGGGTGCGGTGCCAGCCCAGCAGGCCCTGGACGGCTTCGCGGCCTGGGTGCGGCGGTTCGGCCCAGCCGCGGTGTTCGTCGGCACTCCGCTGACCTTCGACGGAGCCTGGGTGGACTGGTATCTCCGCCGCTTCGCGCGGATCCGGCTTCTGCGGGCACCGCGAACCGGGGCCACCCTCTTCGAAGGCGGCGGGCTGGATCTCCCATCCTTCGTCATGGGCCGAACCGGGCTCTCCTATCGCCAATGCACGGAGAAGGACTACCCGGAGGGCTGGCTGGGCCCTTACCCGCACAGCCACATCGCGCTCGACGACGCCGAGGGCTACGCCCATCTCCTGGGCCGCCTTCTGCGGGGCGAGGCGTGACGCCGAAGCGCCTCACCCCCGCAGCGTGGCGCCGGTCGCCTTGCCCACGGCGGCCACGATCTTGCCGGCCACGGCCTCGATCTCGGCATCCGTCAGCGTGCGCTCGCGCGGTTGCAGCGTGACCTGGATGGCGAGGCTGACCTTGCCCTCCGGCAGCCGATCCCCGGCATAGCGGTCAAACAGCGTGACCTCGCTGATCAGCGCGCGCTCGGCGCCGCTGGCCGCACGGATCAGCTTTTCGGCCGGCACGCCCGCATCCACCAGGAAGGCGAAGTCGCGCCGCACCGGCTGGAAGGCTGAGAGATCGGGCGCGGATTTCTTGCGGCGCTTGGGTTCGGGGATGGCGTCGAGGAAGACCTCGAAGGCGACGCTGCCGGCCGGCAGGTCGAGCGCGGCGCAGAGGCGGGGATGCAACTGGCCGAACTGTGCCAGCACGACCTTCGGCCCCTGGCGCAACACGCCGGAGCGGCCCGGGTGGTAGTAGGCGGGCGCATCGGCCGTGACCTGCAAGGCCGCCATGGGCACCGCCAGCGCTTCCAGCACGGCCAGCGCATCGCCCTTGGCGTCCAGCGCCTCGACCGCCCGCGCGGGGGCGGCCCAATTGGCGGGGGTGGCGCCGGCACGCAGGCCGCAGGCGATCGCGAGCTGCCCGGCCGGCGTGGTGTCGCGATAGCCACCGCCCACTTCACACAGCGCGACATCGGCGAAGCCGCGCGCCGCATTCTGCGCCGCCGCCAGGGCGAGCGAGGCGATGGGCGTGGGACGCATCTGGTCGAGGTCGGAGGCGATGGGATTTTCGAGGCGCAGGGTCTCAGGAGTTTCGCCGAACATCCCCGCGATGCGATGCGCGATGAAACCGTAGGTCACCGCCTCCTGCAGCCCGCGCGCGGCCATGACGCGGCGCGCGAGGCTGCTGCGCACCTGCTTCGCATCCAGGGCCGGCAGCGGCACGGGCGAGGCGACGGGCAGCGAGACGGAGGGCACGGCATCCAGCCCGCCCAGGCGCAGCACCTCCTCCACCAGGTCGCACTCGGCTTCGACGGCGGCGCAGCCCTCGGCGGCGGTGCGGGCACGTTCCACGTCCAGCGTCGGGTCCTGGTCGAGTTGGATGGCGGCTGCGATGTCGTTGCGCCACGGCGGCACGGCGACGGTGACGCGGGTGTCATCCCGCTCCGCCACGGTGAAGCCGAGGCCTTCCAGCCGCGCCACGGCCAGATCGGGCGCCACGGCCAGACCGCCGAGGCCGGCCAGCCGCTCGAAGCGCAGCGTGGCGGTGCGGCGCCAGGCGGGTTCGGCGCCGGCCTCGCTGACGGTGCTCGCCTCGCCGCCGCAGAGCTCCATGATCATGGCCGTCGCGGCGTCGAGTGCTGCGGGGAGCAGGCACTGGTCGAGGCCGCGTTCGAAGCGCGCGCGGGCATCGGTGAAGACGTTGTGCCGGCGCCCGCTGAGCGCCACGCGCACCGGGTCGAACAGCGCGCATTCGATGAAGCATTCGGTGGTGGTTTCGTCGCAGCCCGAGGGCTCGCCGCCGATGATGCCGCCCAGCGCCTCGGGGCCCTCGGCATCGGCGATCACGCCGTCCTCCTCGGTCAGGGCGTAGGTCTTGCCGTTCAGCGCGTGCAACTCCTCGCCGGCGCGTGCCATGCGCATGGTGAGGGTGTTGCCCTTCACCTTGGCCACATCAAAGACGTGAAGAGGGCGGCCGAGGGCGAAGGTGAACCAGTTGGTCACATCCACCAGCGCCGAGATGGGGCGCAGGCCGATGGCGGTCAGCCGGTCCTGCAGCCATTGCGGCGAGGGGCCGTTCTTCACCCCGCGCACGGCGCGGCCCAGCGCCCAGGTGCAGGCGCGCGGGTCCTCGATGCGCCAGGTCAGCGGCGTCTCATAGGCGGCCGTGATGGCAGGCGCGGCCCAGGGCTTGAGGCGGCCGAGCCCGGCGGCGGCGAGGTCGCGCGCCACGCCGCGCACGCTCAGCGCATCGCCGCGATTGGGTGTCACCTTGATCTCGATGATCGGGTCATCGAGGCCCGCATAATCCACGTAGCGCGCACCGACCGGTGCGTCCTCGGGCAGGTCCACGATGCCGGAATGGTCCTCGCCGAGGCCCATCTCGCGCGCCGAGAGCATCATCGCCTCGCTCTTCACGCCGCGGATTTCGCCGGCCTTGAGCGTGATGCCGGTGCCGGGGATGAAGGCGCCGGGGAGGGCGGCGACACCCAGCATGCCGGTGCGCGCGTTGGGCGCGCCGCAGACGACGGAAAGCTCCCGCCCATCGCCCACATCCACGCGAAGTGCGCGCAGACGATCGGCGTTCGGGTGCTGCACCGCCTCGATCACGCGGGCGATGCGGAAGTTGGCCAGCGCGGCGGCGCGGTCCTCGATGCCTTCCACCTCGATGCCGATGGCGGAGAGGGTGGTGCTGACCTCGTCCAGCGTCGCGCTGGTTTCGAGGTGCTCGCGGAGCCAGCTCAAGGGAAACTTCATGGGATCAGTTCCACGTCTGAAGAATGCGGCCGCAAGGCGGCCGCCGCCGCCCAACCGGTTTGGATGACGGGCGCACCCGTCGCGCGGCGAAGCCAAGCGGCCGGAGGCCGCGCCCGGCGTCTGAGGGCATGATCAGACTCCCTCATGCAGGGAGGCGGGGGAAAGCGGGTTCGTGCCGTAATGCGACAGCCAGCGCGTATCGCCCTCGAAGAAGGGCCGCAAATCGGCCATGCCGTGCTTCAGCATGGTGATGCGCTCGATCCCCATGCCGAAGGCGAAGCCCTGCCACTCCCGCGCGTCCAGACCGCAATTGGCCAGCACGCGCGGATGCACCATGCCGCTGCCCAGGATTTCGAGCCAATCCGAGCCGGCGCCGAGCTCGCCGGTCTTGCGGTTCCAGCCGATATCCACCTCCATCGAAGGCTCGGTGAAGGGGAAGTAGCTGCTGCGGAAGCGCACCGGGAGCGTCGAAATTCCAAAGAAGCTGCGCAGGAAATCCGTGAGGCAGCCCTTGAGGTGGCCGAGCGTGATGCCGCGATCAATCACCAGCCCCTCCACCTGGTGGAACATGGGCGAATGCGTGGCGTCGTGGTCGGCGCGATAGGTGCGGCCGGGCGCGATCACACGGATGGGCGGGGCCTGGCCGATCATGGTGCGGATCTGCAAGGGGCTCGTTTGCGTGCGCAGGACGGTGCGCCGGCCCTCGATCATCCCGGGCAGGTAGAAGGTGTCCTGGTCCTGCCGGGCGGGGTGGTGGTCGGGGATGTTCAGCGCGGCGAAATTATACCAGTCGCCCTCGATATCCGGGCCTTCCACCACCTTGAAGCCCATGGCGCCGAAGATCGCCGTCAGCTCCTCGATGGTGCGGGAGATGGGGTGTATGCCCCCCGTGCCGCCCGGCGCGAAGGGGCGCGGCGGCAGCGTCATGTCCTGCGTCTCGGCGGCGAGCTTGGCGTCCAGCGCGGCGGCTTCCAGCACCGCCTTGCGGGCCTCGATCGCGGCTTCCAGCTGCAGCTTCAGCGCGTTCACCGCAGCACCACGCTCCTTGCGCTGCTCGGCCGGAATGGCGCCCAGCCCCTTGAGCAGCGCGGTCAGCGCACCGGACTTGCCGAGCACGGCGACGCGCACCGCATCCAGCGCGCGCAGGTCGGCGGCGTCGGCGAGGTCGGCTTCGGTGCTGGCGGCCAGCGCCGCAAGATCATCGGACATGGAAAAGTCCCTGTTCGCAAGAAAAAGGGCCGCGAACGCTCACGCGCCGCGGCCCCTGGAAACTCGACGTCCGACCGCGGATCAGGCGGTGGGGCGTGCGGCCTTGGCCTTCTCGACGATGGCGGCAAACGCCGCCGGCTCGTCGAAGGCGAGCGCGGCCAGGACCTTGCGGTCCATCTCGATGCCGGCCGCCTTGATGCCGGCGATGAACTGGGAATAGGTCATCCCATGCTCACGCGTCGCGGCGTTGATGCGCTGGATCCACAGGCCGCGGAAATCGCGCTTCTTATTGCGGCGGTCGCGATAGGCGTATTGCAGCGCCTTCTCGACGCGCTGCAGGGCCGCGCGATAGGTGGTGGAGCTGCGCCCCACATAGCCCTTCGCGAGGTCCAGGACCTTCTTGTGACGGGCATGGGCGGTAACGCCGCGCTTGACACGAGCCATATCTCTTCTCCTTCGCGCGCTTTACCGGGGCAGCCCGTAGGGCAGCCAGGTCATCACCGTCTTGGCATCCTGCGGCTCAAGAACCTGGGAGCCACGGTTCTGCCGCTTGGCCTTCTGGCTGCGGGCGGAAAGGCAGTGGCGCTTCTTGCCGGGGCCGGCCATGACCTTGCCGGTGGCCGTGATCTTGAAGCGCTTTTTGGCGCTTGAAGTCGTCTTCATCTTGGACATTCGGGCCCTCCTGTCGGTGGGTTGGGGCTGCCCCTGGCTCTCGCACCATGCGAGGGAGGCAAGCATTTCCGCTCGCCAGGCTGTCCAACGGCCATGGCAAGGGAGGCGGGTCTTTAGCGGGGCCGCCCGGCCGAGTCCAGGGGGCACATGGCGGCGTGGCCCGGGATGCGCCGGGGCGGCGACCCCCTTCAGCTGATCGCGGGCGGAGCCGGATGCGCGCCTCGATCCAGGCGCATCATGCAGCATGCGGTGACCAGCGAGCCCGCCGCCATCACCCCCAGCGTGACCTGCCAGGCGATCAGCGAGGTCGCCCCGCCCAGGAGTTGCAACACCACGCCACAGGTGATGATGGCCAGGCAGGCGGCCAGATTGGCGGAGGCGGCCAGCAGCGCCAGCGCGGCCCCCCGCTCATCCGGCCTGACTCGTGCGAGCAAGGCCGGAGGCAGCGAACCGGCATCCGAGAAGATGAAGCAGGCGTAGAGCACGCTCAACGCGAAGACCATCCAGAACGGCGCCGTCAGCAGTGCCGCCAGCCCGATGCCGATCACCACGGAGAGCCCGGCGGCGATGGCGATCACCCGATGCCGCCGCCCCGCTTCCGCCCGCCGCGCCACCCAGGTGCTCAAGGGCATGGCCAGCAATCCGGTGAAGGCCGTCGCGAGCGCGAGATTCATCCAGGTCAGGCCTTCATTCCCGGGCTGCAGCACCGCAAAGCCCAGCAACGCGACCCACCAGGTGCGAAACGCCATCCCTTCCCAGGAATTCCCCGCGACGGAGGCGAGGACCAGCACCACGCCGCGGGTCCGGTACACATTCGCCAGCCGTGCCAGCAGCGCGCCTTCGGAACGGGCGGGGCGCGGCGAAGGCATGCCCCAGCCGACCACCAGCATGGCGAGACCCGCCGCCACGGCCGCGCCGAGAAAGGCCGCCTGCCAGCCCAGCGCCCATTGCAGCGCGCCCGAGACCGCGAAGGAGGCCGAGAGGCCCAGGGTCAAGGTGGAAACATGCACGCTGGATCCGCGGGATTGCTGCTCCGGCGGCAGTGTCTCAAGCAGCAGGCGCAGCCCAGGCATGTAGATGCCCGCCATGCCGAGGCCCGATAGCGCGCGCGACGCGACCAGCGCCGGATAGCCGGTATCCAGGAAGGGAAAGAGCAGCCCGCCGGCGATTCCGAGCATGCCGCCCAGCATGTAGAGTTGTCGCGGCCGGCGACTGTCGGTCAGGGCGGCGAAGATGGGCGAGCCGATGGCATAGGCCAGGAAGAAGGCGCCGCCCGCCACCCCGGCCTCGGCTTCCGAGAAGCCCGTCCCGGCCATCAGGGCCGGCAGCACCGCGGCGTAGTTGGCAAAGCCGATGACGTTCAGCACCAGCGCCGCATTCATCAGGAGAACCGGCGAGAAGAGCGCGGGCGAAGACCGGGCGTTCATCCCGGCACCAGCACCACGCCCATGCCAACGCGGCCAAAGGCGCCGTCGAGGTCCAGCAGGTCACCATAGCCGATGCCAAGCCCCTGGCGCCGCCAGCGGGTGAAGGGCCTGACGCCGATCCAGTCCCCGCGCGGGGCGCGGTCGAACTGCACGGAGAGGTCGGCATTCGGATAGGCGGGCACGGGCGGGGGGCCGGGCTGTCCGGGCCGGGCCAGGCCATGGGCGAAATCCGCCGGCCCCAGCGCCGCGACGAAGGGTGAGACGCCACCCGGCAGCAAGGGCACGGACCAGCGGAACCAGACCGCGCCATCCGGTGCGCGCCGGCCTTGCAGCACGTCCATGATCCATGGGCCGCCATGGGCCGCCGTCCCCGGACGGAGCGGCAGGCTCTCCGGATCGGGTGGCGGGGGCGGCGTCTCGGTGCAGAAATCCTCGGCGAGGGCGGGCACCGCCACCTCCGTCGCCAGCGTCATGCTGCATCGCGCGGTGAGCCGGCCCTCGGCCGCCACCGCCGCATCGAGCAGAAGCAGCCGCCGCCCGGCCTGCACGGGCGTGACGGTGACGAGGAGCGGCACGCCCACGGGCGTGGGCCGCAGGAAATCCGCGCGAAAGGACAGCGCGCGGGCACCGGACGCGGCGCCGGCGGAAGCCTCGATGGCGGCCGCCATCAGCCCGGCGACGCTGCCGCCATGCACCCCCGCAAAGGGGCCGCGGGCCAAGGGTGTGGCACGCCAGATGCCGGGTTCGAGGGCTTCGAAGATCGGGGCTGTGCTCATGGCGCCATTCAGAAGGCTGGGCGCCCGGCCGACAAACGAATAGATTGCCGCTCAGATGAATCAGGCTCATGTCAAACTCGCGAACCTCCCGCTGGCCGCGCTGCGCGCCTTCGAGGCGGCGTCCCGGCTCGGCAGCTTTCGCGACGCGGCGGCGGAAGTGGGGCTGACGCCCTCGGCGGTCAGCCATCATGTGCGCCAGCTCGAAGCGAGCCTGGGCACAACGCTTTTCCTGCGCCAGCACCGCAAGGTCATCGTGACGCCGGCCGGTGCGGAGTTGGGCGCGGGGCTGGGGCGGGGCTTCGCCGCTCTGGCCGCCGCCTATGCCAGCGCGCAGGCGCCGCGCGGGCCGCTGGTGGTCTCGGCCGCGCCGGATTTCGCGGTGCGCTGGCTGATGCCGGCGGCCAAGGCCCTGGAAGCGGAAGGCGTCATGCTCCGCATCGAGGCCAGCACGCGCCTGGCGGACATCGCCGCCGGCGAATGCGACGTGGCGATCCGCCTCGGTCCCCGCCCTGCCTCATCGCTGGCCAGCGAGCGGCTGGCCGGCTCGCCCGTCGTGCTGCTCGGTGCGCCGGCCCGGCTGGCGGGCAGGCCGGCCCTGGCGCCGGAGGAGATCGCCGCCGGGCCGCTGCTGGGCCTCGGGCTGCGGCCGAAATTCTGGACCGAGGTGCTGGCGCGTCTGGGACAGGCCCCTTCGCCCCGGGCCGAGGCCATGTTCGACAGCCTGGATGCCGCGCTGCGCGCGGCTGAGGCGGGCCACGGCTTCACCTATGCGCCGGAGATGCTCGTGGCGGAGCACATCACGGCCGGTCGGCTGGCGCTGCTGCATCCGCGCCGCTTCGGCACCCGCACAGCCTGGAGCTATTGGTTCACGACCCGGCCCGAGAGCTTCGACCAGCGGGCCATCCGCCGCCTGCGCGAATGGCTGCGCGCGGCCCTGTCCAGCAAAGCTGGGGTTGCGCCGGGAGTCGCCGAAGCGCATGCCCGCGGCACGCGAAGCGTCATTCAGGCGCCCTGACGGCCGGTGCGGCGATGTTGGGCAGGAGTTCGGTCGCCGGTCGCGGTGCAGCTTCGGCGGGGGCCGGCGCTGGCTGCGGCGGCGCGACAGGCGCCAGGGTTGGCGTCAGGGTTAGTGCCGGGGCCGGTTCGGGCGCCGGCGCGGCCGGCGGCAGGGGCTCCGCCACCGGCGCCGCCGGCGGGCTGGCGGGTTCCGCGGGCGCGCCCTGGCCGGCGATGGGTGTCATCGGCGCCTCGGGGCGGGGCGCGGCGGGGCGCCGCAGCGGGTTGCGCGCCGGCGGCTCGGCCTGCGTCGAGATGTAGTCCGGCACCACCCGCGCCTGGTTGCCGGTGATGACCAGCACGGCCGTGCCCAGCGGAATGGGCACCGCGTCCCGCTGGGTGACGGAAACCAGCTCGCCATCGCTGTTCCTGCGGATGATGTATTCCACGGCGTCGGTATTGGCGGAGGCGCGTTCGGCAGCCGTGCCGACCAGGCTGCCCAGCAGCGCGCCGCCAACGGCGCCCAGCGCGGTGCTGACGGAATTGCCCGCCGCGGCCGCGCCGCCAATGGCGCCGCCCGCCGCGCCGCCGGCCGCGGCACCGGTCTCGCCACCCGCCGCGATGGCCACGCGGCGGGAGCCCACGATGGTGCCTTGCTGCACGGGGTTGGCCTGCTGCACGGCGCGCGCCGAATACTCATTGGCCGAGAAGGTGCTGCCACAGGCTGTCAGCAGCCCGGCGGCAAGGAGGATCAGGGGGAAAGGGATCATGCGCCCAGCACATAGGCCCCCCCACCCCTTCGCGCCAAGTCTTTGCTCGTCCTATATGCAACCCATGCAAGTCCCCTTTCTGAAGATGCATGGCCTCGGCAATGACTTCGTCGTGCTCGACGCACGCGCGAAGCCGCTCGCCCTGCCCGCCGAGACCATCCAATGGGTGGGGGACCGGCATCGCGGCGTGGGCTTCGACCAGCTCATCACCATGGAGCCGTCCCAGGACGCCGATATCTTCTTCCGCTTTCACAATTCCGACGGCAGCGAGGCCGGCGCCTGTGGCAACGGCACACGCTGCGCCGCCTCGCTCATGCTGGCGGAGATGGGGCGGCCCAGCATCTCCATCCGCACCATCGCCGGCCTTCTGGGCGCGGAGCGCCTGGCCGATGGCACGGTGCGGGTGGATATGGGCCCGCCGCGCCTGGATTGGCGGGATGTGCCGCTGGCGCGGGAGATGGACACGCTGCATGTGCCGATGGCGGCCGAGGGCGTGAGTGACGCCGCCTGCTGCTCCATGGGCAATCCCCACGCGAATTTCTTCGTGGAGGATGTGGCGGCACTCGACGTCTTCCGCATCGGCCCGGAACTGGAACACCACCCCCTGCTGCCCGAGCGCGCCAATATCGGCTTCGTGCAGGTCCTGGCGCGGGATCACATCAAGCTCGTCGTCTGGGAGCGGGGCGCGGGCTACACCCTGGCCTGCGGTTCCGGCGCCTGTGCCGCGCTGGTGAATGCGCGGCGGCGTGGCCTGGTGGAGGCCCGCTGCACGGTGAGCCTGCCGGGCGGGGACCTGGTGATCGAGCAGCGCGCGGATGGCCATGTGCTGATGAGCGGGCCGGTCGCGACCTCCTTCAAGGGCGAGCTCTCCCTTGCCGTCTGATCGCTGGAGCGCCGAAGCGCGCGGAAGCGTGAATCAGCCGGCCAATACTGCTGAAACCCTGACCTTCGGCTGCCGGCTGAACCTGGCCGAGAGCGAGACCATGCGCGGCCTCGCGGCCCGCGCCGGCTTCGCCGATGCCATGATCGTCAACACCTGCGCCGTGACGGGCGAGGCGGAAGCCCAGGCGCGCCAGGCCATCCGCCGCGCCGCGCGGGAGCATCCGGGCCGGCCCATCCTGGTGACGGGCTGCGCCGCGCAGATCGCGCCCGAGGCCTGGGCCAGCCTGCCCGGCGTCACGCGCGTCATCGGCAATGGCGTGAAGCTCGATCCCGCCGCCTGGGCGGCGCCGGTCGCGCCCATCCTGCGCGAGGCGCCGCTGGGCATCGCCGCGGGCGGTGGCACGCGCGGCTTCCTCGCCGTGCAGCAGGGCTGCGACCATGCCTGCACCTTCTGCATCATCCCGCAGGGGCGTGGCCCGGCCCGGGCGCTTCCCATCGCCGAGGCGGTGGCGGCTGCGCGCGACCTCGCCGCCCGCCACGCCGAGATCGTGCTGACCGGCGTGGACCTGGCGAGCCACCCGGCGCTGCCCGCGCTGATTCGCGCCATCCTGCGCGAGGTGCCGGAATTGCCACGCCTGCGCCTCTCCTCGCTCGACCCCGCTGCGCTGGACGATGATTTCTGGCGCGTCTTCGCCGAGGAAGCGCGGCTGATGCCGCATCTGCATCTCTCGGCGCAGCATGGGCATGACCTGATCCTGAAGCGCATGAAGCGCCGCCATTCCCGGGCCGATCTCCTGGCCCTCGCCGCCCGCGCCCGCGCGCTGCGGCCCGATGTGGCGCTGGGCGCCGATCTCATCGCCGGTTTCCCGACCGAGAGCGAGGACCACTTTGCCGCGATGCTGGATCTCGTGGCCGAGGCGCGGCTCAGCTTCCTGCATGTCTTTCCCTATTCCGGCCGCAGCGGCACGCCGGCGGCCCGCATGCCGCAACTGCCCATGGCCCTGCGGCGCGAGCGCGCGGCCCGGCTGCGCGTGGCGGGTGCGGCGGAGCGCGCGCGCTTCCTCGCCTCGCGCCTCGGCCAGGTCGAGGACGCGCTGATGGAGGCGGATGGCCGCGGCCACACCGCGCATTTCGCGCCGATCCGCCTCGCGGGGGCCATGCGCGGTGCGCGGGTCGCGGCGCGCGTCACCCGCCATGATGGCGAAACTCTCTGGGCGGAGGCGGCCTGATGGCGCTGCGCGATCTCTGGGGCAAGCTGACCGGCAAGGCGCAGCCCGCCCCCCCTCCTCCGCCGCCCGAGCCAGCCCTTGTCGAGGCCCCCGCGCTCGCCCCGCCGCCCCCCGCCCCGGAACCGCCCCAGCCGGAGGCACCCCAGCCGGAGCCATCACCGGCCGAGGCCGCGCCCGTCCTGGCGCCGGAGCCCCCCGCCGCGCCGGAACCGGAAGCCCCGCGCGGCTTCTTCGCTCGCCTCAAGGCCGGGCTCGCGCGCTCCACCGCCAAGCTCACCGATGCCATCGGCAGCGTCTTCACCAAGCGCAAGCTGGATGACGCGGCGCTGGAGGAGTTGGAGGAGATGCTGATCGGCGCCGATCTCGGCGTCAGTGCTGCCGGCCGCATCGTGGAGGGCTTCCGCCGCACCCGCTTCGGCCGCGAGGTGACGGATGAGGAAGTGAAGGCGGCCCTGGCCGAGGAAATCGCCGCCATCCTCGCCCCCGTGGCGCAGCCTTTGGTCATCACGCGCGAACACGCGCCGCATGTGGTGCTGGTGGTCGGCGTGAACGGCACCGGCAAGACCACCACCATCGCCAAGCTGGCCGAGCAGTATCGCGCCCAGGGCCTGAAGGTCTGGATGGTGGCCGGCGACACCTTCCGCGCCGCCGCCGTCGAGCAATTGCAGGTCTGGGGCGAGCGCACCGGCGCGCATGTCGTGGTGCCGGCCAAGCCCGGCGCCGATGCCGCCGGCCTCGCCTTCGATGGCCTGCGCGATGCGCGAGCGGCGGGCGTGGATGTCCTGCTGGTGGACACGGCCGGCCGACTGCACAACAAGTCGGCCCTGATGGAGGAGCTGCGCAAGGTGGTGCGCGTGCTCAAGCGCGATGACGCGACCATTCCGCATTCCACCCTGCTCGTGCTCGATGCCACCACCGGCCAGAACGCCGTGAGCCAGGTGCGGGTCTTCAAGGAGATGGTGGATGTGACGGGCTTGGTCGTCACCAAGCTCGACGGCTCGGCCAAGGGGGGCGTGGTGGTGGCCCTCGCCCAGGAATTCGGCCTGCCCGTGCATGCGGTGGGCGTGGGCGAGAAGGCGGCCGACCTCCGCCCCTTCGAGGCGCGGGATTTCGCGCGCTCCCTGGTGGGGCTGGACGACTAGCCTCCGCCTCCCCAAGCTTGCCGCCCATCAACGGGAGGCACGCATGCTCGAAATCGAAAAGCCCGCCGACATGGCGGAATGGGTCGGCAAGAAGCTCGGCACCAGCGAATGGTACACGGTGGACCAGCGCACCATCGACCTCTTCGCCGAGGCGACGGGCGACCATCAATGGATTCACATTGATGCCGAGCGCGCGGCGCGCGAATTGCCGGGCGGCAAGACCATCGCGCATGGCTTTCTGACGCTCTCGCTGCTGCCGCGATTGTCGCCGCTGGTCTATCGCATCAAGAACCGCTCCCGCGCGCTGAACTACGGCAGCAACAAGGTGCGCTTCACCGCCATGGTGCCCTCGGGCTCCCGCGTGCGGCTGCACCTGACGCTGAAGGCCTGCGAGCCCATTCCGGGCGGCGTGCGCCTGACCATGGAGAATGAGATGGAGGTGGAGGGCAATCCCCGCCCCTGCCTCGTCGCCGAGACGCTCAGCCAGGTCTACGACTGAGCGCCCCGGTCAGCGGAAGCCCTGGCTGAAGCCCGTGCCGCCGCTGGACAGGGTGGTGGGGTTGCCGCCCGGCAGCGCGAGCGGCCGGGTGTTGCCGCCCGCGATGGGCGGCAGGGAGCTGCTGGCACCCGGCAGCGGATTGGGGCTCGGCACCACCAGCCCGAAGCTGGGCGGCGGCGCGCTGAGCGCGGTGGCCGGCGCGGCGAGCGGCTGCGCCTGAATCGGCGGCAGGGCCTCGGCCCGCACCACGGGCTGCGCGGCGACGTAGCTGGGTGGGCTCGGCGCCTGCGATTGCAGCAGGGGCAGCGTGCCGACCGGCGGCAGTGGCTCGCGGCTCAACACCGCCTGGCTCGCGGCCGGCGCCCCGGCCGGCTCCATGCTGGCCGCTGCCAGGGGTTGCGGGCGTTCGAGAGTCGCCATGGAATCGA
Organism: Acetobacteraceae bacterium; assembly: GCA_027487385.1. Classification (GTDB taxonomy): domain Bacteria; phylum Pseudomonadota; class Alphaproteobacteria; order Acetobacterales; family Acetobacteraceae; genus Roseococcus. The sequence continues at coordinate 38,019 of JAIYDS010000242.1, read as the reverse complement.
GCCGGGGCAGGGCAACCAGCGCCGAATTGTCGGCCGGGGGCAGCCTTGGGCCGGTCAGTGGCGGCACGGCGAGCACCACGCCGGGCGGCGGGGCAAAGAGTGGCGTCGTGGCCACCGGCGGCAGCGGGGGCGGGACATTCGCCGTGCCCAGGCTCCAGACGACCTGGGCGGGCGGCGCCGTCATCGCCGGCAGGCTGGCCGGGAAGCTGAGCGGTGGGCCGCTGCTGGCCAGCTCTGGCGCGGGGGCGGGCGCGGCACGGCGCCCCCGCGCGCTGCGCGGCGGCGGGGGCGGCGCTGCGCTGGCCACGGGCGGTGGCGGCGGGACATTGTTCATGGCGATGCAGCGGAATTCCAGGCGATAGCTGCTGGAGCCGACCTCGCTGTTGGTCAGCACGAAGAGCCGGCCATGCTCGCCGCAGAAACCCTGGGCCTGGGCCAGCCCGCTCTCCACCGCCCCGCGGCCGCTGACACCCTGGGCGGCGAGCACGAAGCTATCGCCCCCGCTGGTTGCGATGCCGGCATGGTCCTGCGCGCAGCCCGCCAGGACCGCCGCCAGGATGATCAGGGAGAAGGGCCGCATCATCGCTCTCGTTTCACACCATTCACGCTGGTCTTAACCTGGGCGCGCCGTCTTTGCCATTCGCCCCGATATCCGCGCCGCCCAGGCATGTTATAGGAGCGCAACCAGAGAGGAACCCGCCCATGTTTCGTCGCCCCCTCCTTGCCGCGCCCCTGCTGGCCCTTCCCGCCCTTGCCCGGGCGCAGGAGGCCTGGCCCACCCGTCCGGTCAGCATGATCGTGCCCTGGGCGCCGGGTGGCTCGAATGATGTGGTGGCGCGGTTGTTCGCGCCGCAGCTGGAAGGGCGGCTCGGCCAGCCCTTCCTGGTCGAGAACCGGCCGGGCGGCGGCGGTTCCGTCGGCATGGGGGCCGCGATGCGGGCACGGCCGGATGGGCAGACGCTCTTTGTCTCCTCGGCCTCCAACCATGTGTTCCACCCGCTGATCTCGGGCGAAATGGGCTATGACGTGCGGGAGGTCTTCCACGGCATGGCGATGTGGGTGGATGTGCCCAATGTCATCGCCGTGCATCCCTCCCTCCCCGTGCGCACTGTGCCGGAGCTGATCGCGCATATCCGCACCATGCGCGGCGGCATGAGCTTCGGCTCCTCGGGCGTTGGCTCCTCCAACCACCTGGCGGGCGAGTTGTTTCGCATGCGCACGGGGCTGGACATGACGCATGTGCCCTATCGCGGTGGCGGCCCGGTGCTGAGCGACCTGATCGCCGGCACCATCCAGCTCGGCTTCATGAACCTGCCCACGGTGATCCCGCCGGCCGAGGCCGGGCGCGTCCGCATCATCGCGGTCTGCACGGCCGAGCGCGTGGCGCTCCGCCCCGATCTGCCGACCGTGACCGAGGGCGGCGTTGCCGACTACGCCGTGCGCTCCTGGACCGGGCTCTTCGCGCCGCGCGGGACCCCAGCGCCGATCGTCAACCGGATGTCGGCCGTCTCGAAGGAGGTGCTGGAGACGCCGCAGATGCAGACCCGCCTGCGCGACCTTGGCAGCGAAGCCATCTGGATGGACGCCGCGACGACCGACCGCTTCGTGCGAGAGGAATACACGCGCTGGGCGCCGATCATCCGCGCCGCCGGCATCAAGATCGAATAGCCCCTCGTTCAGGCGGTGGGGCCGCCAACTGTGCGAGCGGCGGCGCCCCCTTGCGGATATCGGGGCCCTCGGGCCCTGGCGGATCAGGCGGCCCGACCGGAGCGGCGGCTGGGGAGGGCGCCCGAAGTGGCGGAACGCCATCGGTTCTCAGGGGTCTGTCGGGCCTGAGGCCGAAGTGATGGTCGTGCCCTCGACCTGTGCCCTCGCGGGAGGAAGCTGCGTCAGTTTCGCGCGGGCCATGCGCTGCGGGCCGGCCCCCATCACCCGGGAAGCCGGTGGACGCCGCCCGCGCCCTGATCCATCGTGCCATCATCCATCCAGGCCCAACCGACCACCCCCCGGGCAGCTCCATCGAGGGACCATTCGCCACCATGCTCCGGTTGGCACAGCCAGACCTGCCCAACCGCAACGCCGATACCCTCGCCAAGGCCAGCCAGATGCCGGTTGAGGGGAGCCCGCGCGGCAGCGGCCCTCGGAGTCCCGCCCGTGGATGACCTGGCCCATATGCGCGCCGCCCTGCGGCTCGCCGCCCGCGGCCTGGGCAACACCTGGCCCAACCCGGCGGTCGGCTGCGTGCTGGTCAAGGACGGCACCGTCATCGCCCGTGGCTGGACCCAGCCCGGCGGCCGCCCCCACGCCGAGGCCGAGGCGCTGGCTCGCGCGGAAGCGGCCTCCCCTGGGGCCGCACGGGGTGCGACGGCTTATGTCACGCTGGAGCCCTGCTCGCATCACGGCCGCACGCCGCCCTGCTGCGATGCGCTGATTCGCGCCGGGGTCACCCGCGTGGTGGTGGCCCTGCGGGACCCGGATGCCCGGGTGGATGGGCGCGGCTTCGCCCGGCTGCGCGCCGCCGGCATCACGGTTGAGGAAGGGCTGCTGGGGACGGAGGCCGCGGCGCTCAATGCCGGCTTCATCCGCCGGATCACCCAGGGCCTGCCGCTGGTGACGCTCAAGCTCGCTTCCACGCTGGATGGGCGCATCGCGACCAGCACGGGCGAGAGCCGCTGGATCACCGGCCCCGATGCGCGCCGCGCCGTCCACGCCCTGCGCGCCCGGCATGATGCGGTGATGGTCGGCAGCGGCACGGTGCTGGCCGATGACCCGGACCTCACCTGCCGCATCGCGGGCATGGACCCTGTGCCCATCCTGCGCGTGATTGCCGATGCGCGGCTGCGCACGCCGCCCGGGGCGAGGCTGGTGCGGGAGGCGGCGTTGCAACCCACCTGGCTTCTCACCGGCGCCGGGCATCGCCCTTCCGCGCTGGCACCCTATATCAGCGCGGGGGTGGAGGTGGTGACCATCCGCCGGGCTGCCGGCGGCGGGCTGCTGCCCCGCCCCATGCTGGCCGCGCTGGCCATGCGGGGCGTGACCCGCGTGCTGGTCGAGGGTGGCGCCGGGCTCGCCGCTGCCTTGCTGCGCGCAGGGCTTGTGGACCGGCTCGTCTGGTTCCATGCCCCTGGGCTGATGGGCGCCGAGGGGCTGGCCAGCATGGGGCCGCTGGGCCTTGTGGCGCTCTCCGCCATGCCGCGCTTCCGCCTGGAGGCGACGCGGGCGGTGGGCGCAGATGTGATGAGCGAGTTCGTGAAGGAGTAGGGCGCATGTTCACCGGTATCATCACGGGCCTCGGCACGCTGCGCGAGGTGCAGCCCATCGGCCAGGGGCATGACATGCGCCTGGTCATCGGCGTGGCGCCGGACTTCCTGGCGGGCGCGCAGCTCGGCTGCTCCATCGCCTGCTCGGGCGTCTGCCTGACCGCCGTGGAGCTGAATGGCGACAGCTTCGCCGTGGATGCCAGCGCCGAGACCCTGGCCCGCACCACCACGGGGCAGTGGAAGGCCGGCGGGCGCGTGAACCTGGAGCGCAGCCTGAAGCTGGGCGATGAGCTGGGCGGGCACCTGGTCTCCGGCCATGTGGATGGCGTGGGGCGGGTGCTCTCCGCCACGCCGGAAAACGCCTCGGTCCGCTGGCGCTTCGGCGTGCCGCGCGAGATCGCGAAATACATCGCGGTGAAGGGCAGCGTGGCGGTGGATGGCGTCTCGCTCACCGTGAACGAGGTTGACGCGGAGAGTTTCGGGGTCAACATCATCCCCCACACCGCCGCCGTGACCAGCTTCGGCACGCTGCAACCCGGCGATGCGGTGAATATCGAGATCGACACCCTGGCGCGCTATGTCGCTCGGCTGATGGAGTTTCGGGCGTGAGCGTGAAGACCAGCACCACCAATTGGCATGAATTCATCACGCCCACCGAGGAGCTTCTGGAAGAGGCGAGGCGCGGCAAGATGTTCATCCTGGTGGATGACGAAGACCGCGAGAATGAGGGGGACCTCGTCATCCCCGCCCAATTCGCGACCCCTGACGCCATCAATTTCATGGCCCGCTTCGCCCGCGGGCTGATCTGCCTGGCCATGACGCGGCAGCGGGTGGAGCAGCTGGGCCTGCCGCTCATGGCGCAGTCCAACGGCACGCGACATCAGACGGCCTTCACCGTCAGCATCGAAGCGCGGGATGGCGTCACCACCGGCATTTCGGCCGCGGACCGCGCCCGTACCGTCGCGGTGGCCATCAATCCCGAGCTGGGGCGCGAGCATATCGTCACGCCCGGCCATGTCTTCCCGCTGGTGGCGCGCGAGGGCGGCACGCTGATCCGCGCCGGCCACACCGAGGCGGCGGTGGATTTCGCGCGCCTGGCCGGGCTGAACCCGGCCGGCGTCATCTGCGAGATCATGAATGATGACGGCACCATGGCCCGCCTGCCGGACCTCGTTGCCTTTGCGCAGATGCACGGCCTCAAGCTCGGCACCATCGCCGACCTGATCGGCCATCGCCGCCGCACCGAGCGCCTGATCAAGCGCGTCGAGGAGGGCGAGATCACCCATGCCGTGGGTGGGGATTGGCGCCTGGTGGTCTATAATTCCGCGCTGGAATCCGGCGAGCATGTGGCCCTGATCAAGGGCGACATCAGCGGCCCCGAACCCGTGCTGACCCGCATGCATGCGGCCAACCTGATGACCGACATGGTGGGTGGCCGCGGCGTGCGCGAATTGCACGGCGCGATGGAGGCCATCGCGGCCGAGGGGCGTGGCGTCGTCGTCATCCTGCGCGACTACCGGCGCGACGGCATCAGCACCCATGTCCGCCGCAACCGCGACAACAACGCGACGCCGCAGCTGCGCGACTATGGCGTGGGCGCGCAGATCCTTGCCGATCTCGGCGTGACCGACCTCATCCGCCTGTCCAACCATCCCCGCCCGCTGGTGGGGCTGGAGGGCTGGGGGCTGCGCGTCGTCGCCACGCGGCCGGTCGTGGGAGAGAGCGCATGAGCACCCCCATCTGCGGAGCAGCTCCATGAGCACCATTGACGGCCCGAAGCGCGACACGGTGCAGGTCCCGGGCCCGCCCGTGCGCATCCTGCTGATCCAGGCGCCCTATTACGACGAGATCGTCGGCGGCATGCGCCAGGGCGTGGAACGCGTGGTGGCCGAGGCCGGCGGCCTTCTCGAAATCGTGGACGTCGCCGGCGCCTTCGAACTGCCCGCCGCGCTGCGCATGGCGCTCGATGCCAGTGACGGGGCCGATGACGAGGAGCCCCGCTGGGACGGCTTCGTCCTGCTGGGCTGCGTCGTGCGCGGCGAGACCGATCATTACGACCATATCTGCCGCGAGGCCTGCTCGGGCGTGATGAACATCTCCACCGATTCCGGCGCCGCCATCGGCTTCGGCCTGCTGACCGTCCACACCATCCAGCAGGCCATCGAACGCTCGCGCCAGGATGGGCACAACAAGGGGGCCGAAGCCGCGCAGGCCGCCCTCATGCAGGTGGCCCTGCGCCGCCGCTGGGGCCTGGCTTGAAGCCCGCACCCAAGCCCGCACCCAAGCCAGCACCGGGCCGCCCGCGCACGGGCGCGCGCGTCGCCGCCGTGCAGGCGCTGTTCCAGACCGAGCAATCCGGCGACAACATCGAGACCGTGCTGGACCAGTTCGTCCGGCACCGCCTGGGCAGCGCGCCGGGCCAGGATGGCTTCGAGGATGGCCGCGTCGAGGAAGCCGATGTCGCACTCTTCGCCCGCATCATGCGCGGGGCCGCGACCCACGCCGCCGACCTCGACCAGCTCATCGCCGCGCACCTGGCCTCGGGCTGGGCGATGAACCGGCTCGATCCCGTGCTGCGCGCCATCCTGCGCGCCGCGGCGGGCGAGCTGCGGGACATGGGCGGGCCGCCGGCGAAGGTCGTGATCAAGGAATACATGGATGTGGCGCATGGCTTCTTCGGGGGCGAAGAGCCACGCTTCTGCAACGGGGTGCTGGATGCGCTGGCGCGGGCGCTTCGGGCTGAGGAATTCTGACCCCGGGAGGGCGCTGCCCTCCCGGGTTGTCTCCGCTTCGCGGCCAACCCCGCCAGGAACCTCAGGTTCCTGGACCTCCGGACCATGCAAGTGAGCGCACCGGAATTCTCCATGATCGCGCGGCATTTTCGGCCGCTTGCGGGGCCTGAAGGGCTCGATCTGCTGGATGATGCGGCGCTGCTCACGCCACCGCCCGGCGCGCAGCTCGTCCTCGCGGCCGATGCGATGGTGGCCGGCGTGCATTTCCTGCCCGACGATCCGCCAGAGACCATCGGGCGCAAGCTGCTGCGCGTGAACCTTAGCGACCTCGCGGCCATGGGCGCCACGCCACTCGGCTACCTCATGACCATCGCCCTGACGCCCGAGACCGATGATTCCTGGCTCGCCGGCTTCGTCGCCGGCCTCGCGGAGGACCAGGCGGAATTCGGCCTTCGCGTGCTGGGGGGCGACACCGTCTCCACCCCGGGGCAGCTCACCCTCTCCCTCACCATCCTGGGCCAGGTGCCGCCCGGCGCGGCCCTGACCCGCGCCGGCGCCCGGCCGGGCGATGACCTCTGGGTCAGCGGCCGCATCGGCGATGGCTGGCTCGGCCTGCGCGCCGCGCGCGGCGAGATCCCGGACCCCGACGGCGCCCTGGCCCGCCGCTACCGCCTTCCGGAGCCGCGCCTGGCCCTCGGCCTCGCGCTGCGTGGCCTGGCGCGGGCGGCGATGGATGTCTCGGACGGGCTTTTGCAGGACGCCTCCCATCTCTGCCGCGCCGGGGATTGCGCCGCGGTGGTGGAGGCCGCGCTGGTCCCCGTCTCCGACGCCACGGCGCCCGTCACGGCGCTGGTGACGGGCGGCGATGATTATGAACTGCTCTTCGCCGCCGCGCCGGAGGATCGACAGGCGGTTCTGGAAGCGGGCCTCGCCGCGCGCACGCCTGTCACGCGCATCGGTCGCTTCACCCAGGGCCCAGCGCGTGTGAATTTGACCGATCAAATGGGCGCGGACATCACGCCCGCGAAGCTGGGGTGGAGCCATCTGTGACGGAAACCGATGACCGGGCCATGAAGGCCACCATCTGGCGGCTGTTTTTCTGTCAGGCCCTGATGAACGCGACGATGGTGGGCCAGGCGGCGATGGGCGCCATCATCGGCCACAGCCTTTCGGCCGACCCGGCGCTCGCCACCCTGCCCATGGCGGTGCAGATGACGGCGGTGATGGCGGCTTCCATCCCCGCCTCCATCATATTCGGCCGCTATGGAAGGCGCGCCGGTTTCATGCTGGGCGCCGTGATCTCCTTCCTGGGGTCGCTCACCTTCGCGCTCGGTGTCTGGCAGCAGGATTTCCTGATCTATTGCCTGGGCTCGGTGCTGGCCGGCGCCGGCTTCGGCATCGCGCAGCATTACCGCTTCGCCGCGGCCGAAGCCGCCACCCCCGCCTATCGCCCGCGCGCCATCGCCCTCGTCATGGCCGGGCCCGTCCTGGCAGCGACCTTCGGGCCGGAATTGGTCAAGCACAGCTATGATGTCTTCATGCCCTACATGTTCCTGGGCACCTATCTGATCCTGGCGCTGCTGCCGGTGGTCTGCATCACCCTGCTCACCGGCCTCACCTTGCCGCCGCCGCCGCCCCGCGCGGCCGTCACCACCCCGGTGGGCGAGATCATGCGCCGGCCGGCCTTCGTCACCGCCGTGGTGGCCGGGATGGTGGCCTATGGCACGATGAACCTGGCGATGACGGCCACACCCTTGGAGATGCTGTTCTGCGGCTTCTCGGTCGGCGCCTCGGCCACGGTGATCCAGGCGCATGCCATCGCGATGTACGCGCCGGGCTTCGTCACCGGGCATCTCATCACGCGCTATGGCGTGCGGCCCATCATCGTGGCGGGCGCCGGCCTCACCGCCGCCTCCGTCGTCGTGGCGCTGATGGGCGAGACCTTCTGGCATTTCGCCATTGGCCTTGCGATCCTCGGCGTCGGCTGGAACTTCATGTTCGTGGGGGCGACCTCGCTGCTCGCCACCGCCTATGCGCCGCATGAGCGGGTGCGCGCCCAGGCAGCGAATGATTTCATCGTCTTCGGTACCGTTGCCTGCACCGCCTTCCTCTCCGGCTATGTGCATGCCCGCTTCGGCTGGAGCCTCCTGAACCTGACGCTCATCCCGCCGCTGTTGGCGGCGCTGGCCCTCCTGGCCTGGCAAAAATCCCGCGGCGTAACGGCAGCAGTCGCACGCTGAAGTCCCGGGGTCCGGGGCCTCCCGGCCCCGGCCGCCGGAGGCCACCTTTTTTCCTTACCCGAACAGCGGCTCGATCGCCGCCAGCTTATGCGCATGCGGCGTCGCCCAATCATCCATCAGGATGCCGCCGGTGAAGGAGGAGTTCGGGTTCCACGACCAATAGGCGAAGCTCATCCCCTCCTGCGTCTCGGGGATGTCCACCACGCCATCGGTGTTGAAGTCGCCATTGATGTATTGAACGATCTTCTCCATCCAGGCGATGTCCTTGGGTTGGATCAGCTCGCTGCCGAATTCGCCGAGATAGATGGGCGCGATGCCTTCCTCGAAGATGAAGCCCCAGGCCTCGCGGAAGACATTGGGCAGGTTCTCCGGGTATTCGTTCACCTGGAACCATTGCTGCGGCCAGACCGAATTCGGATAGTCATGCGGTGAATAGACCAGCTTGTTCGCCTGGTTCAGCACCACGGGATCATCCCGCACCCCGGCCAGTTGCCCGCCCCACCAGTAGTAGTCGCCCTGGTATTGGCTGACGCCCTCCACGATGATCAGCAGGTCCGGGTTCACCGCATGGATGGCATTGCCCGCGCGCTCGGCCGCCGCGGACCAGTCGGCCCAGCTCGCCGCATGCGGCTCGTTCTGCAGATCCATCCCGATCACGGTGGAATTGCCGTCATAGCGCTGCGCCAGGCTGGTCCAGGCGTTGATCCAGTCGGCCTCGCTGAAATTGGAGTCGTACCAAAGGCCGTTCTCGTTCGGCCCGGCGCCGTTGGAGCTGCGATGGCAATCCAGGATGATCTTCATGCCCAGCTGCCCGGCGTAATCCACCACCTTGTCCATCACCTCCAGATTGGTGAGGCCGCGCAGATCCGGGTTGATGGAATAGACGATGTTGTTCGGCATGGCGCCGGGGCGGATGTTTTCCAGGCTGAAGGGCAGGCGGATGCTGTCGAAGCCCAGCTCCTTCATCTGCTCCATCATGTCCTGCCAGTTGCGGGTGTAGAGCCCGTCCGGCACGCCCAGATAGCCTTCCATGCCGAACCAGTTCACGGATTTCAGCCGCACCGGATCGCCATTCGCGTCAATGATCTGGTTGCCGCTGGTGGAGTAGTAGCCCTCCGCCGGCAAATCCGCGGGCGGCGCGTCATTGTCGCGGATGCTGCCCAGCCCCTGGCCATCCAGCAGCCGCACGCCGGCGGGCGCGGTGAGGTTCAGGCTGAAGCTTTCCGTCCCCTCGCGCAGCGTATCGCCCAGCACGGCGACGGAGAGGGTCTTGCTCAGCTCGCCCGGCGCGAAGGTGATGCTGCCCGAGGCCGCCTGGTAATCCAGCCCCGCCAGCGCCCCGCCATCGGCCGTTGCGTAATCCACCGTCACCGGCGTGGTGGCGGCGTTGGTCAGGCGGATGGTGAAGTTCATCAGCGCGCTGCCGGCATCGCCCTCCGTCAGGCTGGCATCGCTGACGGAGAGGCCCGGCACGGGCGCTCCGCCATTCACGCTGATGTTCTGCGGCGTGCCCGCGCCGGCCACATCAAGGCCGAAGCTCGTGCTGCCGAGCGGGCCGAGATCACCATTCCAGGGTGCGTTGCGGATCACATAGGTCTGGCCCACCTGGCTCACCAGCTCGGCATTCCAGACACCCCGGATCTGGAAGGGTGCGTCGAAGGTGAGCGTCCAGCCCTGCAGCGGGGTGGCGTCGTTCAGCACCGTCATCTCGGCCAGGAAGCCGCCATTCCAGCTTTGCGTCACGCGGAAGCTGGCGGTGTCGCCCGATGGGGCGGGCGCCGTGTCGTCATTGGTGATGACGCCCTGCCCCGTGCCGTCCAGGATGGTCGCGCCGTTGGGGCTGGAGAGCACCAGGCTGAAGCGCTCATCCGCCTCCACGGCCGTATCGCCCAGGATCGTCACGGCGATGGTCTTGCTGATCTCACCGGCGGCGAAGCTCAGCGTGCCGGAGGTGGCGGTGAAATCCGTGCCGGCCTGCGCCGTGCCTGCCTCGGTCGCATAGGCGACGCTCACCGCGCTGGCCGCGGCGCGCGAGAGGGTGACGGTGAAGAGCATCTGCTTCGTGCCCGAAGCGCCCTCCGTCACCTGGGCATCGGCGATGCTGAGGCTGGGCAGCACATCATCGTTCAGGATGGTGCCGGTTCCGGTGCCATCCGCGATGGTCGCGCCGCTCGCCGAGCCCAGTTGCAGGGTGAGGGTTTCATCCGCCTCCACCGCCATATCGCCCGTGATGGTCACGGCGATGGTCTTGCTGGTCTCGCCCGCGGCGAAGCTGAGCGTGCCGGAGCCGGCCAGGAAATCGCTGCCGGCGGTGGCGGTGCCGGCCTGCGTCGCATGCGTCACGGTGACCACGCCGGTCGCGGCGCGGGAGAGGCTGACGGTGAAGAGCATCTGCTTCGTGCCCGCATCGCCCTCCGTCACCTGGGCGTCGCTGATGGAGAGCGCGGGCGGCGCGTCATCATTCAGGATGGTGCCGATGGCGCTGCCATCGCCGAGCGTGGCGCCGGTGGCGCGGGAGAGCACGAGGCCGAAGCTCTCATCCGCCTCGATCGCGCGGTCACCCCGGATGGCGACGGCGATGGTCTTGCTGGTTTCGCCGGCGGCGAAGTTCAGCGTGCCGCGCGCGGCGGTGAAGTCGCTGCCGGCCAGCGCCGTGCCATTCTGCGTGGCGAAGTTCACCGAGACGGCCGAGGTCGCCGCGCGGGAGAGCGAGACGGTGAAGAGCATCTGCGCCGTGCCCGCATCGCCCTCGGCCAGGGCCGCATCGGCGATGCTGAGCACCGGCGGCGCCAGGTCATCATTGCGGATGGTGCCGACGCCGCCGCCGGGCGCCAGGGTGGCGCGGGTGACGTTGCTCAGCAGCAGGTTGAAGCTCTCATCCGCCTCGATCACGCGGTCGCCCCGGACGGCGACGGCGATGGTCTTGCTGGTCTCGCCCGCCGCGAAGGTCACGCTGCCGCTGCGCGCGGTATAGTCGCTGCCGGCGGTGGCCGTGCCATCGGCGGTGGCGAAGCGGGCCGTCACGCTCTGGCCGATCGCCTTGTCCAGGCTGAGCGTGAAGACCATGTTGCGCGTGCCCGAGGCGCCTTCGATCACCTCGGCGTTGGAGACGCGGAGCACGGGCGGCGCGTCATCGTTCTGGATGGTGCCGAGCGCGCTGGTGCGGGCGAAGCTGGCGCCGGTCAGGCCGCTCAACGCCAGCTCGAAGCTCTCGTCGATCTCATCGGCCGTGTCGCCGCGCAGGGTGACGGCGATGGTCTTGCTGGTCTCGCCGGCGGCGAAGCTCAACGTGCCGGTCGCTGCGTTGTAGTCGCTGCCAGCCAGCGCCGTGCCGTCGCGCGTGGCAAAGGCCACCGTGACGGGGCCCGCCGCGGGCTGCGAGAGGGTGACGGTGAAGACCATCTCCCGGGTGCCGGCATTCCCCTCGGCCAGTTGCGCATCGGCAATGGAGAGGCTGGGCAGCACGTCATCATTGAGGATGGTGCCGCGCGCCGTGCCATCGGCCAGGGTGGCGCCGCTCGGTGTGCCCAGCACCAGCTCGAAGCTCTCATCGCCCTCGACCAGCGCATCGCCCAGCAGGGTGACGGCGATGGTCTTGCGGGTCTCGCCCGGCGCGAAGGTCACGCTGCCCGAGGCGGCGCGGTAATCGCTGCCGGCCAGGGCCGTGCCGTCACGGGTGGACCAGGGAATGGTGATCGCCTCGGTCGAGGGTGCGGAGAGGGTCACGGTGAAGACCAGTTCCGTGGTGCCGGCCTGGCCCTCGGCCAAGGTGGCGTCAGCGATGGTCACGCTGGGCGGCGTGGGCAGGGCGGTGCCGAAGCCGATGGCATTCACCTGTGCCACGATATTCGCCTCGGCGCGGCCTTCGAAGACGAAGGCGGCGGTGCCGCCGGGCGGCAGGCTGGCATTCCAATCGGCCGGGCCGACGACGTAGCGCGTGACGCCGCCGCCCAGGCTGGTCTGGCTGAGGATGGTCGCATCCCAGATATTGGCGATCTGGAACGGCACCTCGAAGGCGACTGTCCAATTATTGATCCCGATGCTGTCGTTGGAGACGACCATCCGGGCAATCAATCCGGTCCCCCACTGGCCGGAAAACGAGACATTTGCAGCGTTCAGCATGAGTAAGCCCCCCCCAGGGCTCACTCACCATGCAGAACCATCCTGGGTTGTGCAAGCAAGGAAAGGCACCAAAAATGAACCAAGAATTGGCGATATATCAATTTTGCGAAGATCGTCTCTTTTTGGAAGATATCTGGCGGGTGAATCTCGCGATTCCCGGGTGCCGCTCTCAGCCATCTCCCCGGCTGAGACGGATCATGCCGTCCGGCGAAACATCACCGTGAGGTTGTTCGCCGGCATCTCCACCACCTGCTCCAGCGTGAAGCCCTCGGCGGCGGCGGCCACATCCTCCAGCGCGCGCAGGCCCCAGGCGGGGTTGCGGGCCTTCAGGCTGGCGTCGAAATCGAGGTTGCTGGGCGCGGTCGGCACGCCGGCCCGGATGTAGGGCCCGTAGAGGATCAGCGGCGCGCCCGCCGGCAGGATCGCGGCCGCGCCGCGCAGCAGCCCCAGGCAGGCCGCCCAGGGCGCGATATGGATCATGTTCACGCAGAGCACCGCATCCGCCTGCGCCATCGGCCAGGGCCAGGATGCGGCGTCGAGCGCCAGGGCCGGGCGAATATTCGGCACCCCCACCGCCCAGGCATCAGTGCTCGCCCGCGCCTCCGGCGAGGGGTCGCTCGGCTGCCAGGTGAGGCCGGGAAGGGCCGAGGCGAAATGCACCGCATGCTCGCCCGTGCCGCAGGCCACTTCCAGCACCAGGCCCTCTGCCGGCAGCATGCCCCGCAGGACGGCCAGCAGCGCGTCCCGGTTGCGCGCCACGGCAGGCGCTTCGCGGCGGGGATCCGCAGGGCTGTGCCGGTCGGCGTCGGGAGAGACGCCGCGCGGCTGGTTCAAGCCTGCAGGCTCCGTCTTCCGGTCATCGGATGCTTGCCCGTCCGGCCGATTCAGACCTTCAGGCTTTGCCCTCCGGTCATCGGACGGGGTCATGCCGCCGGCACGCCCTTGCTGGTGGAATACTCGAAATGCAGCGCCTCGCCGGGGAAGACGCGGGGGTGGATGGCATGTGCCGCCATCGCCGCCTCGGAGAAGCCCTGGAGGATGAGCTTCAGCTTGCCAGGATAGGTCGCCATGTCGCCGATCGCGTGGATGCCGGAGATGTTGGTCTCGCAGGTGGCGGGCGTGACGGCGATATGGCTGCGCTCCAGCCCCAGCCCCCAATCCGCGATGGGGCCGAGTTCCATGGAGAGGCCGAAAAAGGCCAGCAGATGGTCGGCCGGCACGCGCATCTCCTCGCCCTTCAGCGTGGCCAGCACCACGGCATCCAGGCGCGAACCGTCACCCTCCAGCCGGGCAAGCTGATAGGGGATGGCCATCTCCACTTCGCCCCGCGCGGCGGCGGCTTCGAGCTGGGCGGCGGTCTCGGGCGCGGCGCGGAATTTCGGGCGGCGATGCACGACGATGACCTTCTCGGCCACATCCTTAAGGCTCAGCGCCCAATCCACCGCGCTGTCGCCGCCGCCGGCGATCACCACGCGCTTGCCGCGGAATTCCTCGCGCTTCGTCACCATGTAGCGGACGGCGCCGCTGGCCTCGTAACCAGGCAGGCCCTCCAGCGGCGGGCGGTTCGGGCCGAAGGCACCGGCCCCGGCCGCGATGATCACCGCCTTGGCCCGCACTTGGTTGCCCAGGCTGGTGGTCAGGGTGAAACCGCCCTCCGCCTCGTGCAGCGCCTCGACGCGTTGGTTCAGCAGGAAGCGCGGGTTGAAGGGCGCCGCCTGCTCGGCCAGGCGCTCGATCAGCGCCGCACCCGCAATCTGCGGATGGGCCGGGATGTCGAAAATCGGCTTTTCCGGGTAGAGGGCCGCGCATTGGCCGCCGATCTCCTCCAGCGTATCCACCACCACGCAGCGCATTTTCAGCATGCCGCATTCGAAGACGGCGAAGAGGCCGCAGGGCCCCGCGCCGATGATGGCCACGTCGGTCTGGATCATCTCGTTCATATTGCGCCCATGCCCCGGTTTCCGAGGCTCGTCCAGTGTTCCAGCTTGGCGGGACTCGCAGCCAGGCGGCAAGATGGGCGCGCATGGAGATCACCCTGGAGAACCTCGCCGCCACAGAGGCGCTGGCCGCCCGCCTGGCCCGCCTCGCGCGGCCGGGCGATGCGCTGCTGCTGGAAGGCCCACTGGGCGCCGGGAAATCCGCCCTGGCCCGCGGCTTTCTGCGCGCGGCGGCCGGCGACCCGGCGCTGGAGGTGCCCAGCCCCACCTTCACCCTGGTGCAATCCTACGAGCTGCCCGGAGGCGCCACCGCGCATCACTTCGACCTCTACCGCCTGAGTGGCCCGGATGGCCTGCTGGAACTCGGCTGGGATGAGGCGCGCGAGGGGATCGTCCTGGTGGAATGGCCCGAGCGCCTGGGCCGCCTTGCGCCCGCCGCGGCGCTGCGCGTGCAGTTGGCCCCCGGCGCGACCGAGGATTCCCGCCGCGCGCGGCTGACAGGATGGGAGGACCGGCTGTGAGCCTGCTCGACACCCATGGCTATGCCGATGCGGCGCAGGAGGTGCTGCAGGCCGATGCCAGCAAGCACTACACCCGCCTCTCCGGCGGCCCGCGCCCGGCGCTGCTCATGCGCACGCCCTCAGCCGAGTATCTCGACGCTTTTCTCCGCGTGGCGCGCCATCTGGAGGCGCTTGGCGTGCCGGCGCCGGGTGTGATCGGCGTGGAGGCCGCGACCCACACCGCCCTGGTGCAGGATCTGGGCGCCGCGAGCATGGCGGGCGCGCTGGATGCGGGGGCGGAGCCCGCGCCGCTCTATTTCGACGCGGCGCGGAGCCTGGTGGCGCTGCACGCCGCGCCGCCGCCGCCGGGCCTGCCGGCCTGGGACGCGCCGGCGATGATCCGCGCCACCCAGGCCACCTTTTGCGAATGGTGGTGGCCCGCCGCCCTCGGCGCGCCCTGCGGCGAGGAGACGCGCCAGGCCCTCGCCGCTGCGCTGGCCGCCATGCTCGCGCCCTTCGCGGGCGAAGGCTTCGTGCATCGCGATTACTTCCCGGCCAACCTCATCCCCACGCCGCGTGGCATGGCGGTGATCGATTTCCAGGACGCCGCCACCGGCCACCCCGCCTATGACCTCGTCTCCCTGGTCGAGGACGCCCGGCGGGACGTAGACCCGGCGCTGCGCGAGGCCATCGTCAGCGCCTATCTGGCCCAGCGGCCGGAGCTGGAAGCTGACAGCTTTCGGGCCGCCATGGCGGTGCATGCGGCGCAACGGCATCTGCGCGTCGCCGCCCTCTGGGTGCGGCTGGACCGGCGCGACGGCAAGCCGCATTACCTCCAGCACGGCCCGCGCTGCTGGGCCCTGCTGGCCCGTGCGCTGGAACATCCGGCGGCACAGCCGCTGGCGCGCTTCCTGGACGCGCATGTGCCGCCCGAAAAGCGCCGCAACCCATGATGACGCGCGGCATGCTCCTCGCCGCCGGGCTGGGCCAGCGGATGCGGCCGCTGACGGCGGAGACCGCCAAGCCGCTGCTGCCCCTGCTCGGCCGTTCGCTGCTCGACCATGCGCTGGATCGCATGGCCCAGGCCGGCATCGAGGAGGTGGTGGTGAACGCCCATTGGTGCGCCGAGAAGGTGGCCGCCGCCCTGGCCGCCCGTGAAGGCACCTCGCCGCGCCTGCGCCTCCAGCTGGAGCCCGAATTGCTGGAAACCGGCGGCGGCATCCGCCGCGCCTTGCCGCGCCTGGGCGAGGCGCCCTTCGCCGTGGTGAATGGCGATGCCTATTGGCTGGACGGCCCCACCCCCGCCCTCACCTTGCTCCAACGCCATTTCGATCCGGAGCGGATGGATGCGCTGCTGCTGCTGATCCGCACCACGCGCATCGAGGGCGAGGTCGGGCGCGGCGATTTCTTCCTGGACGCCACGGGCCGCCTCCGCCGGCCCGGACAGGGGCAGATCGCGCCTTACCTGTTCGGCGGCGTGCAGGTGATGAGGCCTGGCCTGGTCGCGCCCGAGCCCGAGGGCCGCTTCAGCCTGAACCGCTGCTATGACCGCGCCATCGCGGCCGGGCGGCTCTTCGGCTTCGTGCATGATGGCGCCTGGTTCCATCTCTCCACCCCCGGAGACCTCACGCGCACCGAACGCCGCCTGCGCGATGGCCTGCTGAGCCACTGGTTGTGAAGCTCTTCGCCATCCCGCCCGACGCGGCCTTCCTGCCCGCCCTGGCGCGCGGCACGCTGGCGCGGCTGGGCACGGGCGAGGCGCTGGCCGCCGCGACGATCCTGCTGCCCACCCGCCGCGCCGCCCGCGCGCTGCAAGCCGCCTTCCTGCGCGAAGCCGATTCCGCCGCCCTGCTGCTGCCGCGCATGCGGGCGCTGGCCGGGCTCTCCACCGAGGATGCCGACGAACTCGCTTTGCCCGCCCTGCTGCGCCTGCCGCCGGCGGTGGATGCGCTGCGCCGCCAGGCGGTGCTGGCGGGCCTCGCCAGCCAGCTCCCGCGCGAGCGCGGCGGCCCGGCCAGCGCCGAACATGCCTGGGCCCTGGGCGCCGAGCTCGGCAAGCTGCTGGACGAGATTGCGCTGGAAGAGGCCGAGACCCTGCCGGATGACCCGGCGCTGCTCGGCCATCGCTGGCTGGAGCGACTGGAGGCGCTGGCCCCCGAAGCCCTCGCCGTGCATTGGCAGATCACCACCACCTTCCTGCGCGCCATCGTCGTGGAATGGCAGCTTTGGCTGACGGAACAGGGGCTGCTCGACCTCGGCGTGCGGCGCGTGCTGGCGCTGCGGGCGCAGCGTCTCGCGTGGGAGGAAGCGCCGCCCGCCAGCGCCGTGATCGCCGCCGGCATCGGCATGGGCGGCACGGTGCCGGCCGCGGCCGATCTGCTGCGGGTCATCGCCACCCGCCTGCCGCAGGGCTTCGTGGTGCTCCCCGGCGAGGATGCCGCCACCGCCGCCCTGCCGTGGGAGGCGCTGCGGGAGGCGCCGACCCACCCCTATGCCGGCCAGCGCGCCATGCTGGACCGCATGGGCGCCAGCATGGCCGATGCCGCGCCCTGGGTGGCGGCCGCGCCGGGCGGCGTCTCGGACCTCGTCGGCACCGCGCTGCTGCCGGCTGGGCATCTGACGCCGTGGCAGAGGCCCGAGCCGCAACGCTGGCAGGCCCCGCTGCGGGCGCTGAGCCGCATCGAGGCGAGCGATGCCCAGCATGAGGCCGCCGCCATCGCGCTGACGCTGCGCGGCGCGCTGGAGGCCCCCGGCGCCCGCGCCGCGCTGGTGACGCCGGATCGCGACCTCGCGCGCCGTGTCGCTGCCGAATTGCCGCGCCATGGGATCCTGGCCGATGACAGCGCCGGCCAGCCGCTCTCCGACACGCCGCCCGGCGCTTTTTTGCGCCTGATCGCCCATCTCGCGGCGGGGGAATGCGGGCCGGTGGCCCTGCTTTCCGTGCTGAAGCACCCGCTTTGCGCCGGTGGGATGGAGCGGGGCGACTGGCTCGGCGCCACTCAGGCGCTGGAGGCCGCCATCCTGCGCGGCCCCTCACCGGGACCGGGCCTGGCCGGCTTGCGCGCCGCCCTGGCCGGCCTGCGCGACCCCGCGCCACGCCTCGCGGAGTTGCTGGACGCGCTGGAAGCCGCCCTCGGCCCTTTCACCGCCTTGCCGCGCAGCCCTTTGCGCCGCGCCGCCGACCTGCTGGCCGAGCATCTCGCCGCCGCCGAGGCACTCGCCACCACCCCCGCCTTGCCCGGCGGCCTGCGCCTCTATGCCCAGGCCGAGGGCGAGGCGCTGGCCCGGCACCTCGCCGCCCTCGCCCCCGCCATGGCGGAATTGCCGCCGCTCTCACCGGCCGATTGGCCGGGCCTGTTCGAGGCCGCCTTGGCCCAGGGCAGCACGCGCGCCGCCCGCATCTCGCGCGGGCGCAGCGATGTCGCGCACCCTCAGGTCGAGATCCTCGGCCTGCTGGAAGCGCGGCTGCTGGATTTTGACCTGGTGGTGCTGGGGGCGCTGGATGAGACCATCTGGCCCCAGGCCAGCGATCCCGGCCCCTGGATGAGCCGCCCGATGCGGCGCGAATTCGGCCTGCCCTCGCCGGAATTGCGCATCGGCCGCGTGGCGGCGGATTTCCTGCTGACGGCCGCGGCCTCAAGAAGGGCGGTGCTGTCGCGCGCGGCGCGGCGCGGCGGCAGCCCGGCCGTGCCGGCCCGCTGGCTGACGCGGCTGGACACCTTTCTCAAGGGCCAGAACGGCTTGGCCCTGCCGGCCGAGCCCAGCGCCGAATGGGCCCGCCTGCTGGACCAGCCGGCCGAAATCCGCCCCTGCGGCCGCCCGGCGCCCCGCCCGCCCCGCGCCGCCCGGCCGGAGCGCGTGACCGTCAGCGACGTGACCACCCTGATCGCCGACCCCTATGCCTTCTACGCCCAGCGCATCCTGCGCCTTTCCGCGCTCGACCCGCTGGAGCAGGAGCCGGGCGCGCCGGATTACGGCAACCTGATCCACGCCGCGATCCGCCGTTTCCTCGCCACGCTGCCCGGCGCCTGGCCGGGTGAGGAGGCGGCCCGCCCGCTCTGGGACGCCGCCGCCGCCGAGGCGCTGGAGGAAGCCGCGCTGCGCCCCACCGTCGTGGTCCTCTGGGCGCCGCGCCTGGCGCGCATCGGCGGTTTCATCCGCGCCATGGAGGCGCAGCAGCGTGGCGGCCTCGCCGCCAGCTGGGCGGAGGTGAAGGCGCGCCTCACGGTAAAGCGCCCAGGCGGGAGCATCACGCTGGAGGCCCGCGCGGATCGCGTGGACCGGCGGCTGGACGGCACGCTGCGCATCCTGGACTACAAGACCGGCACCGTGCCCTCGGCCACCGCCGTGAAATCCGGCACCGCCCCGCAACTCCCGCTGGAAGCCTGGCTGGCCGAGCAAGGCGCCTTCCAGGGCGTGCCGCCCGGCCCCGTCGCCGCGTTGGAATACTGGCGGCTCACCGGTGCGGATCAGCCGGGCGAGGTGAAGGCCCTGAAGCTGGAGATCCCCACCATGATCGCCGAGGCGCAATTGGCCCTGCATGGCCTCGCGGATCGCTTCCTGCTGGGCGACGGCGCCTTCCCGGCGCACCCGCATCCGCGCCGTCGGGCGGGGGTGGATTACGTGCATCTCTCGCGCCAGGCGGAGTGGTCGGCGGAGGCGGAGGGGGAATGAAAGGTAGAGGAAAAGGGCCTCCGGCGGCTGGGGCCGGGGGCCCCAGACCCCTTTCGTTGGAGGTGGGGTCTGGGGCCCGTGGCCCCAGCCGCCGGAGGCCCTTTTTCTCCCCATGACCCGCCCCCGCGACATCGCCGAGCGCAGCCAATCCCGCGCCTCCGACCCTGCCGTCTCCGCCTTCGTCACCGCCTCGGCCGGCTCCGGCAAGACCAAGCTGCTGACCGACCGCCTGCTGCGGCTCATGCTGGGCGGCGCCCGGCCCGAGCGGCTGCTTTGCCTCACCTTCACCAAGGCCGCGGCGGCCGAGATGGCGACGCGGTTGAATGCGCGCCTTGGCGCCTGGGCCGTGGCCGCGCAACCGGCGCTGGAAGCCGAGCTGCGCGCTTTGCTCGGCCGCGCGCCCGAGGCCGAAGAGATTGCCCGCGCCCGCGCCGGCTTCGCCGCCGTGCTGGAATTGCCCGGCGGCATGCGGATCGCGACGCTGCATGGCTTCGCGCAATCCCTGCTGCGCGGCTTCCCGCTGGAGGCCGGGCTGCCGCCCGGCTTCGCCGTGCTGGAGGAACTCGACGCCGCCGCCGAACTGGCCAGTGCGCGCGAGGCGGAGCTGGTGGTCAGCCCGGCCCTGGAACGCCTGGCCGCACTGAGCAACGCCAAGGGCCTGGGCGAGCTGATGGGCGAGTTGCGCCGGGCGGAGCCCATGCTCCAGGCCGGGCTTTCCGCGCTGGGGGGGCTGGCCGTCCTGGTGGCGGAAATCGCCCATCGCCTGGGGCTGGACCCAGAGGCGGATGAGGAATCCCTGCGGCGTGAGGCCGCGACGCCAGCCGATGAGCGGGGCCTGGCACGGGTCGCCGCGATGCTGCTGAAGAGCACCACGTCGAGCGACCAGGAGCGTGGAGCAACGATGCGGCGCTTCCTCGCTCTGGAGGGCGCCGAGGCGCGTCTCGCCGCCATGGAGGAATGGCGGGGGGTCTTCCTCACGGAGAAGGGCAAGGTCAAGGCCGACAAGAACCTGGCCACCAAGGGCGGCCTTGGGCCTGCGGACCAAGCCGCCGCCCTCAAGATCATGGTGCCCGAGGCGGAGCGCATCCAACGCCTGGAGGCGAAATGCGAGGCCCTGGCCCTGCTCCGCGCCACCGAGGCCGCGCTGGTGCTGGGCCTCCCCGTGCTGCGCCGCTTCGGGGCCGCGAAGCAGCGCATGGGGCGGCTCGACTATGACGACCTGATCCAGGCGGCGAAGAAGCTGCTGGAAAACCCCGGCGCCGCCTGGGTGCTGTTCAAGCTGGATGGCGGGCTGGACCACGTCCTGCTGGACGAGGCGCAGGACAGCAACCCCGAGCAATGGGGCATCGCCCGCGCCCTGACCGGCGAATTCTTCTCGGGCCAGGGCACGCGGGAGAACACACCGCCGCGCACCATCTTCGCGGTGGGCGACATCAAGCAATCCATCTACGGCTTCCAGGGCGCCGATGCCGGTGGCCTGCCGCGCGCCGAGGCGGAGTTCGGCGAAGCCGTGCGCGCGGCCGGGCAGGGCTTCGAATCCGTGCCGCTGGAGGTCTCCTTCCGCTCCGCCCCGCCCATCCTCGCCCTGGTGGATGCGGTCTTCGAGGAAGGGCCGGCGCGGGATGGCGTGGTGGCGGAGGGGCAGGTCCTTCGCCATCTCCCGGACCGCGAGGGCGCGGCTGGGATGGTCGAACTCTGGCCCCTGCAATCCCAGGACAAGCCCGAGGACCCGCCCCCCTGGGCGGTGCCAGAGACGCCGATGGCCGAGGCCGGCGCCGATGCCCGCCTGGCCGCGGCACTGGCCGCGCGCATCCAGCACATGATCGCCCATGGTCGTTTGGATGCGCGCTGCGAGGAGGATCCGACCCGCGGCCGGCCGATCCGGGCGGGCGACATCCTGGTGCTGGTTCGCCGCCGCAATGCCTTCCTCGGCCAACTGGTGCGGGCGCTGAAGGAACGCGGCGTGCCGGTCGGTGGCGTGGACCGGATGGTGCTGATCGAGCAGATCGCCGTGCAGGATGTGTTGGCCACGCTCGATGCCATCCTGCTGCCGCAGGATGAGCTGCAACTCGCCGCCGCGCTGAAATCACCGATCTTTGGGCTGGATGACGAGGCGCTGTTCACCCTGGCGCATGACCGCCCCGGCACGCTGCATGCGCGCCTCATGGCCGAGCGCGGCGCGGAGACGCCCATCGGCCGCGCTGCCGATCTCTTCGCCGCGTTGACCGCCCGCGCCGACCATGTGCCCGCCCATGCGCTGATCGCGGAAATCCTGGGCGAGCGCGGCGGCCGCGCGCGGTTGCTGGCGCGCCTCGGCCCCGATGCGGCGGACCCGCTGGATGAGTTGCTCACGGCGGCCATGGCGCATGAGCGCGCGCATCCGGCCTCGCTCCAAGGCTTCCTGCATTGGCTGCGCCGCTCCAGCGCCAGCGTGAAGCGCGAGGCGGAAAGCAGCGCCGACCTGGTGCGGGTGATGACGGTGCATGGCGCCAAGGGGCTGCAATCGCCCATCGTCATCCTGCCCGACACCACCGCCACGCCGCCGCAAAAGGCCGGGCTGCGCTGGACCAAGGAGGAACTGCCCCTCTGGGCGCCGCGCAAGGAGGGCTTCCTCGCTCCCGCCTATGAGCAGGCCGATGCCCGCCAGGCGGCGCGCGAGGCGGAGGAGAGCAACCGCCTGCTCTATGTGGCCCTGACCCGCGCCGAGGACCGGCTGATCATCTGTGGCTGGCATGGCAGCAAGGGCCCGGCCGACGGCTGCTGGTATGAGAAGATCGCCGCCGGCTTCGCCCGGCTGGAGGGCGCCGAGGCGCGCGACTTCGCCCCCACCGAATGGGGTGCCGAGGCCACGGGCTTCGCGCCCGGGCCGTTGCTGCAACTCGCTTCACCCCAGACCGATCCGCGCCGGCCCGAGCCGCGCCGCGCCGCGCCGGCGGCCGAGGCATTGCCGGCATGGGCGCGCATCCCGGTCACGGCCAGCGCGGCCGCCGCCATCGCCACGCCCTCCCACATGGACGAGGAGGAGTCGGAGCTGCCGGCGGCCGCACCCCATGCGCCGGGTGATCCGCTCGGCACCCGCTTCCGGCGCGGCAACCTGATCCATGCCCTGCTGCAATCCCTGCCCGACCTGCCGGAGGCCACGCGCGAGGCGGCCGGTCGGGATTTCCTGGCGCGCCCCGGCCACGGGCTGGATGCGGCCCAGCAGGCGGAGATCCTGGATGAGGCCCTGGCGGTGATGGCCCACCCCGCCATCGCCGCCGCCTTCGGCCCCGGCAGCCTGGCGGAAGCGCCGCTGGCCGGGCGAATCGGCCCGCGCCTGATCCTGGGCCAGGTGGACCGGCTGCTGATCACCGACAGCCGGATCACCCTGCTGGATTTCAAGACGAATCGGCCCCCGCCCAGCCGGGTGGAGGGGGCGCCGCGCGCCTATCTGCGCCAGATGGCGGCCTATCGCGCCGTGCTGCGCCTGGCCTTTCCCGGCCGCCCGGTGGATTGTGCCCTGGTCTGGACCTATGGTGCCCGGGTGATGCCCCTGCCCGCCGATCTGCTCGACGCGCATGCCCCCCTCTGAGGGGGGGGGGCGCTTGACCTGGAACGCCGCCGATACAACCTTGACGCGACATGAACCGAGGAGGCCCTCCATGAGTGACGTAACCAAGGCCGTGACCGACGACACGTTCAAGGCCGATGTGCTGGAGGCCAAGGGCGCCGTTCTGGTGGATTTCTGGGCCGAATGGTGCGGCCCCTGCCGCATGGTCGCGCCGATCCTCGATGAGATCGCGACCGAGTACAAAGGCAAGCTGACCGTCGCCAAGGTGAACATTGACGACAACCCGATGACGCCCAACGCCTATTCCGTGCGCGGCATCCCGACGATGATCCTGTTCCAGGACGGCAAACCGGTGGACACCAAGGTGGGCGCCATGCCGAAGGGGCAGATGAAGGATTGGATCGCTTCGAAGCTGGCCTGAAGGCCGGCTTCGAAGCTGGGTTTTTCGTGCCCTCAGACGCCGGGCCTATTCGGCCCGGATTGATCTTCGTCGCGATGGCCTTTGGTGGGGGTGTGCCTGCCGCTATTCCAGCCGCACATTCGCCACCCGGACCACCTCGCGCCACTTGTCATTCTCGGCGGCGATGAAGCGGTCGAAGGCCGGGCCGTCGAGCGGCGAGGCGGTGGCGCCCAGTTCGCGGAAGCGCGCCACGGTCGCGGGTTCGGCGCAAATCTCCAACGCCGCCGCGGTCAGGCGGTCCAGCGCGGCGCGGGGCGTGCGGGCCGGGGCCTGCAGCCCGAACCAGGCCACCGCCTCGAAGCCGGCAACGCCGGATTCCTGCACCGTCGGCACATCGGGCACGGCGAACCAGCGCTCGCGGCTGGTCACGGCCAGGATGCGCAGCCGCCCCTCGCGGATATGCGGCAGATAGGCGGGCAGGTTGTCCACCGCGATCTCGACGCGGCCGCCCAGGATGTCCGGCATCAGGGCGCCGGTGCCGCGATAGGGCACATGGCCGATATCCACGCCGGTGCGGAACTTGAGATACTCGCCCGACATGTGGCCGGAAGTGCCATTGCCCGGCGTCGCGTAGTTCAGCCGGCCGGGCTGGCGGCGGGCCAGGGCCAGCAGCTCCTGGAAGCTGTTCGCCTGGACCGAGGGGTGCACCACGATTGCGTTGGTCACCTGGTTCACCAGCGCGATGGAGGCGAAATCGCGCATCGGATCGAAGGGCAGGCGCGGATAGAGGAACTGGTTGATGCTGGCCGTGCCGATCGTGCCCATCAGCAGCGTATGCCCATCGGGCTCGGCCTTGGCGGCCAGCTCCACGCCGAGATTGCCGCCCGCGCCGGGGCGATTGTCCACCACATAGCTCTGGCCGAGCAGGGCCGAAAGCCGCTCAGCCATGATGCGCGCCGTCACATCCGTGGCGCCGCCGGCGGTGAAGGGCACGATGATCCGGCCGGAGCGCGTGGGCGACCAAGCTTGGGCAAGCGCTGAGGCCGGCAGAAGGGCGGGCAGGGCCAGGGCCGTGCGGCGGGTGAGCATGAGGAATCTCCGGGTCGGTTTGGGACGCTGGATACAGGCCGCGCCGGATTTGGGCCAGGAGTCGGGGCTGGCAAGCCAGGCACGCGCGGCGCATGATCGGTGAAAGAGTTGAGAAAGGCCCGCCCCATGTCCGAGATCCTCCTGAACCGCCGGCTCTGGCTTGCCGCCCTGCCCGCGCTGGGCCTCGCCGCCTGCGCCAGCGATCCGGCGCCTGCGCCCGCCCCGGTGGCCACGCCGCACACCCCGCCCGCCGCGCCGCCGGAAGCGCCGCTGGGCCCCATCGTCGCGCGCGTGGAGATGAACAATTGGCAGGTGGGCTTCATCGGCCAGGTGGCCTGGGGCTCGGGCACCATCACCTATCGCGGGCGGACGCACCGCTTCCGTGTGCGCGGGCTGGGCGCCGGCGGCGTCGGCATGGCTCGGGTGCGCGCCAGCGGGGCGGTCTACAACATGACCAGCCTGGACCAGTTCCCCGGCGTCTTCGGCCAGGCCCGCGCCGGGCTGGTCGCGCCGGGCGCGCAGCTGCGTGGCGGGCTCTGGCTGCAGAACACCTCGGGCGTGCGGATGAACCTCTCGGCCAACCGCACGGGTCTCGCCGCACAGATCGGCGCGGATGGGCTGCTGATCGAGATGGTGTGAGGCGGGCGCCTCACCCCTCCGCGCGGATATTCGCGCGTTCGATCACCTCCCGCCACTTCACCGCCTCGCGCGCCAGCCGCGCATCGCCCTCGGCGGGCGTGCTGCCGACATAGTCGAAGCCGAGCTCCGCGAAGCGCCGCGCCACATCCTCGGCGCGGGCCGCGCGGATCGCCGCCTCGTGCAGCCGTGCCACCGGCCCGTCGGGCGTGGCTTTCGGCGCGGCCAGCATGGCCCAGGTGTAGACGTCATAGCCGGCGAGGCGCGGATCGCTCTCCGCCATGGTCGGGACATCCGGGAATTGCGCGATGCGCCCCTCCGTCATCGCCGCCAGGGCGCGCACCGTGCCGGCGCGGATCTGCGCGGCGAAGCCCGGCACATCGCCGAACACCATGCTTACTTCGCCCGCCAGCAGCGCCGTCAGCGCCGGTCCGCTGCCGCGATAGGGCACATGGGTCAGGTCCACGCCCATCATCATCTTGTAGAGCTCGGCTCCCAGATGCAGCGGCGTGCCGATGCCGGCCGAGCCGTAGTTCAGCCGCGCGCCCTGGGCCCGCGTCCAGGCATGGAAGCCCGCGATGTCGCGCGGCGGCGCATCGGCCCTCACGACGAGGATATAGGGGGAGGTGGAAACCAGGCTGATGACGCGCAGATCGGCCACCGGGTCATAGGGCATGGGCCGCATGGTGAGCGGCGAGGTGAGGAAGGAGATGGAGCCCATCAGCACCGTGTGCCCATCGGGCCGCGCCTGCACCACGGCGCGCGTGCCGATGGTGGCCCCCGCGCCCCCGCGATTTTCCACCGTGACGGGCTGGCCGAGGAACTCGCTCATCTTCGGCGTCACGAGACGCGCGCCGATGTCGGGCGTGCCGCCGGGCGGGAAGGGGACGATCATGTTCACCGGCCGGTCGGGCCAATGCGCCTGGGCCAGCGCGGGGGTGGCGAGCGGCAACAGCAATGCCGCGCGGCGCGGGATGCGGATGGTCATTGGTGGTTCCTCCCGTTCAGAGGGAGCGACGATACAGCGAAATCAGCCTTTCCCAATGGCGTTCCGCTGCCGGCTTGTCGAAGCACCAGCGCTCGGGGAAGGCGAAGCCGTGATGCACGCCGGGATGGATTTCCAACTCGCCCGCCGCCCCTGACGCATCGAACAGCGCCTGGAGTTCCGCCACCATGGGCAGCGGCGCCAATTCATCATGCTCGGCGCAGCAGATGTAGAGCTCGGCCCGGCCCTGGCCGAGGGTGAGATGCGGGCTTTCCTCGGCATCGCTCACCAGCCAGGTTCCGTAGATCGAGGCGGCGGCGGCGATGCGCCCCGGGAAGCGCGCGGCGGCGGCCAGCGCATAGGGGCCGCTCATGCAATAGCCATGTGCGCCGACGGCACCGGGCTTCACCGCCGGCTGCGTGTCCAGGAAAGCCAGCATGGCCGCGACATCGGACATGACGGGCGGAATGGTCATCCTCGTGCGGATGGCGCGCATGCGGTCGCGCTCGGGGTCGCCCTGCTTCAGCACGCCGGGGCCGAAGACGCTGTCCCGCCCCGCACGGTAATAGAGGTTGGGCAACACCACGTGGAAGCCGATGCTGGCGAGGCGGCGCGCCATGTCGCGCAGCTCTTCGCGAATGCCAGGGGCGTCCATCAGCATCAGGATGGCGGGGTGCGGGCCGTGCCGCTCCGGGTGGCAGATGAAGCTCTCCATCGCGCCGTCGCGCGTGGTGATGTCGAGCGTTTGTTCGATCATGGTGTTCTCCCTGGCTGGGAGCCTAGCCCGCATTCCCCGCCACGCACATCAGAGGGCCCGGCCTCAATCCAGGCCAAGAAGGGCGGCGAGGGGCTTGGGCGCCTCCCAGGAGGCCGGGTTGGGCAGGTTGTGGCGGAAGGCGCTGTAGACGCTCTCCTCATGCAGGGAGAGTGTCGAGATGATGATCAGGATATAGGCGTATTTCGCGTCGAAGAATCCCTGGTTGCCCCAGGCGCCCAGGAAGGCGAGCTTCATGAAGCCGCTGCGGATCGCCTGGTAGGTCTGGAAGACGCGCTCCTCGAAACGCTGCTGGCTTGCGGCATAGGCGGCGGGCGTCATCGCCGTGCCCATGGCCAGCGCATAGAGGTCCCGCGTGGTGCTCATCTGCTGCGCGACCTGCCGCAGCGCCCCCTCATGGATCAGCTTGCCGCCACCGGGTGCCTTCTTGGGCGGGTTCGCGACCACCAGCGGCATGGAAGCGGCCGCGATCCGGCTGACATTGTTGTCGGTGAAGTAGAAATGCACGAGCTTCGGCGTGGCCTTCGCGTTGCGCGCCAGGATTCCGAGGAAGTGCTTGTACACCGGGTCCCACC
Source organism: Acetobacteraceae bacterium (assembly GCA_027487385.1). Classification (GTDB taxonomy): domain Bacteria; phylum Pseudomonadota; class Alphaproteobacteria; order Acetobacterales; family Acetobacteraceae; genus Roseococcus. The sequence goes on along the minus strand of JAIYDS010000242.1, from coordinate 10,544 downwards.
CGCCCTCGGGCAGCCGCCCCGCCATGTGCTGATCCGCCCCGACCCGCGCGGCCATGTCGGAGATCCAGCGCGCGTATCGCACCTGGACCGGCAGGGCGTTCCAAAGCCGGAGCCACTCCGGCGCGGGCTGCGGCGGCGGGCCCCCATTGCCTGGGGGCGCACCGTAGCGGGCCACCAGCGCGGCCTCGGTCGCATGGCCGACCCAGCCATCCTGCTTCAGCTGATGCTTCGCCTGGAAGGCGCGGATGGCCTTTTCCAGCGCGCCTTGCCCCGGCGCGCCCATGCCGGGCAGCTTGGCCGCCAGCCAGTCCCGATAATCCGGGCTCAGATGATTCATCCGGATCATCTGATTCTGCGTGTTGGCGCCGATTTCGAATGCGCTGAGGCCAGGATCCTGAATGCCGAAATCACGCTTGAAATCCCCCAGCACCGCGCGCCAGGGGCCGATGCTGCGCCCATCCACAAGGACGGAGCGCCCCATGATCCGGTTCAGCGATCGCTGCGCCCAACGCAGATAATCCATCCGGTCATAACCGACCGCCGCCGATGTGCCGCTCATGGTCCAGCCCCTTGCGTTTCCCGGTGGCAGCAACGCCCTCCGTCACGCTGAACCTCTCACAGCTCTGTCGCCGGCGTGTCGTGCGGTGGGGCGGGATTTGTCGTGTTGGTCGCGGCGGCGCATGGCGCGGTTCAAGCGGGCGCGGCGGCGTCCTGTCGCCCCATCAGGGCCAGCCCCTCCGCCACCGAGACGAATTCGCCGCCCGCCAGCACGCGCTTCCTGCCGAAGCGCGTTTCGAAGATCCGACGCACAGCGGGCACGAGCGAGCTGCCGCCGGTGAGGAAGACACGATCCACCTGCTTCGTGGTGAGTGACGCATCGGCCAGCGCCTCATCCACCGCCGCGCCGATCTGCCTGAGCTCGGGCGCGATCCAGGCCTCGAAATCCGCGCGCGCGATCTCCGCATCCACCACGAAATCCGCGTGGCGGAATTGCAGCCGCGCCTGCGCCGCGCCGGAAAGCGCGGCCTTCACGCCCGAGATCGCGCGGTACATGTCATAGCCCACCTCATCCTCGATGAGCTGGATGAGCTGGTGCAGCCGCTCGGGCTCGGCCGCGTTGCGCGCGACATCGGCAATGTCGCGCAGCGTGCGCGGCGCGCGCATCAGCGAGAGCAGGTGCCAGCGCGCGAAGCTGCTGTACCAGGCGGGCGGGATGGGCAGCTCCGTGCCCATCACCGTGTAGCTGCCGCCCTTGCCCAGCAGCGGCGAGACGACGTGATCAATGATGCGGAAGTCGAAGGCATCGCCCGCGACACCCACGCCGGCATGGCCGAGCGGGGTGACGCGCACGGGCGGCCCGGGCTCGAAGCGCAGCAGGGAGAAGTCGCTGGTGCCGCCGCCGAAATCCGCGACGAGGACGGTGGCGGGTTCGGTCAGCCCGGCGGCGAAGCGATGGCCGGCGGCGGCGGGTTCCAGCTCCACCTGCACTTCGGGCAGGCCAGCCGCGGCGAAGCCGGCGCGCAGCCGCGCCTCGCCCAGCGCGTCATCCGCCGTCTCGCCCACGAAGCGCACGGGGCGGCCGACAATGACGCGCGCCCCCGCCATGTCATCCGCGAAGGGCGCCAGCAATTCGCGCAGGAAGAGCCCGACCAGCGCCTCCAGGCTGTAGGGGCGGCCCAGGATGCGGGTTTCCTGGAAGCTGCGTTGCGCCAGGTAGCTCTTCATGGAGAGGATCAGCCGCGCCTCCAGCGGATCCTCCAGGTAGGCGCTGATGCCGGAGGCCCCGGCGGCGTGGCGCAGATGGCCGGCCCCATCGCGCCAGAAGCAGAGGATGGAGCGGAACACCTCCTCCGTCGCGCGGCGCAGCACGCGGACCTCGCCGCCAGCGCCAAGGGCGGTCACCACGGAGTTCGTGGTGCCGAAGTCGATTCCGATGAGGGGCTGCATGGCGCCGCTTGAACCCGCCTGGCACCCTCTTGGCAAGGCGTGGCTTTGCCGTGACGCTTCCGGGCATGCAAACCAAGCTTCGGCTCCTCGGGCGTCACAACGCCTTCAACGTCCGCAAGGTGCTCTGGCTCCTGGATGAGTTGGCGCTGCCCTTCGTGCAGGAGGATTGGGGCCGTGGCTTCCGCTCGACGGATGATCCGGAATTCCTGGCGCTCAACCCGCTCGGCACCGTGCCGGTGCTGGTGGATGGCGCCAGCGTGATCCGCGAATCCCACGTCATCCTGCGCTATCTCGCGGCGCGGGCGGGGGCGGAGGCGCTCTATCCCACGCCGCTCGCTGCGCGCGCGAGGGTCGAGGCCTGGATGGATTGGGTGGCCTATGAAATGTCCATGCCCATGCGCGGCGCCTATCTGGGCGGCGAGCTGGGGCTGGTGCCATGGAACCGCGCCTCCTTCGTGCAGATGGGGCGGGCGGAATATGCCAGGCGCATGGGGCAACTGGACGATGCGCTGCGCCATGCGCCGTATCTGGCAGGCGAGGCCTTCACGCTGGCCGATATTCCCGCCGGCTTCGTGGTGCATCGCTGGTTTTCGATGAAGAGCGTGGAGCGCACGCCGCTGCCCGCGCTGGAGCAGTATTACGAGCGGCTGTCGGAGCGCCCGGCCTATCGCGCCCATATCCGCAACGGGCTCCCCTGAGCGTCATGCGTGGCTTCGCCATCGCCGTCATCACCGCGCAGGTGCTGACGCAGATCGGCGCCTTCACCCTGCCCGCGCTGCTGCCGGAATATCTCGACCGCTGGAGCCTCTCCGCCACCGAGGCGGGTTGGCTGATCGGCGCCTTCTTCGCCGCCTATGTGGTGGTGGTGCCCGTTCTGGTCTCGCTGACCGATCGGCTGCCGGCGCGGCGGATCTACCTGCTGGGCACGGGGCTGACCGCGGCCTCGCATCTGGGCTTCGCGCTGCTGGCGGATGGGTTCTGGAGCGGACTCATCCTGCGCGCCATGGCGGGCATGGGCTGGGCGGGCTGCTACATGCCGGGGCTGAAGGTGATCGCCGAGCGGCTGGAAGGAGACGCACAATCCCGCGCCGTCTCTTGGCATGCGGCGGGGGTGGGGATCGCGGGCGCCATCTCCTTCGCCGTCGCGGGGTTCTGGGCGGCGCTGGGCGGGGCGGAAGCGGCCTTCCTGTTCAGCGGCGGGGCGGCGCTGGTGGCCTTCACCATCGGCGCCCTCGTGATGCCGCGCACGGCGCCGCGCCCGCCCGCCGTGCCGCGCCGGCTGCTGGATTTCCGCCCCGTGCTGCGCAACCGCGCCGCCACCGGCTGGATCATCGGCTATACCGTGCACACTTGGGAATTGGCCGCTTTGCGCGCCTGGGCGGTGACCTTCCTCACACTCGTCATCGCGCGTGCGGGCGCGCCGGAATGGCTACCGGGGCCGACCGCACTTTTCACCGCGGCGGGGCTCGCCGGCATCGCCATCTCGATCACGGGCAATGAGACGGCCCAGCGCTTCGGGCGCGCGCGCGTCGTCGCCTGGGCCATGGCGGCGGGGGCGCTGATGTCGGTGCTGACGGGGCTGTCGGCCTGGGTGTCGGCGCCGCTCGCGGCGCTGGCCGTGCTGCTTTGGAACGCGGCGATCTACCTGGATTCCTCCGCGCTCACGGCGGGCACGGTTCAGGCGGCGGGGCCGGAATTGCGCGGTGCCACCATGGGGTTGCACAGCATGTGCGGTTATGCGGGCGGCTTTGTCGGGCCGGTGGGCGTGGGGCTGGCGCTGGATTTGCTGGGGCCTGGCAATCCCGCCGCATGGGCGCTGGCCTTCGGGCATCTGGCGCTGGTCACGCTGGCCGGGCTTGTTCTGCTGCGGCGCGTGGCGGCGCGTTGAGCTACGGGGCTTTGCCGCTCCGACTATCCCCTCCGTTCGGCGATAAAGGCTCCCAGCAGCCCGAAGCCCACGGTCCAGAGCAGCCAGGCCGCGGCCTGGTGCAGATCGGGCGAGACGCCGCCGTAAACCCATGGCGCCCAGGTGATCGCGGTGCCGTCACAGATGATCGCAACGGCGGAGCCGAGCGCCATGCCGAAGACCGTCTGCTCGCGCCGCAGCCCACCCAGACGGCAGACCAGCCAGATGGTGGGCGGGTTGATCGCCACACCGATCACAAACGCCAAGACGGTCAGTCCTCCGCCCGAGAAGACCCCGAGCGGGATGGCGAGTTGGATCAGCACCGCGCCCGAGGCCCAGAGCAGCAGGGCGAAGGCTGTGACGCGCAGCGCCTGGGCCGGGCTGAGGGCATGGGAGGAAGGGGACATGCTCGGAACCTCGAATGTAGCGATCGCTACATTCATAGCGTCGATCGGCGGGGTTGGCCATGGAAAACGCAACCCCGCACGGGTCAGGCCGTGGCCCAGGCCTCGGCCAATGCGCCTGCCAGGCGCCGCAGATCCTCCGCCGCCGGGGTGTTCGGGTGGCGCGTCAGCAAGGGGGATTGCGCGCGAATCGCGGCCGCCACCCGCGGATCGCGCCGCACCGTGCCCAGGAGCGGCAGGGCCTGGCCCAGGAAGCCTCGGCAGGCGGCATCCAGCGCCGCATGCACGCGGGCCGGCTGCGCGGCCATGTTCACCACCAGCCCCGCCTTGCCGGCTGGCGCATCGCGCCGGTGCAGCTTCAGCACGGCATAGGCATCGGTCAGCGAGGTCGGCTCCTCGGTCGCGATGACGAGCAGCAGGTCCGCCGCCGCGGCCAGCCCGCGCTGCACCGCGCCAATCCCGGCGCCAAGGTCGAGCAGCAGCCAATCCATGGGCAAGCCGCGCAAGTCCCGGGCGAAGCCTTGCAGCGCCGCCCCCTCCAGCCCCGCCAGCGCGGCCGAACCCGAGCGGCCCGGCAGCAGCGCGAAGCCCGCCGGGTGTTGCATCAGCGCTGCCGCGGCCGCGCAGCGCCCGGCCAGCACGTCACCCAGGTCCCGACGGGGGTCGAGGCCGAGCTGCACATCCACATTGGCCAGCCCGAGATCTCCATCCACCAGCGCCACCCGCGCGCCGGATTCGGCGAGGGACTGCGCCAGGCCGATGGCAAGGCAGGTCTTCCCCACGCCGCCCTTGCCGGAGGCGATGGCGACCAGGCGAGGGGAATTCATGCGAGTTTCTCCCGGGGCAGCCCCTCGGCCAGGCGATCGGCCAGCCAGGCAGGGGACAAGGGTTGCAGCCCATGCGCGACCTGTGGGCCGATGCCCGCCTCGGTCAGCGCCAGGCCAGTGCAGGCGGCGGAGAGCACGCCACCCAGGCGGCGCGCCATGTCGAGCCGGGTGGGCAGCAGATGCCGCGCGCCCAGCCTATGGAAGCCGCGCGCCAGTTCCGCGCTCTCCTCCGCATCCAGCCCGGCGGGCAGCACGAGCACGGGGGTCGCGTCGGCGGCGCGGATCAGGCGGTGCAGCCGCTCGGCCTGGGCTTCGTCGAAAGGGTCGCAGCCAAAGCCATCCACCAGCGCCATCTGCCCGGGCTCCCGCCCGCGCAGCGCCTTTGACAGCGCTTCGGGCAGGGCGGCCACGGCCAGTGTCAGGCGCAGCAGCCGGGTGAAGGCGGCCAGCTGTTCCACCGCGCCGGCGCGCGCGCCATCGGCGGTGACGACGATGGGCGTCTGCCCCGCCATTTTCGCGCGGGCGGCCAGCTTGGCGCAGGTCAGCGTCTTGCCGGCACCGGGCGGGCCGACCAGCAGGATGGGCTGGTTCAGCGGCAAGGGCTCGAAGCTGAGCCGTGCGGCCAGCGCGGCCGCCAGATCCTGCCCGGTGAAGCCGGCGCCCACGCCTGGTGCCAGGTTGTGGCGGGCCAGCGCGGGTGGCGTGTCATCCGGATCGGGCTCCGGCTCGATCAGCTCCGGCTCGGCCAGGTCCAGCGCCGCCGTGACTTCCACGCCGCCACCGACGCGGCGCGTGCTGAGCACCACCGCATCCTCGCCCAGCGTCTCCCGCACGGCCGTCAGGGCGAGGGTGGCGTTGCGTGCGTGAAAGACCCGAAGGCGCATGGCTCAGACGCTGGCCAGGCTGCGGATGCGGACCCGGGGGTGGATTTCGGCCTGGGAGAGGACGGGTGTGCTGGGGCGGAAGCGCTCCACGATGGCGCGCAAATGCGGGCGCAGCGCGCCGGAACACAGCAGCGCCGGATGCTCACCCTGCGCCGCCTGGGCATCCAGCACGTCGCGCAGCCGCTGCATGAAGGCCTGCAGGCGGCCGGGCTCCATGGCCAGCTGGCGGTCCTCCGGCGGGCCGGTCAGGCATTCGGTGAAGGCCACCTCCCATTCCGGCGAAAGCATGACGATCGGCACATAGCCCTGCGCCCCGCGCGCGGCCTCGGAGAGCTGGCGGCTGAGCCGCATGCGCACGATGCCAAGCATCTGCGGCAGGGAGCGCATATTGGCGGCCGATGCCTCCTGCAGCCCTTCCAGGATGGTCGGCAGGTCGCGGATGGAGACGCGCTCGGCCAGCAGCGCCTGCAGCAGGCGTTGCAGCAGCCCGATGCTCACCTGGCTCGGGATCAGGTCTTGCACGAGTTTCTGCTGCTCGCGCGGGAGTTCATCGAGCAGCTTCACCGTCTCGCTGTAAGAGAGCAGCTCGCTCATGTTCTCGCGGACCACTTCGGTCAGATGCGTGGCCAGCACGCCGGCGCAATCCACCACGGTGCAGCCGCGCGCCAGCGCCTCCTCGCGCAGGGTTTCCTCGATCCAGAGGGCGGGCAGGCCGAAGGCGGGCTCGGTGGTCTTTTCGCCGGGCAGGTCGGGCAGGCCGCCTTCGGGGTTGATCGCGAGGTGTAGCGGCGGGCGCAGCGTGCCCCGCGCGGCTTCGATCTCCTTCACGCGCAGGATGTAGCTGTCCGGCGGCAGGTCCAGATTGTCCTGGATGCGGACGGAGGGAAGGACGAAGCCCATCTCCTGCGCGATGGAGCGGCGCAAGCCGCGAATCTGCTCGGTCAGGCGGGGGGCTTCGCCCGAGGCGAGAGAGAGCAGCCCATAGCCCAATTCCAGCCGCAGAAGATCCATCCGCAGCGCTTCGGCGACGGCGGGCTCGGTCGGAATTTGTGGTGGCTCTTCCGGCTCCGGCGGGGCGGCCAGGCTGGCCTTGCGCTGAAACCAGGCCGCGCCGCCCGTGGCGCCGGCCAGCACCAGGAAGGGCAGCAGCGGCATGCCCGGCATGGTGCCCAGCACCAGCGAGGTGCCCGAGGCGATGGCGAGCGGCTTCCAGCCCGTCAGCTCGCGCGCCATGATCTTGTCGGACTGCTCTTCCCGCGCCGCCTTGGTGACGACGATGGCGGCCGCCACGCTGACCAGCAGCGCCGGGATCTGGCCCACCAGCCCGTCGCCCACGGTCAGGATGGAATAGGTCTCCACCGCCTCGCCGAAGGAAAGCCCATGCCGGCCGATGCCGATGGCGAGCCCGCCCAGCAGGTTGATGAAGGTGGAGATGAGCCCCGCGATGGCATCGCCCTTCACGAATTTCGCGGCACCATCCATGGCGCCGTGAAAGCCGCTTTCCTCCTGGAGTTCGCGGCGGCGCTTCTTCGCCTCCGCCTCATCAATCGTGCCGGCGGAAAGATCGGCGTCGATCGCCATCTGCTTGCCGGGCATGGCATCCAGATGGAACCGCGCCGCAACCTCCGCGATGCGACCCGCGCCCTTGGAGACGACGACGTGATTCACCATCAGCAGGATGGCGAAGACGATCATGCCCACCAGGATGTCGCCGCTCATCAGGAAATTGCCGAAGGCCGCGATGACGCCGCCCGCGGCCTCCGGCCCCTCATGCCCATTGGCCAGGATGGCGCGGGTGGTGGCGACGTTGAGGCCCAGGCGGAACAGCGTGGTGATCAGCAGCAATTGCGGGAAGGACTGGAAGTCGAGCGGCCGCGTCAGCAGCAACGCCACCATCAGCATCAGCACCGAAGCCACGATGTTCAGCGCCAGCGCTGCATCCAGCAGCACGGCGGGCAGCGGCACGATCAGGATGATCATGACGAGCACGACGCCGGCCACCAGCGCTGCCTCGGAGGAGAAGCGCAGCCCGCGCAGCCAGGGGGGGAGGGTGAGGGAATTCATGCGACGCGCCAGCTCTCGGGCAGCTGACCCGGCGCCAGCGGCACAGCCACGCCCTGGCCGCGATATTCGGCCAGCTTGTTGCGCAGGGTGCGGATGGAAATGCCCAGGATTTCCGCCGCCCGCGTGCGATTGCCGAGGCAGCGGCCCAGCGTCTCCAGGATCAATTCACGCTCGACTTCCTCCATCCGGCGCCCGACCAGCGCGGCGATGGGATGGGCTGTCGCGGCGATGACGGGCGCGGCCGGCGCAGATGTCGCCTCTGGCGGCGCGGCGCCCAGCTCGATCGCGTCCAGGCCGATCTCGCGCCCCTGGGCCAGCAGCACGGCGCGGTGCATGGCGTTCTCCAGCTCGCGCACATTGCCGGGCCAGGGATGCGCCATGAGGCGCGCGCTGGCGGCGGGGGCGATGGGCCGCAGTGGCAGCCCATTGGCGGCGGAATAGCGCTCGGCGAAATGCTCGGCGAGTGGCAGGATGTCGGCGCCGCGTTCGCGCAGCGGCGGGATGCGCAGCTGCACGACGTTCAGCCGGAAGTAGAGATCCTCGCGGAAGCGCCCGGCCCGCACCTCCGCCTGGAGGTCGCGGTTGGTGGCGGCGAGGATGCGCACATCCACCTTCACCGGCTGCGTGCCGCCGAGCTTGTCCACCTCACGCTCCTGGATGGCGCGCAGCAGCTTGGATTGCAGCCGCAACTCCATCTCGCCGATCTCGTCCAGCAGCAGCGTGCCGCGCTCGGCCTGCTCGAACTTGCCCTTGCGGGCCGCGACGGCGCCGCTGAAGGCGCCACGCTCATGGCCGAACAGCTCGCTCTCCAGCAGCGCCTCGGGCAGGGCCGCGCAGTTCAGCGCCACGAAGGGGCCGCGCGCACGCTTCGATGCCGCATGGATGTGGCGCGCCAGAACCTCCTTACCCGTGCCGCTTTCGCCGGTGATCAGCACCGAGGCTTCGGCGCGCGCCAATTGCTCGGCGCGGGCCAGCAGCGCGCGCATCACGGGGTCCTGGCAGACCGGCGCATCCTGGGCGGCCGTCACCGCCTCCAGCATGGCGGCGATGAGTTCCGCCTCGGGCGGCAAGGGCAGGAATTCGCGCGCACCGGCGCGGATCGCGCGAAGCACCGCCTCGGCATCCGCATTGCGGCCGCAGGCGATGAGCGGCGTGGCGATGCGCTCCTCCGCCAGGCGCTCCAGCAGCCAGGGTAGGTCATGCGCGGCATCGGCGAGGATGAGATCCGCCCCGGCACCGCGCAGGCGCTCCAGCCCGGCCGTCACACCTTCCACCTGGGTCAGCTGCGCCCCACGCGCGGAAGCGATGCGCGCCGCATGCCCCAGCTCGCCGGAGAGCGAGCCGATGATCAGCAGCCGCGTCATACGGCGCGATCCGCCTTGACGATTTCCGTCATGGTGATGCCGAGGCGATTATCCTCCACCATCACCACCTCGCCGCGCGCGACCAGGCGGTTGTTGACGTAGATGTCCACCGCCTCGCCCAGCTTGCGGTCCAGCTCCACCACGGCGCCACGGCCGAGCTTCAGCAACTGGCTGACCTGCATCGTCGCGCGGCCCAGCACCGCGCTGACCTGGACGGGAATGTCATAGACCGCCTCCAGGTCCCGCGGGACGCTGGGTGGGCGCTCCGTGCCCGGTGAGCCGGGCGTGGCGGGTTCGAAATCATCCGTCGCGTCGCTCATGCGGCCTCCTGCCGATTGTCATTGCTATTCAACAAGCTGGTCATCCTTGCCCTCGGAGAGCTGGATCTGACCTTGCGCGGCCAGGTCCTTGGCGGCGGCGACCACGGCCGCCTGCGCCTCGTCCACATCCTTCAGCCGGACGGGGCCGAGGGCGGCGATGTCGTCGCGCAGCAGCTTCGCCGCGCGCTCGGTCATGTTGCGGAAGAAGAGCTCGCGCATCTCCTCGGCCGCGCCCTTCAGCGCCAACGTCAGCCGCTCCTTCTCGACCGAGCGCAGCAGGACCTGCAGCCCCTGCGGATCCAGCCGCTTCAGATCGTCGAAGGTGAACATCAGCGCGCGGATGCGCTCCGCGGCCTCATGGCTGCGCTCTTCCAGCGCGGCCATGATGCGGCCCTCAGCCTGGCGGTCCAGGCCGTTGAAGATCTCGGCCATCATCTCATGCGCATCGCGGCGCGTGGAGCGCGCGAGGTTGGACATGAACTCCATCTTCAGCGTGCGCTCGACGCCTTCCAGCGCTTCCTTCTGGACATTCTCCATGCGCAGCATGCGCATCACCACCTCCATCGCGAAGCCATCGGGCAGGATGGAGAGCACGCGCGCCGCATGGTCCGGCTTCACCTTGGTGAGCACGACGGCGACGGTCTGCGGGTATTCGTTCTTCAGGTAATTCGCCAACACCGTCTCGTTCACATTGCCCAGCTTGTCCCACATGGTCCGCCCGGCCGGGCCGCGGATTTCCTCCATGATCTGCGCCACGCGGTCGGGCGGCAGGGTCTTCAGCAGCATGCGCTCCGTCGTCTCGAAGGAGCCGATGAGATGCCCGGCCTG
>JAIYDS010000053.1 GCA_027487385.1 Acetobacteraceae bacterium | reverse complement strand
GGCCCTGGCCGAAGTGCCATTCGGCCCGGGCCCTTAGCCGTTTCCCTCCAGGGCCACGGCGGCGACCGGGCCGGTGGCGCGGTCCCAGAAGGCAGCGGCCATCTCGTCAATGTCCATCAGCCGTTCGACCGCCTCAGGCGAGAGCGGCAGCGGCTTGCCGGCGGCGTCTCCGACACCCTCCCAGGCGGTGACGGCGTGGCGGGCGAGCGCCTTGACCAGGAAGGCGAAGGCGAGGCCGCGGGCCATGTCGGGGTCAAGGTCCTCGGACGCGGTCTGCAGCGCGCCGAGGCGGCGGGCCGAGCCTGCTTGGGCCGCGGCCATCACGGCGGTGGTGACGGGGCGGATCTCCACGCGGACGCCGCGCGGCAGGTCGAGCCAGTACGGCTCGACCGGAAGGTCGAGGGTGAGCATTGAGCTTCTCCACTTGAGGGATTTCGATGAATCGAAACGCTGTAACAGCGCGCCTGCAACGACTCGCCCTGATGGACGGCCGTCCGCACGCTTGGAGGGCGTATCTGGACGACGATTTCAAAGATCTGCGCCATTTCAACGAAGGTTGAAACGTGGCTTTCCAGTGAAATTCCCCTTGCTGCTTTCAGCAAAATGTCCTATTTCACCGAATCATGAAACCGGCAGAAAAAGTGAAAGAGGTCGAGAGGCAGGTTGCCCAGGCGCTGGGACACCGGCTGTCGCTCGTCTCGCTCATCCAGACCGTGACCATCGAAACGGAAGACGATCTGTTGCGCGGCGCGGACATCATTGCGCACGTCGTGGTTCGAGGAACGCCAATGAAGCTTGTCTGTGAGGTCAAGGAGCCAGGCTTTCCCAAGCAGATCCGTGCGGCTATCGCTCAGCTTCATGCTCACCCGTTGATGGCACGCCCCGACACCGTTGCCCTGATAGGTGCCTCCTGGCTTTCACCAGAAGCCCGCGCTCTATGCTCGGACGCCGGGGTGGGATGGATCGATCTCGCAGGGAACTGCCGGATTGCTTTCGACGGGATATACATCGAACGCGAGACCGCGGAGCGCCCCAAGCCGGCAGCACGAAGCTTCCGGTCAATCTTCTCGCCGAAATCGGGGCAGGTTCTGCGCGTGTTGCTTCAAGACCCATCCCGGCCTTGGAAGGTGACCGATCTCGCGGACGCCTCAGGTGTCAGCCTGGGCCAAGTCAGCAATGTCCGATCCGCTCTGATTGACCGCGAATGGGCTACGGCGGATGAAGCGGGGCTTCGTTTGAAGAACACCGATGCGCTGCTCGATGCTTGGCGTGACGAGTACGAGCCGATACGCGGTGAACGATCATCCTGGTACACCGTGCTTCATGGGCGGGAGTTGGAGCGCGCCTTGCGCAACCTCCTTGTCCACGGTCAGGTGGGCGGGCGGGCCATGCTGGCGGGCCTTTCCGCGGCGAACTGGCTGGCGCCCTTTATGCGTGGCGTCAGCACGACCTCAATCTACGCGGACAGGGAGGCGATGCCGCGGCTTGTCGATGCGCTGAAGCTGAAACCGATAAGCAGCGGCGCCAACGTCGAGATTATCGTGCCTGACGATCCCGCCATCCTAATGGAGCGTATCCAGCTTCCGGACGCCCCGCCCGTGGCACCTCCGGTACTAACGTATCTCGACCTCTCACTGCTGAACGACAGGGGGCGAGAAGCAGCCGACCACCTGCGGGAGAAGCTTCTGAAATGGCGCTAGCTCCTGACCCGCAGTCCGCTTCCGACTATAGCGACCGGGTAACCGACGCGGTCAGATCAGCACTCCTCGAGATTGGCCAGATCCTTGGTAGCTTCGAGGGAAAGTTCGCAGTGGTCGGCGGCGCCGTTCCCTGGCTTTTGCTCGAAGCAGGCGACATGCAGCATATCGGAACCTCAGACATCGACCTCACCCTCAATGCTGAGGCGCTGGGCGACGGCGAATACGTGCATCTTGTCGAAGCGCTCATGCGGAATGGCTACGAGCAACGCGACGACCATCGTCGGTTTCAGCTGGTGCGCGTGATCGACGCAGATGACGGTGGGCCACCGATCGAGGTCATCGTTGACTTCCTAATGCCGCGAAATGCGAAGATTGAGCCGAACATTCCCCCCATACTCTCCGAGTTCGCGGTACAGCGGGCGTCGGGCGCTGACCTCGCGGTACGCTTTCACCAACTGGTGGCCATCGAGGGAATGATGCCCGGCGGAGGACGCAACCGCGTGGAAATCGCTGTCGCCTCCATACCCGCGCTGTTGGCGATGAAGGGCCATGCTCTTATGGGGCGGCAGAAGCGAAAGGACGCGTACGACGTCTACTACTGCATTCGAAACTATGAGGGCGGCCCTGCAGCACTGGCGGAAGCCTGCCGACCACTATTGGAGTTGGCAGAGGCGCGACAGGGATTCAACGGGATCGCGGAGAAGTTCGCGCAGATCGATACGATCGGGCCGGTTTGGGTCCGGCAGTTCGTTGAGAATACGCCAGCCTTGGGCGATAGGACGCCCGAACAGTGGCAGACGGATGCTCACGGACAGGTACAAGCTTGGCTGGCGGCGCTCGGAAACTGAACCCGTCTGCTGACGACTGAGTTGGGCGTAGCGAAATTGCTGCCGAGAAGGCTGCCTCCAGCAAAGCACCTGGTGTCCCTCCAGTTCGGTAGGTTCAGACGTACTCGCTCGCAGCCTGCTGGTTCCGCAGCACTGCCGTCATCATCCGCGTCGCCGTCGCGTTGAACGCGGCCCTGAAATCGAAGCTCGCCTCCACCCCGGCCGGCCCCTCGATCGGCGTCTTGGCGAGCGCCAGATAGACCTCGTGCAGCGTGATGGTCAGGCTGCGGTTGGCGTCGATGGTGAAGGCCATGGCGAATTCCGCCGCGGTGCCGGCCTGCGCCTGGGCGAGCAGCGTGGTGTTCTCGAAGCGGACGGTGATCTGGCCGGTGCAGCGGGCGATGCCGGGGTCCACGCCCTCGACGCGACGATCGGCGCGGATGGTGCGCACCGCCTCCATGCCGTTGGCATAGGTGAGCCGCGCACCCGTGACCTGCGCCAGCGCGGATCCAGTGCGGGTGATGGAGCCTTGGGCCTTGTTGAACGCGGTGTAGGCGGCGCTGGTCGGAGTGCCGCCGGAGGTTGCCCCCGTGCGCACCGAGCCCTGGCCCAGCAGCCCGAACGTGGCGGTCGCCGCGCCGGTCGGTGTGAAGTCCATCTCCAGCGTGTCCGCGCGCACGCCGGTGCACACGTCGAAGGACGGCACGTCCGGATAGCCGATCTCCATCGCATTGCTGGGCAGTGAGGCCGCGCCCGAGGCGAAGGTGTGGATGAAGTTGGTCGTGCCGGTGGTGGTGGGTGCGCCGAGCAGCAGGCGGAGCCAGTGCCCGATGTTGATGAGGTCCACCGGCACCACCGCCTGGCCGGCGACCGTCACAGTGTCGAGGAAGGGCGCGGCAGGATCCCGGTTGCTGCCGACGCCGATGACGTCGGCATCCAGCAGCGGCTGCTCCGCACCCAGATCGCAGGACAGGAAGGGCATGCGCCGCCAGTTGCTGCCAGGCGCGGTGCCGTAGGTGGATTCGGGCAGCATGAGCAGGCGGCAATTCGCGCCGATGGCACGGGGCATGGGCGTTCTCCTGGAAGGGGATCAGGCCAGCGGCGAGCCGGCGACGGTGAACCAGAGGGTGACGGGGATGGCAGCGGCGCGGGCTGCGGCGGCGCCCTCGAACTCGACATCCTCGAAGGACGCGCTGCCGGGCTGCGCCCACTCCACGGCGCCGCCGAGCGTGCGGCTGGCGGTGATCGCTGCGGCGACATCGACCAGCAGCGCGTCGAGCAGTGCGTTGCGCGCTGAGGGTGTCGCGCCGGCAACGGTGATCTCGACCTCGGCGCGATGCTCGATCTGCCAGGCCAGCGGCGAGAGGATCGGCGTCTCCTCCACTGTCTCGCCGTCGCGGACGACCACCAGACCACCGGCCGGAATGCGTTGCGGCACGGTCTCCCCCCGCTGCACCAGCGGTGCCGGGTTCCGCACGGCGAGCGACGTGACCAGCCGGCTGTGCAGCGCGGCGATGGCAGTCTCGCGTGCGCTCACGCTTTCCTCCCGCTCTCGCGTTCCCAGGCGGCCACGAAGAGTGCTGGCAGGCGGCGCAGACCGCGCTCCGCGGCACCGCGCACATTGAGCCGCTTGGCGAGCTTCACCTGGGGCAGCAGGAGAAACATCGGCACCATTCCCTGCTCCAGCAGCCCGCGCGCCCAGGCCTCGCGCCCCTTGCGGTTGGCGGTGCCGACTTCCGTCACACCGCCTGCCACGAGACGGGTCCGGCGCCGCCGCCCGGTCTGCTCGCCTTGGCGTAGCGGCAGGCACCAGACGAAGCCGCGGCCCGACTTGAAGGGCCGGAGGAAGCCCTGCCCGGAGGCGACCATCTGCGCGGGCGTCACGCGCATGCCCTTCTCGCCACGTCCCCGGCGCCCCCGCGCCGCATTGAAGCCCGTGGGGATGGCCAGGAACTTCCCGCCACCCTTGGCGCGGATCAGTGCGCCGCGCTCGAAGGCGTCGATGACGTTCGGCACCTTGGTGAAGACCAGCCCCGCCGGCCGCAGTGACTGCCCGCTCCGCGGGAAGATCATCGACCGCCAGGCATTGGCGATGCCGCGCGCGTTGCCCGAGAAGGCGGTGGTGACCTGCCGGCGCAACTCGGCCTTCACCTGATCCGTCTCGGCGCGGATCGCAGTCATGGCCGCGCGCTCGCCCGCGCGGACCTCGTCCGCCAGCACCTTGCGCAGGTCGCCCACGATGCTGGCGCCGAGCCGCATGGATCAGCGCCCGCCAAACTTGCGGCTGAGGATCCGCAGCAGCAGGTCGTGCAGCGCGGCATAGCCGAGCGTGCCGGCGAGCCACGCCACCGCGAAGAGCCACCAGCCGTCCAGTTCGAAGGCATGGGCGATCAGCCAGGCGCCAGTGCCGAGGCTGCCGCCGGCCAGCGCGTGCAGCAGATAGGCGCGGGTCAGGAGCGGCCGGTCGGTGGAAGAGAAGCGCGCCATCGCCCCGAGCGCACCCAGGGCGCCAGCGAGCAATGCCTCGCCGACGATGCCGCCGATGCGCTCGGGATCGATCATGGCGGTACTCCTATCGGCGGCAGAAGACGCGCCAGGCGATGCCGGCGGAGTCCCGCTCGGCGTGCTGGACGGTCAGGGTGTCGGGGCCGAGGGTGAAGGTGTCGTCGGCCTCGACCGCGGGCAGCACGGCGATCGCCACCGTGAGCACATCGCTGGCCTGGATCACGCTGGTGCCGAAGGCGTCGCCCAGCCGGTCCGGCGCCGAGCGGGCCACGCGGAGCAGGACCGGCGCACCGGTCCCGCCCTCGCGATAGGTCGCATCCGTGCCGATGTTCGGGTCCGCGGCCAGCGTGTCCATGGCCGCTGCAAAGGCACTCATGCTGGCCGCCGCAGCCGCCAGGCGAGAACGCCCACCACCGCGGCGACGATGACCGCGATGGCGACGGCTGGCGCCAGCGTGCCCAGCGCCTGGATCGCCGGTGCGGCCTGCGCCACCGCCGTGGCGATGCCCGCGGCACCCACCAGCACCGCACCGCGGCCGGTTCCGGTGACGGCGGCGACCTCCCGCAGCGTCACGGGCGCGGCCGGAGGGACGCCCGCGAGGGTCAGCGCGCGATCGATGACGCCGGCCGGATAGCTCAGCCCGGCGCATTCGTGGTGGATGATCGCCTCGACCAGCGGCCGGAGGTGATCGTGCCGATGCAGATCGATCGTATCATCCGGCCCAACGCCGATCCGCCGCGCCACCACCGCGATGTACGCGGCGGTGTCGTTCTCCACCTTGGGCGCCCAGCGCTCGATGATCGCGCGTGGCGTGCGCAGCTTGTGTCGGTCCTGGTAGTTGACCAGCAGGGCCGCGAGCGCGCGGATGCCGAGTTCATGGCTGGTGAAGCGGCAGAAGCGCCCATCCGACGGCGGCTCGGCCAGCCCCTGCCATTTGTTGGCCGAGACGTGCTCGATGTTGCCCGGATTGCGGTTGCGATAGCCCCGGGTCGCCTTGGGATCGACGCTCATGTGCCGATCGCCGGCACGCGGTTGAGCCAGACGCGGACGGTGGTGTCCGCCGCGAGCGCCGCCACTGTCGCGAGCCCGACCTGGAAATTGCCGGTGGCGGTGGTGGTGAGGCGCCGGTTCGTGTTGTCCCAGAAGACCCGGGCGCCGGCGGTGATGGCCAGTGCCGGCTCCTTGGTGATGTCGAAGACGCCCTTGGTCTGGCATTCGATGACGGCGTTCTGCACGCCGTCGACGGCGGCGACACCGAAGAGCGCGCCGACCAGGACGCCCTGGCCGGAGGTGACGCCGCCCGCATAGGGGACGGCCAGCGCCAGGCTGTCGCCGGGCTGCACATAGTTGCGCATGGGGATGAGGTCTCCAG
>JAIYDS010000026.1 GCA_027487385.1 Acetobacteraceae bacterium | reverse complement strand
GCGATGATGCAGTCGGGCCGCGCGGCGCGGGCTTCCTCGGGCGTGATCTCGGGGTCCGGATTGGCCATGGCGAAGATGATCGGCTTGTCCGCCATGGCGCGGATCATGTCCTGCGTCAGGGCGCCCTTCACGCTCAGGCCGAAGAAGACATCGGCGCCGTCCAGCGCCTGGGCCAGGGTGCGGGCCGAGGTCTCGACGGCATGCGCCGATTTCCACTGGTTCATCCCCTCGGTGCGGCCGCGATAGAGCACGCCCTTGGTGTCGCACATGGTGATGTTTTCGGGCCGCATGCCCATGGCGCGCAGCAATTCGGCGCAGGCGATGGAAGCCGCCCCCGCGCCGTTGATGACCAGCTTGGTGGTCGCGAGATCCCGGCCCGTGAGATAGGCCGCGTTGATGAGGCCGGCGGCGGCGACGATGGCGGTGCCGTGCTGGTCGTCATGGAAGACCGGGATGTCCATCAGCTCGCGCAGGCGCTGCTCGATGACGAAGCATTCGGGTGCCTTGATGTCCTCCAGGTTGATCCCGCCGAAGCTGGGGCCCAGGAACTTCACGCAATTCACGAATTCATCGGCATCCTCGGTGTTGAGGCAAAGGTCCATGCCGTCCACATCGGCGAAGCGCTTGAAGAGCGCGACCTTGCCCTCCATCACCGGCTTGGAGGCGAGCGCGCCGAGATTGCCCAGCCCCAGCACCGCCGTGCCGTTGGAGATCACGGCCACGAAATTGCCTTTGCTGGTGTAGTCATAGGCCAGCGAAGGGTCGCGATGGATGTGCAGGCAGGGCTCGGCCACGCCGGGGGAATAGGCGAGGCTGAGATCCCGCGCCGTGACCAGCGGCTTGGTGAGGCGGGTTTCAAGCTTGCCCGGCCGCCCCTCGGCATGCATGGCGAGCGCCTCTTCGCCCGTCACCCGCGCGGTGCGCGTATCGGCCGGGATGTCCTGGCGCTGGTCACTCATGGTTGTCGCATCTCCATCCCGGGCGTGAAGCCTCCCTTCTAGCCCCCAGCCCGCCCAGCATGAAAGACGGGCCTTCGCGGGGCCAGCCGGCTCGGCTATGGCGAGAGCGTGTCACAGAACCGATCCGCCGAAGGTGCGACGCCCGCCATGGCGCAGTGGTTCGCGGCGAAAGCCGCGGCCGGGGCCGCCCTCGTCTTCTTCCGCATGGGCGATTTCTACGAGCTCTTCCACGAGGATGCCGAAGCCGCGAGCGAGGCGTTGGGCATCGCGCTGACCCATCGGGGCGAGCATCAGGGCCGCCCGATTCCCATGTGCGGCGTTCCGGTGCACAGCCACGAGGCCTATCTGGCGCGCCTCATCCGCCGCGGCTTCCGCGTCGCCATCTGCGAGCAGACCGAAACGCCGGAGGAAGCCAAGGCCCGGAAGGCCGCCACGCTCAACCGCGAGATCATCCGCGTCGTCACCCCCGGCACCGCGACGGAGGAGGCACTGCTGGACGCCGCCCGCCCCGCTTGGCTGCTGGCGCTGGTGCAGGGCGGCGCCGCCTGGCTGGATGTGACCACGGGCCTCTTCCACACCCAGGCCGGCGCGGAGCCGGCCGCGCTGATCGCCCGTCTGGCCCCCGCCGAAATCCTGGCGGAGGAGGGTCTGGGCATCGAGGGCGCCATCCCCGCCATCGCGCCGCGCGATGCCGAAGGGCGGCTGGCCACGGCGCTGGGCGCGGGCTCGCTGGAGGGGTTCGGGCAATTCAGCCCGGCCGAGATCGCCGCCGCCGCCATGGCCGTCGAATATGTGCGGGCCGTGAACAATGGCAGCCTGCCGCGCCTGGCGCCCCCGGTGCCCGAGGGCGCGCGCGGCGTCCTGCTGCTGGATGCGGCCACGCGCCGCAGCCTGGACATTCTGGAGGGCCCGCGCGGCGCCTCGCTGCTGGCCGCCGTGGACCGCACCCTGACCGGCCCGGGCGCCCGCGAATTGGCAGCGCGCCTCGCCTCGCCGCTGGATGACCTGCCCGCGATCCGCGCCCGGCTGGATGCGGTGGCGGCACTCCGCGAGGACAAGGCCCGCCGCGCCAGGCTGCGCGCCGCGCTGAAAGGCGCGCCCGACATGGCCCGCGCCCTGGCCCGGATCAGCCTGGAGCGCTTCTTCCCGCGCGACCTCGGCGCGATCCGCGACGGGCTGCAACGCGCGGCCAGCCTGGCCGAGGCGCTGCAAGGCGCCACCCCCGCCCTGCTCACCGAGGCCATCGCGCCCCTGTGCGCCGCCCCCGCCACCGCGGCCGAGCTGGCGCGCGCGCTGGCGGCCGAATTGCCGGCACGGCTGGATGAGGGCGGCATCGCTGCCCCCGGCTATGACGGCGAACTCGATGCGCTGCGCCGCCTGCGC
Source organism: Acetobacteraceae bacterium (assembly GCA_027487385.1). GTDB lineage: Bacteria > Pseudomonadota > Alphaproteobacteria > Acetobacterales > Acetobacteraceae > Roseococcus. The sequence goes on along the minus strand of JAIYDS010000026.1, from coordinate 20,727 downwards.
GATGATGCGCGCGGTGCCATCGCGGCGATGCAGACCGAGCTGGCCCAGGCCTGGGGCATCGCGGCACTCAAGATCCGCCATCACCAGCAACTGGGCTATCTGGCCGAAGTGCCCTCGGCCGCCGGAGAAAAGCTGCTGCGGGCCGCGCCGCCCGGCGCGAATGGCGAGCTTGCGCCCATCCATCGCCAATCCATGGCCAATGCGCATCGCTTCACCTGCGCCGCGCTGGCCGCGCTGGACCGCCGCCTCTCGGAGGCGGGCGAGCAGGCGACGAAGCGCGAGCGCCTGGTCATCGCCCATCTGCGCCGGCTGATCCTGGCCGATGCCGAGCCCATCGCCGCCGCCGCACGGGAGATGGCGGGCCTCGACGTGCTGGCCGCCAGCGCGGAGCTCGCCACCGAAGGCGCCTGGTGCCGGCCCGAACTGACCGAGCGGCCGGATTTCGCCATCGAGGCCGGGCGGCACCCCGTGGTGGAAGCGGCGCTGCGCCGCGCGCGGGGCCCCGCCTTCGTGCCCAATGATTGCGACCTCTCGCCCGGCCGGCGGCTTTGCCTGCTGACCGGGCCGAACATGGCCGGCAAATCCACCTGGCTGCGGCAGAATGCGCTGATGGTGATCCTGGCCCAGGCGGGGATGTTCCTGCCCGCCGCTGCCGCGCGCGTGGGGCTGGTGGACCGCCTTTTCAGCCGCGTCGGCGCGGCGGATGACCTGGCCGGCGGGCGCTCCACCTTCATGGTGGAGATGACGGAAACCGCCGCCATCCTGAACCAGGCCGGGCCGCGCAGCCTCGTCGTGCTGGATGAGGTGGGGCGCGGCACCGCCACCTGGGACGGGCTGGCCATCGCGACGGCGGTGCTGGAAGCGCTGCATGACCGCATCCGCTGCCGGACCCTCTTCGCCACGCATTTCCACGAATTGACGGCGCTTGCGGAAAAACTTCCCGAGCTGCGGCTGGCCGCCATGCAGGTGCGCGAATGGCGGGGTGAGGTGGTGTTCCAGCACGCCGTGGCCCCCGGTGCCGCTGAGAAAAGCTGGGGCGTGCATGTGGCCAAACTCGCCGGCGTGCCCGCGCCGGTCCTGAAACGAGCGGCCTCCGTCCTCGCTTCGCTGGAGGCCCGCGCGGCGGCGGGCGCCGATCCACTCGCCGCAGAGATGCCACTCTTCGCCCGTGCACCGGTGCAGCCCGCGCATCCCGCCCTGGCCGCGCTGGCCACGCTCGACCTGGACGCCCTGACCCCGCGCGAGGCGCTCGACGCGCTTTACAACCTCAAGGCCCTCGCGGAGGGCAAGGAAGCTCTGTAGTGTATCCGTCATGAGGATCGCGACAGCCGAAAGGGCTGAGCAGAGCTTGTTGGAAACACTGCTCCCCGGCGGCGCGCCGATCGCGCGCGACATCGCCCTGGGGTTGCTGCGCCGTGAGTTGGGCGGCGTGCAGGCGGTGGTCCAAAAGGCCTTCGAAGCCCGCGAAATCCATGGCCTGGCCGCCGCGCGGCGGCTGGGTCATCAGATGGACCGGCTGATGCTGGTGATCCAGGCCTATGCGGCCGCCATGGTGCCAAGCCCGGCCGGCGTGGACTACGCGCTGGTGGCCACCGGCGGCTATGGCCGTGGCGTGCTGGCCCCGCATTCCGACATTGACCTCCTCTTCCTGACCGATCGCGAGCCCGGCCCCCGCACCCGGCGCATGATCGAGTTCATGCTCTATCTGCTCTGGGATCTGGGGCTGAAGGTCGGGCATGCCACGCGCAGCCCGAAGGAATGCATCAGCGAAGGGCTGAAGGACGCCACCATCCTCACCGCGCTGGTGGATGCGCGCTTCCTCTCGGGCGATGCCGCGCTCTTTGCCGAGTTCCAGGCCGCGTTCCACACGCTGCGGCAGGAGGGCGGGCTGGCTCCCTTCCTCGCCGCCAAGCGGGCCGAGCGCGCCACGCGCCACAAGCGCTATGGCGAAAGCCCGTTCCTGGTGGAGCCGCATGTGAAGGAAGGCCGCGGCGGGCTGCGCGACCTGCAAACCCTCTATTGGCTCGCCCGCTACGCCTTCGATGTGGCCCGCATGCCCGAGCTGGTGGGCCCCGAGAGCCCCGGCGGCGGCCTGCTGCTGGAAAACGAGGCGCGCGCCATCAAGCGCGCCTGGGACTTCCTCTGGACCCTGCGCTTCCACCTGCACTACGTCACGGGCCGCGCCGAGGAGCGCCTGACCTTCGACCTCCAGCCCGTCGTCGCCGCCCGCATGGGCTATACCCGCCACGGCGCGCAGGATGGCGCCGAGCGGCTGATGAAGCACCTGTTTCTGACGGCGCGCGAGGTGGTCCGCCTCTCCCGCGTGCTGGAGCCGGCGATTGAGCGCGCGGCGCTCGGCCCGCCCGCCACGCGGCGCGGCGGGGATGAGGGGCTTTCCGAGCTCGGCCTCGCCTTCGCCGATGGCAAGCTGGTGGCCGCCCCGCCGGACCGCGATTTCTCGCGCGAGCCCATCCTGATGCTGCGGATCATCAAGGCGGCGCGCGATCGCTGCCTGGAGATCCATCCGCTCGCCATCCGCGCGCTGATCCGCCACTCGCGCAAGGCCGACCAGCTGCGCGGCGATCCCGAGGCCAGCGCCCTCTTCCTGGACCTGCTGATGGGCAAGGATGCCGCCAAATGGCTGCGCCTGCTGAACGAGGCGGGGTTCCTCGGCCGCTTCCTGCCCGAATGGGCCCGCATCGTCGGGCTGATGCAGTTTGACACCTATCACGTCTTCACCGTGGATGAGCACACGATCGAGGCGATCGGCGTCCTCAAGCAGGTGGAGAAGGGCGATCTGCACGAAATCGCCCCCGTCGCGACCGAGCTGATGGGCCAGCTGCAATCGCGCCGCGCGCTCTTCGTGGCGACGCTGCTGCATGACATCGCCAAGGGGCGCGGCGGCGACCATAGCGAGATCGGCGCGCGCCTCGCCCAGGAAATCTGCCCGCGCCTGGGCATGTCCGCCGAGGAGACGGAGACCGTCTCCTGGCTGGTGCTGCATCACCTCCTCGTCAGCCAGACCGCCTTCAAGCGCGACATCGAGGACCCCAAGACCATCCTCGACATCGCCGACCAGGTGCAATCGCCCGAGCGGCTGCGCCTGCTGCTGGTGCTGACGGTGGCCGATATGCGCGCCGTCGGCCCGCGCGTCTGGAATGCCTGGAAGGCCACGCTGCTGCGCGAGGTGTATTGGCGCGTCTCCGAAGTGCTGGCCGGCGGCATGACCGTGCCCGAGCGCGATGTCCGCGTGGCCCGCGCCAAGGAAGCGGCCGCCGCCATGCTCAGCGGCTTCTCGGCCGCCGAGACCGAGATGTTCATGGGGCTGGGCTATCCCGGCTATTGGCTTTCCTTCGACAGCGAGACGCATGCCCGCCATGCCGGCATCATCCGCGAGGCCGAGGCGGAGGGAGCGCCGCTCACCGTCCGCACCCGGGTGCTGGCGGATCGTGGCGTCACCGAGGTCACCATCTATTGCAGCGACCATCCGGGGCTGTTCAGCCGGATATCCGGCGCGCTGGCGGTTGCGGGCGCTTCCATCGTGGATGCGCGCATCCACACCCTGACCAATGGCATGGCGCTGGACACCTTCTGGGTGCAGGACAGCGCCGGTGGGCTGTTCGACGCACCGCACCGCCTGGCGCGGCTGGCCGTGCTGATCGAGCAGGCGCTCTCGGGCCGGCTGCGGCTGGCCGCCGAAATCCGCAAGGTGCGGCGGGAGCCGGCGCGGCTCGCCGCTGTCACCGTTCCACCGCGCGTCGTCGTGGACAACTTCGCTTCCAACACGCACACGCTGATCGAGGTGAATGGGCGGGACCGCCCGGGCCTGCTGCATGACGTGACGGCGGCGATTTCCGAGCAGGGCCTGCAGATCGCCAGCGCCCACATCACCACCTATGGCGTGCGGGCGGTGGACGTCTTCTATGTGAAGGACGTGTTCGGCCTGAAGGTGGAGAATGAGCGCAAGCTGGCCCCCTTGCGCGCGGCGCTGCTGGAGGCGCTGACCCCGCCGGAGGCGCCGGGGGGTGGGCCGCCGCCCTATCGCGAGGCGGCGGCGCCGGATCTATGAGGGGGAAGGCCAGGGCTCTGCCCTGGACCCGCTGGGGCCGGGGCCCCAGACCCCTTCTGATGGGATTGCAAAGGACGTGTCCTTTGCCGGGGGTTCGGGGGCGGAGCCCCTGATGTTCCGCGCCATCGCCACTGTCGGCGGCTGGACCATGGTCAGCCGCATCCTCGGCTTCCTGCGCGACATGCTGATCGCGGCGAAGCTCGGCGCCGGCCCCATGGCCGATGCCTTCTTCGTCGCCCTCAAGCTGCCCAACCTGTTTCGCCGCCTCTTCGGCGAAGGCGCCTTCAACGCCGCCTTCGTCCCCGCCTTCGCCCAATTGCTGACCCAGCGCGGCCCCGCCGCGGCCCAGGCCCTGGCCGAGCGCATGGCGACGCTGATGATCCTCTGGCTTGCGCTGCTGACGGGCCTCGGCCTCGTCTTCATGCCGCAACTCATGCAGGGGCTGGCGCCAGGCTTCGCGGAGCGGCCGGAGAAATTCGCGCTGGCGGTGGAGCTGACGCGGATCACCTTCCCCTATCTGCTGCTGATCTGCCTGACGGCACTGGTCAGCGGCGTGCTCAACGCGCTGGGCAAATTCGCGGCGGCGGCAGCCGCACCCATCTTCTTCAACCTGCTCTCGATGATCGCGCTGTTTGCGCTGGCGCCCTTCGTGGCGACGCCCGCCCATGCGCTGGCCTGGGGCGTCACGCTCTCGGGCGTGGTGCAGCTCGCCTTCGTCTGGTGGGCCTGCAAGCAGGCGGGCATGGCGCTGAACCCGGTGCAGCGCCCCTCGCTGGCGCCGGAGGTGCGGCAGGTGCTGCGGCGCATGGGGCCGGGGCTGATCGGCGCGGGTGTGACGCAGCTCAACCTGGCGATCGACGTGATCATCGCCTCCTTCCTGCCCTCGGGCGCCGTGTCCTATCTGTATTACGCGGATCGCGTGGCGCAGCTGCCGCTGGGCGTGATCGGGGCGGCGGTGGCGACCGCGCTGCTGCCGCTGCTGGCCAGGCAGATCCATGCGGGGCAGCCGCTCTCGGCCCATCGCAGCATCAACCGGGCCATCGAGATCTCGCTGATCCTCGCCGTGCCGGCGGCGGTGGCGCTGGCGGTGCTGGCCCTGCCCATCCTGGCGGCGCTGTTCCAGCGCGGCGCCTTTGGCGCGGCGGAGGCCCTGGCGACCTCCCACGCGCTGATCGCCTATGCCTTCGGGCTGCCGGCCTTCGTGCTGGTGAAGGTCTTCGTCCCCGGCTTCTTCGCGCGGGGCGATACGGCGACGCCGGTGAAGATCGGCATTTTCTGCGTGGCGCTGAACCTGGTGCTGAACCTGATCCTGATGGGCCCCCTGCAACATGTGGGGGTGGCGCTGTCCACCAGCATCGCCGCCTGGGCCAATGCGGGGCTGCTGGCCTGGCTGCTGCACCGGCGCGGGCAATGGGTGGCGGATCGGCGGCTGCGGCGCGTCTCGCCCCGGCTGCTGGGCGCGGCGCTGGCGATGGGGGCGGTACTGCTGGCGCTCTCCTGGTGGCTGGCGCCGGGGGCGGGGCTGGTCGGGGTGGGTCTGCTGGCGCTGATCTGCGCGCTGGGGGCCGCCGCCTATTTCGGCCTCGCGCAGCTCTCGGGCGGGCTGGATCTGCGGGACCTCCGCCGCCTGCTGCGCCGCAAGCGTTCCTAACCGCGGCTCCGCCGCGCAGGCCTAACCGCGGCTCCGCCGCGCAGGCCTGACCGCGGCTCCGCCGCGCGGGCTTGACCAATCGGGGCAGCCGCGCAAACCCTGCCCGACCCATTCACACAGGTTCGTTTCATGCAACGCGTGTTTTCCGGCATCCAGCCTTCCGGCGTGCCCACCCTCGGCAACTACCTCGGCGCCATCCGCAACTGGGTGCCCATGCAGGAGCAGCATGAGAGCCTGTTCTGCATCGTGGATCTGCACGCCATCACCGTCTTCCAGGAGCCGGCCCAGCTGCTGGCCCAGACGCGCGAAATGGCCGCCGCCCTGCTGGCCTGCGGCCTCTCGCCCGAGAAATGCATCCTCTTCGTGCAAAGCCATGTGCCCGCCCATGCCGAGCTGGGCTGGATCTTCAACTGCGTGGCGCGGCTGGGCTGGCTGAACCGCATGACGCAGTTCAAGGACAAGGCCGGCAAGGACCGTGAGGCCGCGAGTGCCGGTCTCTATGTCTATCCGAACCTCATGGCGGCCGACATCCTGGCCTATAAGGCGACCAGCGTGCCGGTGGGCGATGACCAGCGCCAGCACCTGGAACTGGCCAACGACATCGCCGAGAAGTTCAACCACGATTACGGCGTGAAGCTGTTTCCGCGCATCGAGCCGCATATCCTGGGCGTCGCGGCGCGCGTGATGAGCCTGCGCGACGGCACGAAGAAGATGAGCAAGTCCGACCCCTCGGACCAGTCGCGCATCAACCTGAATGACGACAATGACGCGATCGCGCTGAAGATCCGCCGCGCCCGCACCGATGCCGAGCCCATCCCGGGCCATATGCTCCAGCTGGAAGGCCGGGCCGAGGCGCGCAACCTCGTCGGCATCCTCGCCGCCATCACCGGCACCCTGCCGGAGAACGTCCTGCGCGAGCATGAGGGCCAGGGCTTCGGCGCCTTCAAGGAGGTGCTGACCGAGGCGCTGGTGGCGCATCTCGGCCCCATCCGCACCGAAATGCTGCGCCTGCTGGAAGACCCTGCCTCGCTCGACGCCGCGCTGCGCCGGGGCGCCGAGAAGGCCGAAGCCATCGCCAACCCGATCCTCGCCGAAGTGAAGCAGGCGATGGGTTTCCTGCCACGGAGGTAACACGTGACGGAGCTGCTGCCGGGCGATCCGGTCCCCAACTTCACCGCCCCCTCGGACACCAACCCGCGCTACAGCCTGCAGGCGACGGGCGGGCGCTGGATCCTGCTCGGCGTGCTCGGCTCCGCCGCGCGGCCGGAGGTCGCGGCGGCGCTGGCGGAATTCGCCGCCGGCGCGCTCGCGGTGCTGGATGGCAACCGGATCGCCGCCCTGCTGATCAGCGCCGATGCCGAGGATCGCTCGACCGGGCGCATCCCGCAGCAGCTGCCGCAATACCGCGCCATCTGGGACGAGACGGGAAATGTCAGCGCCATGATGGGGGGGCCTGGCTGGCTGCTGCTGGACCCGACGCAGCGGCTTTTTGCCCGTTGGCCGCTGGAGCGCACGACCGCGATGCTGGAATTGCTGTCCCGCCTGCCGCCGCCCGCGCTGCATGCGGGCCTCCCCATGCCTGCCCCTGTGCTGGTGGTGCCAAGGCTCTTCGAGCCCGCGCTCTGTCAGCGCCTGATCCGGGAATATCGACAATCCGGCGGCCAGGAATCAGGATTCATGCGGGAGGTGGATGGCCGGACCGTCGGCGTCCATGACCCGAACTTCAAGATCCGCCGGGACCATCTGATCGAGGATGCGGATCTGCAGGCCGCGCTGCGCGCCCGGATCTCCCGCCGGCTGGTGCCCGAGATCATGAAGGCCTTCCAGTTCCGCGTGACCCGGCTGGAGCGCTACCTCGTCGCCAGCTACAGCGCGGAGGAAGGCGGGCATTTCTCGGCGCATCGGGACAACACGACCAAGGGCACGGCGCATCGCCGCTTCGCCGTGACGATCAACCTCAACGCCGAGGAATTCGAGGGCGGCGACCTCACCTTCCCGGAATTCGGCCGCACCACCTATCGCGCGCCGACCGGGGGGGCGGTGGTCTTCTCCTGCTCGCTGCTGCATCAGGCGCTGCCGGTGACGAAGGGCGAGCGCTTTGCCTTCCTGCCCTTCCTCTATGACGATGCGGCGGCGAAGATCCGCGAGGAAAACCTGAAGTTCCTGGGCACCGGCGCGTAGAGGCTATTCGAGCTTCAGGCCAGCCACGCGCACCAGCTCGGCCCATTGCGGGCCATCCCGCTCCATGGCCGCGCGGAACTGCGCGGGGGTGGAGCAGACCGGCACCGTCCCCATCCGCTCCAGCGCCGCGCGGAAGGCCGCATCGGCACAGGCCGTGCCTAGGATTTCCGCCATGCGGGTGATGGCGGCCTCGGGCGTGCCGGCGGGGGCGGCGATGCCGTTCCAGGTCTCCGCGCGGAAGTCGGGAAAGCCCTGCTCGGCCACGGTCGGCACGCCCGGCAGCGCCGCCATGCGTTCCGCCCCCGCCACGGCGATCACGCGGATGGCGGCGCCGCCCTGGTGCGGGATGATGTCGGAGGGATTGCCGAAATAGGCCGCCACATCGCCGGCCAGCAGCGCCTGCATCGCCGGCGCGCCGCCGCGATAGGGGACATGCTCGGCCGAGACGCCGGCGCGGTGCAGCAGCAGCGCCATGGCGAGGTGGTTGGAAGAGCCGTTGCCGCCGCTGGAATAATTCACCCGCCCCGGATTGGCGCGGAGATGGGCGATGAATTCCGGCAGGGTGTTCACGCCGATCCGCGCCGAGACGGCCAGCACCTGCGGATTGGCGCCGATGATGGAGATCGGCGCGAAATCCCGCGCGGCGTCATAGGGCACGCGGGTCAGGGCTGGCAGCATCACCATCTGCGAGGCGCTGGCGGTCAGCAGCGTGTAGCCATCCGGCCGGCTGCGGGCCGCCGCCTCCACCGCGATGGCACCGCCGGCCCCCGTGCGGTTCTCCACCACCACGGGCTGGCCCAGCCGCGCGCCGAGGAACTCCGCGCTCAGCCGGCCGATGCTGTCCGTCACGCCGCCCGGCGCGAAGGGCACCAGCAGGCGGAGCGGCCGCTCAGGCCAGGACTGGGCCTGAGCCATGCCCGGCAGAGCCAGGATAAGAAGGGCGAGGAGGCGGGATCGCAGGATCATGCAAAGGCTCCTGGAGAGGGCGGCGGAAGGGCGCCACGTGCTTGATCAGCATGGCGCGGCGGCGCTGTCCGGACAAGTCATGCGTCACGATCTTGGTTGATTTGCGATTTTAGAATATCTATAAAGTCAGTAGGGTAAACTTTGCGTCTCTCCCCTCCCCCATGATTCAGGAGACCCCCATGCTGCGACAGGACTCCCTCGGCACCCCCAAGCCTGGCCTGACCAGCCTTGCAGACCCGGCCCTCAACCAGGAAACGCCGCCACATCTGCTGCGGGAATCCCTGACCCCCACGGCGCTCTTCTTCGTCCGCAACAACGGCACCCTGCCTGACCTGCCGCGCGATACGGGCCTGGATTGGCAGCTGGAGGTGACGGGGCTGGTGCGCCGCCCGCTCAGCCTTTCCCTGGCCGAATTGCGCGCGCGCTTCCCGGTGGTGGAGGTGACGGCGGTGCTGGAATGCGCCGGCAATGGCCGCAGCGCCTTCGCACCTTCGGTGCCGGGCCTCGCCTGGGGGAATGGCGCGGTGGGCTGTGCCCGCTGGACGGGCGTCCGCCTTGCGGATGTGCTGGCCCAGGCCGGCGTCGCGCCGGGCGCAGTCTATGTGGCGCATGAAAGCCCCGATCACGTGGTCGGCGCGCCGGGCCAGCCCGCCCTCTCCCGAGGTCTGCCGATCGAGAAGGCGCTGGCGCCCGAGACGCTGCTGGCCTTCGGCATGAATGGCGCGCCGCTCGATCCGCTGCACGGCTTCCCGCTGCGCGTCGTGGCGCCGGGCTATCCGGGCTCCGCCTGGCAGAAATGGCTCACCCGGCTGGTGGTGCGGGACCGCGAGCATGATGGCGCGAAGATGACCGGGCTGGACTACCGCATGCCACGCCATCCGGTGCGCCCCGGCGAGACGCCCGACCCCGCCCAATTCGAGGTGATCGCCGACATGCCGGTGAAGTCCCTCATCACCGAGCCCGCCGCCGATTTCACGGCGAGCGGCCCGCTCCTGATCAGCGGCTTCGCCTGGAGCGGCGCCATCCCGCTGGACCGGGTGGAGGTCTCGACCGATGGCGGGGCGAGCTGGCAGCCCGCGGCATTGGAGGCGGCTGATGGCCCCTGGGCCTGGCGCCGCTTCACCGCCTTCGCGCTGCTGCCCGGCCCGGGCGAGGTGGAGCTGATGGCCCGCGCCACCGACATCGCCGGAAACACGCAGCCGCTGGAGCCCGTGTGGAATCCGCGCGGCTATCTGAACAACGCGGTGCACCGCATCCGCGGCCGCGTCGTCTGAACAGGATCCGGCCCCCTCAATCCGCCTCGATCACAGGCAGGCGCGAGGCCACCAGCGTCGCCAGGCTCGTCCCATCCAGCACCTGCGCCGTGGCGTCGCGCACCTGGCGCATCAGCCGCCGGATCTCGCAGCTGGGCGGGTCCAGGCAATCGGCGCAAGGGCGATAGGCGGTGAGGCTGGCGCAAGGGATCGGCGCCAGCGGTCCATCCAGCGCCCGGATGATGTCCCCCACCGCCACCGCCTCGGCCGGGCGCGCCAGGGCGTAGCCGCCCGCCTTGCCCCGCCGGCTGGTGACGAAGCCATGGCGCCGCAGGTCCAGCAGAATGGCCTCGAGAAACTTCTGCGGGATATGGCCGCGCTCCGCCACCTCGTGGATGGGCATGGTCTCCCGCCCCGGCATGTCGCCGGCGAGGATGCACAAGGCGCGCAGCCCATATTTGGCCCTCTGGGTGAGCATGAAGCACGGTTTAGGGCGGAATCACGCGCCGCGATACCGGCCGGACTTCAGGCGATTTCGGCCGCCCGGCGCAGGCTGTTGATCATGGACATGCCCAGCAGATGCGCGTGCGCCCGCGCCGGGTCACTCGCCGCATGCGCCATGCGCTCCTGGAAATCCGCCTGGTCCTCCGGCGTGACCGCTTCCAGGTTCTTCTTGTTCTGGATGGTGGTGCGCTGCACCACCTCCTCCGTCACGCCGCGGCGCTGGCGGTCATAGCGGTCCAGCAGGCTTTCCTCCGCCTCGCCGCGCAGCACCTGGACCAGCTTTTCCACTAGGTTCACCGCGTCATGCACGCCGCCATTCAGCCCCATCCCGCCCAGCGGGTTGTTGATATGCGCGGCATCGCCGGCCAGCAGGATGCGGCCCTTGCGGAAGGTCTCCGCCACGCGCTGGTGCACGCGATACAGGGTGGTGTGCTTGATGGGATAGTCGCCATGCCCCGCCACCACGCGCGCGAAGCGGGCGCGGGCGAATTCGGGCGTCATCACCTCCTCGTCGGAGACCTCGGCCCGCACCGGGAACATGGCGCGCCAAACGCCGGGGACGCGCAGCAGGAAGAACCACTCCTCCGGATCGGCGTAGTAGGAGACGTCGGCCAGGCCGGGGATCAAGGTCGCGAAGTCGAATTCGGTGGAGAGCACCAGGAAGCGCTCGGGCCAGGTGAAGCCGTTGAAGGCGATGCTGGCGGATTTGCGCACGGCGCTGCGCGCGCCATCCGCGCCGATCACATGGCTGCCGACCAAGCGCGTGCCATCCTCCAGCAGGGCCACGACGTGGCTTCCCTCATCGCGCACTTCGGCGACGGGGGCGTTGAAGCGCGCCGTATAGAGCGGATTGCCGCTCAACTGGCCGTGCAGGATGCGGGTCAGCTTGAATTGCTCGCATTGCAGCCGGTAGGGATGGCGCGTCACGTCGGCGAGCAGGCCGAAATCGAATTCCGCGATCAGGCTCTGGTCCCGGCGGCGATACTGCACGCGGGGGCCGATGATGCCCTGGCGGATCATGTCCTGCGCCGCGCCGAGATCATCGAGCATGTCCAGCGTGGGGGCGTGAAAGGTGGAGGCGCGCATTTCGGTGGAGATGCCGGGCCCGGCCTCCAGGAGCTGGACGGGAATGCCCGCGCGCACCAGGGCGGCGGCGGCCACGAGGCCGACCGGCCCCGCGCCGGCGATCAGGACGGGCTGTTCAGAGGCCATGCGCGGTTCAGACTTCCGGTTTCAGGCGCATGCCGCGCCATGGCATGCAGCTTGGCGCTCATCGCCGGGCTGTAAAGGGGCCATGCCACGAAATTGGCATGGCATTCCGCACACCGGAACACGGATCAGAAGGAGCCGAGAAGACTCCCCAGCAGGATCACCGCGCCCAGCGCCACCAGCGCGCCGACGATGCAGGCCATGACGATGTGCAGATAGCCCTGCCGGTGCGTCACACCGCAGACGGCGAGCAGCGTCACCACCGCGCCATTGTGCGGCAGGCTGTCCAGCGTGCCGGCGCCGATCACCGCCACGCGGTGGAGAAGGCCCGGATCAATCCCCTGCTGCGCCGCCAGCGCCATGTAGGTGGGGCCGAGGGCTTCCAGCGCGATGGTCAGCCCGCCCGAAGCCGAGCCCGTCAGCGCCGCCAGCACATTGGTGGCCACGGCGAGCGAGACGAGCGGCCCACCGCCCATGCCCAGGACCCATTCGCGCACCAGGCCAAAGGCCGGCATGGCCGCCACCACGGCGCCGAAGCCTACCAGCGAGGCGACGGCGAAAATCGGCAGCACCGAGGCATTGGCCCCCGCATCCATGGTGGCGCGCAGCGAGGGAATGCGGGCGAAGCTCGTCGCCACCAGCACCAGGATGGCGGCCAGCAGCGCCACGGCCACGGACCAGACGCCCGCCACGGCCGGGAGACTGGTGGCGCCGAAGCGCGGCTCGGCCAGGAAGGCCGCGTCCATGTTCGGCAGGACCAGCGCGGACATGATCAGGTTCACGCCCACCACCACAAACAGCGGCAGGGCCGCGATCCAGATGGGCAGTTCCGCCTGGGCGGGCTGGCTGCGATGGATCTCCGCCGGGTCGAATTCCCGCGCGGTGGAGGCGCGCTCGCGGATCACCGGGTCATCCGCCGCGGCATCCACCGGGGCGGGCGTGTCATCGCCAAAGCCCTCGCCCGCCGCGGCCGCGCGGCGTGCGGCACTTTGCAGCCACCAGAGCCCGAAGCCGAGCATGATGGCCGAGGCGATGATCCCCAAGCCCGGGGCCGCGAAGGCCGTGGTGCCGAAGAAGGGCATCGGGATCGCGTTCTGGATCGCCGGTGTGCCGGGGGCGGCGGACATGGTGAAGGTCATGGTGCCGAGCGCGATGGCGGCCGGCATCAGGCGGCGCGGGATGCCCGCCTCGCGGAACAGCGCCATGGCCATGGGCACCAGCACAAAGATCGCGACAAACAGGCTCACACCGCCATAGGTCACGGCCGCGCCCGCCAGCACCACCGAGAGGATGGCCCGCTGCGGGCCGAGCCGCCCGGTCATCCAGCGGGCGATGGCGGCCACCGCGCCGCTATCCTCCATCAGCTTCCCGAAGAGCGCGCCGAGCAGGAAAATGGGAAAGAAGGCGGCGACGAAATTGGCCGCACTCCCCATGAAAGTCTGCGTCCAATGGGCCAGCAGCGGCTCACCCGCGAAAGCCGCCGCGACCAGGGCCGCGAGCGGCGCCAGCAGCAGGATGCTCCAGCCCCGGAAGGCCAGGAAGATCAGGGCCGAAAGCCCCAGCAGGATGCCCAGCAGGCCCATGGCGTCAGACCGCGTTCAACAGGCGGTCAATGTCGAGGGTGGATTTCTTCCCCAGATCATCCGCGCGCTCGGCCAGGAAGGCGTCCATCGCGCGCCTTCCCTCATCGCGCAGCATGGTCAGGAAGGGCCATTCGGCGTTGAGCTTGGAGGAGGCGCCCAGCTCCGTCACCTTGTCGGAGCGCACCAGATGCATGCGCATCCGCGCCCAGTGCTCCGCCTCGGCATCGCCGATGCGCGTGGCGCCGCGCCGCAGGATGGCGATCATCTCCAACTCCTTCAGCAGAACGGCGTTGAAGGAGACCTCGTTCAGCCGGTTCAGGATGTCGCGCGCCGAACGCGGGATGCCTGGCCGCTCGACCGGGTTGATGCCGACGAGAATGGTGTCGTCGGAGGTGCATTCCTGGATCAGCGGCGTCATCGTCGGATTGCCGGCGAAGCCACCATCCCAATAGCCATCGCCCTCGATCTCGACCGCCTGGAACATCTGCGGCAGGCAGGCCGAGGCCATCAGCACCTGGGGGCTGATCTCGGCATTGCGGAAGACGCGGCCGCGCCCGGTGCGCACATTGGTGGCGGTGATGAAGAGCTTGATCGGCGCTTCCGCCAGGCGGCCGAAGTCCAGGTTTTGCGAGAGGATTTCCTCCAGCGGATTGGCGGCGGCGAAGGGCGTGTCATAGGGCGAGAACAGGCGCGACATCACATCCATCGCCACATAGGCGGGCGAGGAATCCAGCGTCCAGCGATCCATCATCACATCGAGCGGCCCGCGCTTCAGCGGGCTGAAAGCCGCGGCGCGGGAGACGCTGCGCCAAAAATTCTCCAAGGCCTCGCGCGCGCCGCGCGCCCCGCCCGCCGCATGGCCATGCGCCAGCACGGCCGCGTTCATGGCGCCGGCCGAGGTGCCGGAGATGGCCTCGATGGTCAGCCATTCCTCCTCCAGCAGGCGGTCCAGAACGCCCCAGGTGAAGGCGCCGTGGCTGCCGCCACCTTGCAGGCCGAGGTCAATCAGCAAGGGATCGCGCTTGTTCGGCATGGGAACCTCGTTTCAGGCAGGGCCGGGATCGCGACCCGATAACAGGTCCGCCACCCAGCGGGATTGTGGGAATTCGTGACAAATGGTCAGGGCCGCGATCAGCACCGGCACGCCGATGAAGGCGCCCGGAATGCCCCAGAGGAAGGAGCCGAAGAACACCGCCAGCAGCACCATGAAGGAGGAGACGGCCAGCGTCTTTCCCGCCAGCAGCGGCTCGATATAGCTGCCGGAAATGGTCTGGATCAGGTTGAGGCTGATGAAGACCACCAGCGCCACCTCCCAGGAGGCGAATTGCAGGATGGCGAAGATGGTGGGGAAAAGCGTGGCGATCAGCGGACCGATGAAGGGAATGTAGTTCAGCACGAAGGCGATGACGCCCCATTCGGCCGCGAGGTCGAGCCCCATGAAGCTGGCGAAGCCCCAGACGCAAAGCCCCGTCACCACGCTCATGATGGTCCGCACCAGCATGTAGACGCGGAATTTCTGCGCCGTGGCGGCGGCGGCGCGCAGCAGCGCCGGGGCGGTTTCCCCCTGCATGCGGACCATCTGCCGGCGCACCACATCGACCTCCAGCAGGCCCAGCACCAGAAAGACCACGGTGACGATGGTGAAGCTGAGAATACCCTGCAGCCGCCCCGTCACCTCCTGGGCGATGCGCACCAGCCAGCGGGTGTTGAAATTCTCGGCGAAGACGCTGGCGACGGCGATGCCCTGGCTTTCGAGGAAGGCCAGCTTCTGGGCATAGAGCATCTGCAATTGGGCGGAGTTGGTGACGATCCATTGCCCCACCCCGCCAAAGGCCCAGGCGATCAGCAGCGCCATGCCGACCAGCGTGACCAGCGCGCCCGCCATGGTCACCAGCATGGCCAGCGCATCCGGCAGGACCCGCGCGATGCGGCGCTGCATCGGCCAGACCAGGGCGATGCTGAACAGCGCGAACAGGATCGGCACCAGGATGGACTGCGCGAGATACATGGCGCCGGCCAGCAGGATGGCCGCGCAAAGCCCGATCAGCATGGGAGGCTCCTTCCGGGCGCCATGAACCAGGGCCCGAACCAAGCCCAGCGTATCGCATGCCGCTTGTGCAGTGCACAACCGGCCTGATGCGCCCCTGGGATGCCCGGCGCAGCGGCGGGACGCCCGCCCCTGCCGCTGGCACCACGCGGATGCGATGTTGTAGGAAGCTGAGGAGGGTTCGCCCAAACCAGCCTGTAACCAAAATCATCTGGAGGAGCGCATCATGGGTGTGGAATTTGCCGCCGAACGCCGCCTGCTGAGCGAAGAGGAGTTCGCCCCCGTCGTCAGCAGCCATTACCCCGAGCTGGCGGCGCTCTCGCATGAGGATCTGGTGGGCCTGGCCCGCTGGCTGCGCGGCCAGCATGCCCGCGCGCGGGACATCATCCGCGGCCGCCGCCGCGTGCATCGCGGCAAGGCCGAGGCCCGCGGTACGGCCGGCGAGACGGCGAGCGACCGGGGCCTGACCGAGAAGAAGCAGGTCTTTGCGCGTGGGCTGAAGCGGGTGAATGCCCGGCTTGCCGTGCTGCGCGCCGAGGCGAAGCGCGAGGCCGCGACCGCCGCCCTGCGCGAGGCCCTGGCCCGCCGCCAGGCGGCTGCGCCGCATCACCCCGATGCCGGGGCCACCCCGGCCGCTGGCGCCAGCCAGAAGGCCAGCCCGCGCCGGCGCGGCATCATCACCGGCGGGCGCGTGGGCAGCGTCTCCCAGGCGGGGCGCAACGCGCAGGCCGCGCGGGACGCGCGTGGCTGAAGGCAGAGGCCTCCGGCGGCTGGGGCCGAAAGGCCCCAGACCCCTTTTGTTTGGAATAACCTCCGAAATGTGTCGAACCCCCTGAAACGAAAGGGGTCTGGGGCCCACGGCCCCAGCCGCCGGAGGCCATTTTTTCCCGTTCGGCAAAAGCCGGCCGCCGATCAACCTCAGGCGGGGGCCACGTCACCCTCATACCAGCCGACATCCAGCGTCGCGACCTCGCCGAAGGTCGTCCCGGCCTTCATCGCGCGCTGGATGATCTCCCAGGAGGTCCAGGTCATCGTCAGGAAGGGGCGCTTGTCCTGCGCGTCCCAGGTCACGTCGGGCGTGGTCAGCAGCGCGCGCAGGTTGCGCGGGAATTGGCGCGGCGTGAGGACGGATTTCTGCGTCTCGGTCAGGCAGGAATAGAATTGCTGCAGGCGCAGCGTGTCGCGATGGCGCGGCGGGCGGGCCTCCAGGATGGCGGGGGCGAGATCCGCCGTCTCGAAGAAATGCAGGCCGCTGGTGGTGCGCGGATTGCACTCGATGCCATGCGGCACGCCATCGGCATTCAGCACGAAATCGAAGGAGATGAAGCCGCTCCAATTCACGTGGCGGACGAAATCCTCGATCCATCGCTCGAAGAGCACCGGGTTCACCACGCGTTCGAAGGCGATGGCGACGGAGCCGGAAAACAGCGCGCCGCGATAGATGACGGTGGAGAGCACCCGCCCCTCATGCGCCACCGAGCAGGAGGAATGCACCTGGCCGGGGATGAAGCGCTGCACGACGGAGCCGGTTTCATCGGGCAGGGCGGTGCCTTGCGGCAGGACGCGCACGCCGCGGCCCGAGCAGGAATGCACGGGCTTCACCACCACCGGCCCGCCGGCCGCCAGCGCCGCCGCGCCCGGCGTACCGATGGCATGCGTCTCCGGCACGCTCACGCCCGCTGCCTGCGCCAGATGGATGAAGCCGTGCTTGTCATAGGCGGGCAGCAGCGCGTCTGGCGGCATGGTGAAGATGCGCACATGCTCGGGCACCAGGTCGCGCAGGAAGGTGACATGCATCGTCTCCTCCGAGACAGGCACGACCAGCTCCACATCCTCGGCCGCGATGATGGCGGCCAGCTCCTCCAGATAGCGCCGCTTGCTGATGGCGGGCGCCGTCACCTGGAAGCTCTTCGCGACGCTGTTCGAAGCACCGGCCAGATGCCGCTTGAAGGGCTCGGCGATCACCACGCGCCAGCCATTCATCGCAAAGCTGCGCGCGATGTCGAGCGCCTTGGGCAGGCGGCCGAGCGTGAGCAGGACCGTCCGGGTCATGCCGCGCGCGTGACGCGGCTTTCGTCCGCGCGTGTCACGCGACACATGATCTGCTTGGTCGGCCGCGTGGTCAGGCGCGCGGCGGGGCGCACCTTCTCGGCCTCCTCCAGGTGGAAGTCGTAGCGGCGGATCAGCCGCGCCACGATCAGCGCGGCTTCCGTCTGCGCGAAGGCGGCGCCGACGCAGACGCGCGGGCCGATGCCGAAGGGCAGATAGGCGCCAGGCGTCAGCTCCTCCTTGCGTTCCGGCAGGAAGCGATCGGGGTCGAAGCCATGCGGGTTGCGCCAATAGAGGTCATGCCGGTGCAGGATCCAGGGCGCGATCATGATCATGGCGCCGCGCTTCACGCGCTTCTCGCCCAGCATCGTGTCCTCCAGCGCCACGCGCGGCAGGAAGGTGATGGGCGGGTAGAGGCGCAGCGTCTCGCGAAACACATTCATGATGTAAGGCATGCGGCGGGTGTGCTCGAACTCCACCTCGCCATCGCCCACCACATCGGCCACCTCGGCGCGGATGCGGCGCACCACCTCGGGCTGGGTCGCGATGAGGAAGAAGACCCAGGTGAGCGCGCTGGCCGAGGTCTCGTGCCCGGCCAGGAACAGCACGCCCAGCTGGTCCAGCAGCTCCTTTCGGGTGAAGGCCTTCTGGTCAAAATTGTCGCGCGCGGCGATGACGGCGGTGGCGATGTCGTCGAAGGAATGCCCCTCGGCCAGGTGGGTGTCCACCAGATCGCCCAGATGGCCGCGGATCTTGGCGCAGGCTTCCAGCACCTCGGGCTTTTGGGCCACGGGCTTGAAGGCGGGGTCCATGATGAGGCGGCGATACTCCACCTGCGCCACGCTGCGCTCGAAGACGGTGAAGGCTTCGAACACATCATGCGCGGTTTGCGTGGCGAGCGAGGTAGAGAAGACGGTGCGGCAGATCACATCCGCCGTCAGGTGGCTCATCAGCAGGTCGAGGGAGAAGCGGCCCTCTTCCGCATCCAGCTTGGCCTCGCAATCATCCACGGCGGCGACCATGGGCGCGAAGGCGCGGTTCACCCGCATGAGCGAGAAGGCCGGGTCGATCATCGCGCGCTGGCGGCGCCATTCGGGGCCGCTGGAGACGAAGATGGAATTGCCCACCAGCGGCTCCAGCGCATCCACCATCAGGTCATTCTTCGGGAAGATGTCCTTGGGGTCATAGAGGATGCCGCGCACCAGCTCCGGCGCGTTCACGATCAGGATGGAGCGCCTGGAATAGCCGAGTGGGCCGATCGCCATCCGATAGGCCTCGGCCGGCAGCAGGCTCAGCAGATCGCCATCGCCCCGCGCGGCGGCGCGGATCAGGGCGAGGACAGGGGAGAGGGGCTTGGGCCGGGGCGGCTCATACAGTGTTGATTCCAAGACGATTCCTACCCGTTCCCACGCCACGCCTTCGACATGACGATCCCGCTTTACAAGCTGATATGTCAAGCCGCATTGTCACTGGAAAGGGTGAGGGTTCACGCCATGGAACTGCATGTCTTCCATACGCTGGTCGCGCTGCACATCATCACGGGCAGCACCGGCGCCATCGCCTTCTGGGTGCCGGTGATCGGGCGCAAGGGCAGCGTGAACCACAAGCGCTGGGGCAAGGTCTTCACCATCTGCATGCTCGCGACCGGCAGCTTCGCCGTCTGCATGAGCCTGCTCACCATCTTCGACCCCATGGGCACCCATCCGCATCTGGAAGGCATGTTCGAGGCGCCCTTCATCCGCGGCATCTTCGGCTGGCTGATGCTGCATATGGGCATCCTCACCATCAACCTCGCCTGGTATGGCTGGCTTTGCGTTCAGAACCGGCGGGATCACGCGAAGAACCTGACGCCGCTGAATGTCGCGCTGCAATTTATCCTGATCGTGGCCGCGGTGAATTCGGCGGTCCAGGGCTGGGTCATCGGGCAATTCCTGATGATCGGGCTGACGGTGGTGGGCCTGGCCACGGCCGGCACCAATCTGCGCTTCCTCTACAAGCCTGTGCGAGGCGAGAAGGATTGGCTGGACGAGCACATCAAGGCGCTCGTGGGGGCCGGAATCTCGGTCTACACGGCCTTCTTCGCCTTCGGCTCGGTGCGGGTTTTCCCCGAGCTCGCGCTGCATCCGGGGCTCTGGTCCATCCCGCTCGTCACCGGGATTTCGCTGATCCTCTATCACCAGCGCAAGGTGGCGGTGCAGTTCCGCGCGCGGCGCGGCGTGGCGAGCTACGCCGGCTGACGCAGCATCACTGGCGCGGGGACGATCTCGTCCAGCACCCGGGCCGAGGAAATCACGCCCGGCACGCCTGCCCCCGGATGGGTGCCGGCGCCGACGAGGTAGAGGCCCTCCACCTCCTCGCTCTTGTTGTGCGGGCGGAACCAGGCGCTCTGGAAAAGCTGCGGCTCCAGCGAGAAGGCGGCGCCATTCACCGAGGAAAGCCGGTCCCGGAAATCCTGCGGCGTCAGCATGTGCGAGGTGGCGATGACATCGCCCAGGCCCGGCATCACCGTCTCCTCCAGCCGCTTCTGGATGGCGGCGCGATAGGGCTCCGCGCGCTCCCGCCAATCCGTCCCGCTGCCCAGATGCGGCACGGGGGCCAGCACATAGAAGGCATCGCAGCCGGGCGGCGCCAGCGAGGGGTCGCTCGCCGTCGGCCGATGCAGGTAAAGGCTGAAATCCTTGGCCAGGCGCTTGGTGGTGAAGATGTCCTTCAGCAGCCCGCGATAGCGCGGCCCCAGCACCATGGTGTGGTGATAGACGTCCTCGAAGCGCTTCGTGGTCCCGAAATACCAGACGAAGAGCGACATGGAATAGCGCGCACGGCCGAGCTTGCGGTCGGTCCAGCGCTTGCGCACCGTCTCGGAGAGCAGCTTGCTGTAGGTCCAGGCCACATCGGCGTTGGAGACGACGACATCGGCCGCCAGATGCTCGCCCGAGGCGAGGCGCACGCCGGTGGCGCGGCCCTGCTCCACCGTGATCTGTGCGACCTCCGCCCCGTAGCGCATGGTGCCGCCCACATGCTCGATGAGGCCGACCAGCCCGCGCACCACGGCACCCGTGCCGCCCATGGCGTAATGCACGCCATGCAGCCGCTCCAGATGCGCGATCAGGCAGTAATAGGCGGTGGTGGTGAAGGGATTTCCGCCGATCAGCAGCTGGTGGAAGCTTAAGGCTACGCGCAGCTTCTCGTTCTTGAAATAGGTGGCGACCTTCTGG
>JAIYDS010000284.1 GCA_027487385.1 Acetobacteraceae bacterium | reverse complement strand
CCGGTGGCGTGGCGTCGTTCAGGTCAATCAAGGATCACCAACCCGCGTTCGGCGCGCGTGATGGCGGTGTAGAGCCAGCGATTACGATCCTCGGCCGTGCGGCTCAGCCCGTCATCATATACGACGACATTCTCCCACTGACTGCCCTGGGCCTTGTGGCAGGTGATGGCATAGCCCCAGCTGCTCTCGATCAACCCGCGCATTTCGCGGTAGTCGCGGGTCAGACGCTCCCGGTCGTAGCGGACGTGGTCGTCGTAGTGGCCCTTGTAGAACCGATACCGGCCGGCGATGACGAGCCCATCCTCGGTGGTGATGGTGGCCGAGAAGGCCAGATCGCTTTCGTGCCGGATTTCTGCCAGCGACAGGAACATGCCGTTGACCAAGCCGAGGTCGTGGCGGTTCTTCAGGCAGATGAGCTTCTCGTCCTGGCCCGCGGGATAGGGGGCCGGAAAGCCAGCGGCCTGCTTGATCTGGCTGTTGAGCCAGCGCCGCGTGTCGTTGCGGCCGCAGATGACCTGGCCACCGCGCAGCATTTGCTCGGGCCGCACCGCATTGCGCGGCAGCTTCCAGACATGCGCATCATGCTCGCCGGGCGGGATGTCGATGCCCTGCCGCGCCATGGTGGCGAGGCGGATGATGGCGCTCTCGCCGGCCTGGCGATGAATCTCGGTGAGCATGATATCCGGCTTTGCCTCGGTGAAGGCGCCGGTACCCTTGATGGGGGGCAGCTGTCCGGGATCGCCCAGCACCAGGATGGGCTTGCCGAAGGCCAGCAGATCGGCGGCCATCTCGGGCCCGACCATCGACACCTCGTCCAGCACGATGAGGTCGGCATCGCGCACCAGCGACTGCTCGTTCAGCAGGAAGGTCGGCTTGTGAATATCCGCCAGGCGCAGCTGCAGCTTGCTGATCTGCATCTCGGCGAAGGCGCGCTCGGCGGGTCCCATGCGCCCGAGGCCACGTTGCAGGTCCAGGAGGTCCCGCTCCACCCGGTCAATTTCTTCGGGCGTTGCCTCGGAGACGCGATAGATCAGGGAGTGGATGGTGGAGGCGGGCGTGCCCTTGCGGGTCATCACCAGCGCCGCCTTACCGGTGAAGGCCGCGAAGAGAATACGGCGGCGAGTTGTATCCTCCTCGTCATCGCCGGCTGCCACGTCGATGCCGATCGCCTGGATGGCGTAGGTGATGACGGTGCTCTTGCCGCTGCCGGCATAGCCGAACAGCCGGAACACCTGCTGCTGGTGCGTGCGGTTCTGGAACCAATCCACGATGGCGCGGATGGCATCGGCCTGTTGGGGAGAGGGTGTGAAGCTCATGCGAGCTCCCCGCCATTCACCAGGTAATCCTTGATCACGCCACCACGGGCGATATCGCCGACCTCGCATTGGCGGACGAAGATACGGCGACCATCGGCGAGCGCACGCCAGTGGCCGCGACGAATGTGCCAGCGGGGTGAGGCATGTGAGCCGCTCCGCTCAGCCAGCGCGGATGCGATGATGTGCGGCTGAATGTCGGCAACGCGATAG
Organism: Acetobacteraceae bacterium; assembly: GCA_027487385.1. Lineage (GTDB taxonomy): Bacteria > Pseudomonadota > Alphaproteobacteria > Acetobacterales > Acetobacteraceae > Roseococcus. Next base: position 4,108 of record JAIYDS010000284.1, on the reverse strand, counting down.
GTCCATCCGCGCACGCCATCCTTCGCAAAGGATCGCCGACGCAGTGGCGAGAGCTGCTGTTCGGCCAGCGGTGTGGGGATGGAGAGCAGTCCGAGCGCGCGCCAGACCATGGAGGTTGCTGCCTCAAAGGTCGACGCGTAGTGGGCCGGGTCCTGCACTTTTGGGTGGCCCATGACTTCGGCAACACCGTTGGGCAGAAATTCTACTGCTGCCATCAGGTCGCTCCAGCAATTCCGCTCTGGAAGAAAGCGGAACAGGAAGCGATCGACGCCTGCCTCAGTGGCGCGTGCATAGGAGGCGAGACATGCCTCCGGCTCCTCAGGATCCTGAAGTTCAAAGATGCAGTGCGGGTGCGGTAGCTTGAGCGTGCCGCCCAGGTTGCTGGTGGCGAGCCGCTCGACATCGTCGGAATCGAAGCGGCGACCATCTGGAAAGATATAGATCGGGGCGGTAGCGACCGCCTTGGCATCGATCTCGCACCAGAAGCGATGCGCGTGACGAAGGACATGGCGCTTCAAGCTGAAGGCGAGAGGCATCATGCGCGAGGACGTGGCAGGCGTCATTGGGCGTTCTCCCAGCAGCGAGCCGCGTAGGGACAAAAGCGGCAGAGGTAGAAATCGGCATGCGCTGCGATGCGCGGCGGCAATTCGCCGGACTCAGCCGCGCGCAGAATGTCGACGGCGCGGTCGGACAGGCGCTGCGCCTCGGCTGCATCGAAGGGCACCGCCTCGTGGTGCAGGGCGAGCGTGTCGCGGTTCAGCGCGGTGAGGAGCGCCACCTCGAGCTCGAGGTAGGCCATGTAGAGCTGCACCTGGGCGAAGTAGATCGGCTTGGACTGACGCAGGCCGTGCTTGACCAGGTCGGTCCATGATTTCTGACCGAGTGCCTTGTGCTCCCACAGGGAAGGCCAGCGGATGCCGACATCGGGGCCGGCCACGATGACGCCATCGGCATGGCCACGCAGCTTTCCGCCCGCGGCGGCAAAGCCGAATTGCTCGCCATCGGCGCCACGATCGCGCAGAACAAAGCCCGCCTGGCGGAGCCAGCGGATGGACAGCGTTTCGAACTGGTGCCCCGCATCGAAGATGCGCAGGATGCCACCGTCGAAGTCCCGGCCGGCATCCTTCGGCGCGTGGGCTACCTCGTAGACCAGCTTTCGCGCGCAGGCCTCGCCGATGCGGCTGCCGCCAAGATAGTCGCGGGGGCGCTGTTGCTGATTGCGCGCGACCAGCGCCGCATCGACATGCGCGTTGATGCGGGCGGTGACCGCTGGGGCGTCGCAGAGGGCCATGCTTTGCCCTCCGTAGACGAGGCCGGAGCCGTGGTTCAGATCGATCATTGACCCGCACGCCCAGCCGGCGGGGACGTGCGGCAGCTTGTCGCGATGACGATCGATGCGCCGTGAATATGCGACGGGGTGATCACGGCGGTGCCCATCACTCGCTTCTCTCGCCAGCCGCGGTGCCGCGCGCCGAGCGCAAGGGCTGGGTCGTTTTACTGCGAGCCCATTCCAGAGCATCGCCCCAGCGGTAGAGCGCGCGAGCGGCAAACATCGAGTAGGGCGGGCCGCCGCCGCGCGTGGCTTTGGTGGCGAGAGTGCGTGGCGAAACCGGATAGCCAAGTTCAGTGAGTGCCGCGGCCGTAAGCTCGCGCCGAAGCAATGCGTCGGGATTATCAGGTACACACGTCATCGATGGTTGCCTTCTGCTTGAGGGGTCAAAATGGAATCGGGTCGTCGAGCGGATCCCGCTCGGCGGCTTGGCGCTGCATGGATGCCTGGAAGCCGTCGACGCAGGCCTCGATGATGCGGTCGATCTCCGTGGCACTCCGGTCGTAGAACGGCGCCATGAGGTTCAGCTCCACCAGCACCTCGGCGAGCAGCCGGCGCGCGTCCTTCACCGCGCGCTCCTCCATCTGCGTTTTGTCGATCACGCCGTTGGACCTGCGGGCCATCGCCCCGCCCGCGTCGCAGCACCGCATCGAGCAGAAGCGGTGATGGGGAAACTCGCCCAGCCGCATCTCGTGGATGTAGCCGAAGCCCTTCGCCTCCCGGCTGCAGAGCGCGCATGTGAGGCGACGCACCTGATCATCGGGCGAGCAGCCGCGCGGCGGTGGCAGGGACTTGGCCGCAGCACGCGGCTGCGCCGGCCGCGTCCAGCGGCGACGGACCATCGGCGCATCATCCGTTCAGCCAGGCCGGGCCACCGGCGGCGGGGGGTGCCGAATGGGGGGGCGGGGCGGCCGGCGTAGCCGCCGGTGCGGCCCAGGAAGGCGACGCTGGGGCGGCGGCCTGCGGCGCTGCCGCGCTGGCCCAGGCGGGGGCGGCGGGCGCGGGAGCAGCGGCAGGTTTCGCCGCGCGCTGGCCGCTGGGCGAAGCCGGCACCGACTCGCCCGCCATGATGCGCGCGTATTCGGGCTCGCCCGGCAGCACCACGCGGTCGAGGCGGTTGCTGTCGCTGTAGCGCGGGTCATTCGCCGGCTCGACCCGGATCTTGGCAGCGAAGGTGATGCCCGACAGGTCGGACAGTCCGCGCAACACCCGCTTTGCCTTAGCGGCCTCGCCCATATCCTGCGGGTCGAGACCCAGCGCGCTGTCGATCATGGCGCGGAAGGTCCCCTTCGAGATCTTCCAGGCGATGGACACGCCGTGCTCGTCGACCTTGCCGCCGACCACCGTGAAGGTCTGCCAAAACTTGCGGCGGATGTGCGGGCCCGCGGCGACGGTGAATTCGCCGTCGACCATGGCGGTGTCGCCACCGCCACGGGAGGCCTTCAGGAGGCCGCGGTCCGCCTCGCCTTGACCATCCACCCCGCCAGGGCGGATCACCATGGTCACCTTGGCAAAGGTGCCGTCCGGGATGAGGTCGGAGCCACGCGGCAGTTCGGCGTCGTTCATGTCGTACATCGATCGGTGTGCCTCTCGGGTTCGGGTCAGGCGGGGGATGGGGCGGGCGCGTTGATCTTGCGGAGCAGCGCGAGCAGATCCGGCGGCTCGGTCTCATCGAGACGGCCGGAGCGGTCCTTGGCCGGCAGCCCGAAGCGGTTGCCCGCCTGGCAGACCAGCCGGCGTTCCGTGCCGCGCTGAGGGTCGTGGACCAGCGCGCCGTCGCCATCGCGGGAGAACAGCGAGAGGGTGATGACCTGATCGACGATGCCGGGGAGTTCGCGGCCGGCCTTGCCGCCCTCCATCTGCGGCTGCCAGGTGACGCGGCCGAAGTCGTCGGTGTGCTTCTCCAGGATGCCGACGAGGATCACCGTCTTGCCCGGTGCGTGCTGGAGGTGCTTCAGCAGGCCAATGACCTCGCGCCCGAGCAGCCCATAGGCGCCGCGGGTGTCCGGCTTACCGGTCTTGTCGGAGAAGGCCTCGGGCTGCTTCTTCGCCCAGACCATGGCCTGGCGCGTCAGATCGGTGATGCTGTCGACGAAGATGATCGACTTGCGGGCGAGCATCGCGACGAGGTCGGGATGCTGCGCGGCATAGTGGGCGTAGTGCTCGTTCGAGAAGAAGGCGGTGGGCGGAGCCGCAGGGTTCGGGCCGCCGATCAGGGAGGTGAGAACCACCATGTCCTCGAAGCAGCGCACGGGGATGCTGTCGCCGCGCCAGTCCTGCACCGACTTCATGCCGGCCTCGAGGTCGAGGAAGGCCGTCTCGACGGCGGGCAGTACCTTGACCAGGGTGGTCTTGCCCGACCCGCTCTCGCCGACGATGACCATCGTGGTCTTGTTCGCGGCGGCAGAGAGCCGGTCGTCGGCCGTGACGATGCGCAGCGCCATCAGAGAGCCCCCCGCAAAGGATAGAGCGCGCCGGCATGTGGGCTGTCCCGCCGCGCGGTCTCCGACATGATGGCGAGGCGATAGGTGGCGCGACCTGTGCGCACGGTGCGGGCCGGCTCGAAGGCGGCGCGAATGCGCTCCGGCCAGGCGGTGTAGGCCCGCTCCGAGACCTTGAAGCTGACCTCGACATACTGGCCGGGATCCTCGCCGCCGGCGCGGATCTGCTCTGACAGCGCGGCGAGCCGCGCCTGATCCCATTCCACCCGCTTCGGCAGGTCGACCGCGATCTCCACGGCGCCGTCCTGGAACCGGACCGTGCCGGTATCCTTGCCGG
>JAIYDS010000207.1 GCA_027487385.1 Acetobacteraceae bacterium | reverse complement strand
GGATGAGGAAAACCTCTGCGCCGTGAAGCCGCGCGCCCTGGGCGTCTACCAGAATGGCGGCTATGCGACCCATGTGCTGGCCACCCATTGGAAGCACCTGGTGCCGATTGATGGCCTGGATCCCGCCCTGGCCGCCACCTATGCCTGCTCGGGCGTCACCGTCTATTCGGCGATCCGCAAGCTGGCGCCGATCGGCAAGAGCGACCCCATCGTCATCATCGGCGCGGGCGGGCTGGGGCTGAACGCCATCGCCATCCTCAAGGCACTCGGCCACAAGCGGATCTGCGCGGTGGATCTGGACGAGGCGAAGCTCGCCGCCGCGCGCGAGCAGGGGGCCACCGAGACGGTGCTGGCGGGCGGCGACACGGCGCAGCACATCATCAAGGCCTGTGGCGGGCCGGTGCTCGGCATTATTGACCTGGTGAACGGCACCAAGACCGCCATGGCCGCCTTCGACGCGCTGGCCAAGGGCGGCAAGCTGATCCAGGTCGGCCTCTTCGGGGGCGAGATGCGGGTGCCGCTGCCCTTCATGCCGATCAAGGCGTTGACCATCCAGGGCAGCTATGTCGGCAGCCTGAAGGAGCTGAAGGCGCTGGTGACGCTGGCGCAGAAGGGCAAGATCCCGGCCATCCCCATCACGCTGGAAAAGCAGGAAAACGCCAATGCCGCGTTGATGCGCCTGCGGGATGGGAAGGTGACGGGGCGCACCATCTTGGTCGCGTCGTGACGACGCGCGGGGCTGGTCGCGTCGTGAACCGCCGCGCCCTGCTGGCTGCGCCCGCCCTGTTGCCCGGGCTGGCACTGGCCCAAGGGACGCAAGGCACGCGGCCGGTCACCATCACCGTGCCCTTCCCGCCGGGCGGCTCGACCGACGTCACCGCCCGCATCCTGGCTGAGCGCATGGCCGGCCCGCTCGGCCTGCCCGTGCAGGTGGAGAACCGGCCGGGGGCCGCCACGGTGATCGGCGCGGATTATGTGGCGCGTTCGGCCCCTGATGGGCATACGGTGCTGATCGCCTCCGGCTCCACGTTGACGATCAACCCGCATATCGTCCGCAATATCCCCTACAAGGCCGAGGATTTCGCGCCGGTCACGCTCATCTCGACCCTGCCCTTCGCCATCGTGGCCCGGCCCGATGGCCCGCCGACGCTCGAAGCCCTGATGGCCCGCGCCCGGGCCAATCCAGGCAGCATCACCTACGGCACCAACGGACCCTCCAGCTTCAACAACATCGCCATGCTGCTGGTGAACGAGGCCTTCGGCGTGCGCATGCAGGACATCACCTATCGCGGCGATGCCGCGCAGGTGGCGGATTTCCTGGGTGGGCGGCTCGATCTGCTGATGGTGGGGGGCAGCACCGGCCTGCAGCATCACCGCGCCGGCAGCGGCCGTATCCTGGCCTGGACGGGCGACCGCCGCATGCCCGGCAATGAGGAGGTGCCGCTGGTGGCGGATTTCCGCCCAGGCACCGTGGCGCAGACCTGGTTCGGCCTGCTCGTCCCCGCGCGCACGCCCGGCGCCATGGTGCAGCGACTGAACGGCGCCGCCGTCCAGGCCATCCGCACCGAGGAATTCCGGGCGCGGCTGCTGGCGGAGGGCATCTTCGCCATCGGCAGCAGCCCGGAGGAATTCGCGAGCTTTTTGCGGACGGAGAGCGAGCGCTGGGGGCCGTTGCTGCGGCGGATGGATATCACGGGGTAAGGAAAAAAGGGGCCTCCGGCGGCTGGGGCCGAAAGGCCCCAGACCCCAATAAATTCAGGGGGTCTGGGGCCCTCGGCCCCAGCCGCCGGAGGCCTTTTCTCTTACGTCCCGAATCTTCCCCGCAGCCAAACCCCCGCCGCCTCCACCGCCCGGTCCGCCGCACTCACCCGGCCGAGCGCGCGCAGAAACCCATGCACCGTGCCCGGGAAGCTCTGCATCTCGAGGCTCACGCCCGATTGGCGCAGCTTCTCGGCAAAGGCCAGGTTCTCGGCGCAGAGCACATCCAGCTCCGCGATGTGCAGCAGCGTCGGCGGCAGCACCGAGAGGTCACCGCGCATGGGTGAGGCGAAGGGCGAGGCGCGGGCCACCAGATCCGGGCAATAGGCGTCCCAGTAGAAGCGCATCTTGGCCAGCGTGAGGCCATAGCCATCGGCGAATTCGCGGTAGCTCGGCGTGTCCAGCTTGTGGTCGAAGACGCCGTAGTTCAGCAGCAGCCCCGCGAGCTTCACCGGCTCCGGCTGCTCGGCATTCAGCAAAGCGAGGCCGGTGGCCAGGTTCGCGCCGGCGGAGTCGCCGCCCAGGATGATGCGGCTGCCATCCAGCCCCAGCTCCGCACCGCGCGTCGCGACATGGCGCAGCACGGCGGCGCATTCCTCGATGGCTTGGGGGAAGATGGCCTCGGGGCTCAGCGCGTAGTCGGGGCCGAGCACGGCGCAGCCGCTGGCCGCGGCATAGCTGCGCATCAGCCGGTCATGCGTGTCGATGCTGCCCCAGACCCAGCCGCCGCCATGCAGGTAGATCACCACGGGCAGGTTGGGATCGAGGCTCGGGCGGTGGAAGCGCAACTGCATGCGGCGCCCGCGAATCGGCAGCCAGATGTCGCGGCTTTCGGCCATGACGGGCCCGCCCTCGCTGAGCGGCACCTGCGGCCCGTCATTGATGCGGCGGGGCTCGTCAAAGGGCGCGCTGCGCGGCGGATTGGGCAGGATGATGGGCGGATAGGCCGCCATTTCCTGCGCCATGAAGGCGTTGAACGCCGCCATCTCGGGGTCCATGCGGGGATCATTCGCCATGCGGCCGGGCTCCATCTGCTGAGCCCGGCATTTGGCCACCCCTATGGCCCCGAGGCCAGAGGGGGGCTCAGGTGCGGCGGACGTTCCAGAACACGGGAATGCCGCCCGGCTGCATCACGCCCGTCAGGTTCCGCCGATGCGCCAGCGGCTGGAAGAACTGGCCGAGCGGGATATAGGGCACGTCCTCGAACATCTGGCGCTGCAGATCGGCCGCGATGCGCTGCTGGGCCGGCAGGTCGGGCGCCTCGAACCAGGCGTCGCGCAGGGATTCCAGGCGGGCGCTTTCGGGCCAGCCGATGAAGCCCTGCCGGCCCTGGCCGCGCAGCATGAGGTGCCCGGCGGGGTTCAGGTGATCCAGGCCGCCCCAATTGGTGCAGAAGGCGCTCCAGCCGCCATTCTCGATCGGCTCCTGCCGGGCGCGGCGCTGCACCACCGTGCCCCAATCCATGGACTGGAAGTCGATGTTCACGCCGAGCCGCCGGAACATGTCCGCCGCCACCTGCGACCAGGCGGCGAGGCTTGCGATGTCCGTCGTGCCCAGCAGCACGATGCGCTCATTGGCATAGCCGCTTTCGCGGATCATGCGGCGCGCTACGTCCATGTTGCGCTCGAAGACGTCGAGCCCGGCGGTGCTGGCGAGCGGCGTGCCCGGGGTGAAGGCGCCCACGCCGGATTTGAAGCCGGCCGGGTCGGGCCCCATGAAGGCCGTCATGAAGCTCGCCTGGTCCACCGCGCGCAGCAGCGCCTGGCGGAAGCGCGGATTGTTCATCGGCGCGTGCAGGTGGTTGGGGCGCATCACGGCGATGGAGCCCAGCGGGTCCGGCTGCACCACCGCCACATTGCGGTTGCGGGCCAGCATGGGGGCGAGGTCGGGCGTCGCCGTCTCCCACCAATCCATCTCGCCCGCCGCCAGGGCGGCGGCGGCCGTCGCGAAATCGGGCATGATGTGCCATTCGACGCGGTCGAAATGTACGATCTTCGGCCCGGCCGTGCCCGAGGGCGTGCCGCCCGAACGCGGCACATAGCCGGCGAAGCGCTCATAGACGACGCGGCTGCCGGAGACGAGCTCATCGCGCTTGAAGGTGAAGGGCCCGCTGCCGATCACCTGGTCGGGGCGGATCTGCGTGAAGGCGTCGGTCGCGGCGATGCTGGCCGGCATGATGAAGGGGGCGTTGCTGGTGGGCTTGGCCAGGCTGTCCAGCATCAGGCCGTATGGGCGGCTGAGGCGGATGGTGAAGCGCTTGTCGTCCAGCGCCACCATTTCCTCGGTGAGCGCGGCGAGGCGGGTGCCCATGGCATCGCGCCGGCCCCAGCGCGCGAGGGAGGCGATGCAGTCGCTGGCGCGCACCGGCTCGCCATTGTGGAAGCGCAGACCGTCGCGCAGGGTGAAGGTCCAGAGCTTGCCGTCATTGGAGACGGTGTGGCCCTCCACCATCTGCGGCTGCGGGCGGTATTCGCTGTCCAGGCCATAAAGCGTGTCCCAGACCAGGAAGCCGTGGTTGCGGCTGATATAGGCGGTGGTCCAGACCGGATCCATCACGGTCAGGTTCGCGTGCGGCACCATCTTGAGGGTGCGGGCGGCCTGGGATTGCGCGATGGAGGGCGCGGCCGCGACGGCGGCGGTGGCGCCCAGGAAACTCCGACGATCCATGCTGAACTTCCTCGATCTTCTGTGGCTTGGTGCCGCAGCATGACGAAGGATTCATTCGGCTGTCTATAGGATTTGGACGGCCGGCGGCGGGGCGGCGCCGGATGATGCCTGCGATTGAGGCACAAGGGGGCTTTGCCCCCTTGAACCCCCAGCAGGGAACACGTTCCCTGCACCCATATTTGATCGAAGGTGCAGGAAACTGAGTTTCCTGCTGGGGGTTTCAGGGGGCAAAGCCCCCTGAGGACTACCCCTGCCGCGCCACCATCATCGTCTTGATCTTGCCGATCGCCTCGGCCGGATTCAGCCCCTTCGGGCAGGTCCGCGTGCAGTTCATGATGGTGTGGCAGCGATAGAGCCGGAAGGGATCTTCCAGATTGTCCAGCCGCTCGCCCGTCGCGTCATCGCGGCTGTCGCTGATCCAGCGATAGGCGGCCAGCAGGATGGCCGGGCCCAGATAGCGATCGCCATTCCACCAATAGCTGGGGCAGGAGGTGGAGCAGCAGAAGCACAGGATGCACTCCCACATGCCGTCCATCTTGGCGCGCTCTTCCTTGGACTGGCGGCGCTCCTCATCGGGCGGCGGCGGGGTTTCGCTCTTCAGCCAGGGCTCGATGCTGCGATACTGCGCGTAGAGCTGCGTCAGGTCGGGCACCAGGTCCTTCACCACCGGCAGATGCGGCAAGGGCGAGATGCGGACATCGCCCTTCACCTCATCGATCGGCTTCAGGCAGGCGAGCGTGTTCAGCCCGTCAATGTTCATCGAGCAGGAGCCGCAGATGCCCTCGCGGCAGGAACGCCGGAAGGTGAGCGTGCTGTCCACCTCGTTCTTGATCTTGATGAGCGCGTCCAGGACCATGGGACCGCACTTGTCCATGTCCAGCTCGAAGGTGTCCGTGCGCGGGTTCGCCCCGTCATCCGGATCCCAGCGGTAGATCTTGAACGCCTTGACGTTGGTGGCGCCATCCGGCGCCTTGTGCGTCTTGCCGCCGGTGACGGTGGAGTTCTTGGGGAGGGTAAACGTCGCCATGGCCTAATACACCCGCGCCTTGGGCGGGAAGACCTGAACCTCATTGGTGAGGGTCCGCATCTTCACGCCGCGATAATCGAGGCTCACCTCGCCCTTCTCATTCATCCAGGCCAGGGTGTGCTTCATCCAGTTCTCGTCGTCGCGATCCGGATAGTCCTCCTGGGCATGGGCGCCGCGGCTTTCCTTGCGCGCCTCGCCGCCCACGATGGTGGTCATCGCATTGCCGACCAGGTTGTCGAGTTCCAGCGCCTCCACCAGGTCGGTGTTCCAGACCAGGCTGCGGTCGCTGACCTTGAGGTCGCTCATGCCGGCATGCACGCCCTTCATCTTCTCCACGCCTTCCTTCAGCAGGTCGGAGGTGCGGAAGACCGCGGCATGGGTCTGCATGGTGCGCTGCATGGCCAGGCGCAGCTCGGCCGTGCCGGTGCTGCCCTTCGCGTTGCGGATGCGGTCGAAGCGATCCAGGCTGCTCTCGCTGGCGCGCGGCGGAAGCGGCGGCTGCGACGCGCCGGGCTTCACCGTCTCGGCGGCGCGATGGGCCGCGGCGCGGCCAAACACGACGAGGTCGAGCAGGGAGTTGGTGCCCAGGCGATTCGCGCCATGCACCGAGACGCAGGCCGCCTCACCCACGGCCATCAGGCCGGGGACGATGGCGTCCTCATCCGCGCGCGTGGGGCGCAGCACCTCGGTGTGGATGTTCGTGGGGATGCCGCCCATGTTGTAATGGACGGTGGGGAGCATCGGGATCGGCTCCTTCGTCACATCCACGCCGGCGAAGATGCGCGCCGTCTCGGAAATGCCGGGCAGGCGCTCATGCAGGATGTCCGCGCCCAGATGCTCCAGGTGCAGGTGGATGTGGTCCTTCAGCGGGCCGACGCCGCGGCCTTCGCGGATTTCGACCGACATGGCGCGGGAGACGACGTCGCGCGAGGCGAGGTCCTTCGCCGTGGGGGCGTAGCGCTCCATGAAGCGCTCGCCCTCGGAGTTGGTGAGGTAGCCGCCCTCGCCGCGCGCGCCCTCGGTGACGAGGCAGCCGGCGCCGTAGATGCCGGTCGGGTGGAACTGCACGAATTCCTGGTCCTGCAGGGGCAGGCCGGCGCGCAGCACCATGCCGCCGCCATCGCCGGTGCAGGTGTGGGCCGAGGTGCAGGAGAACCAGGCGCGGCCATAGCCGCCGGTGGCCAGCACCACCTTCTGCGCGCGGAAGCGATGGATGGAGCCGTCTTCCAGGTTCCAGGCGGTGACACCGCGGCAGACGCCCTCATCATCCATGATGAGGTCGAGCGCGAAATACTCCACGAAGAACTCGCAGCCATGCTTGAGCGACTGCTGGTACAGGGTGTGCAGGATGGCATGGCCGGTGCGGTCGGCCGCGGCGCAGGCGCGCATCGCGGGCGTCTTGCCGTAATCCTGCATGTGGCCGCCGAAGGGGCGCTGGTAGATGCGGCCATCCTCGGTGCGGCTGAAGGGCACGCCGTAGTGCTCAAGCTCGATGACGGCGGGAATGGCCTCGCGGCACATGTATTCGATGGCGTCCTGGTCACCCAGCCAGTCCGACCCCTTCACGGTGTCGTACATGTGCCAGCGCCAGTCATCCTCGCCCATATTGCCGAGTGCGGCGCCCACGCCGCCCTGCGCGGCCACGGTGTGGGAGCGCGTGGGAAACACCTTGGTGATGCAGGCGGTCTTGAGGCCTGAGGCCCCCATGCCGAAGGTGGCGCGCAGCCCGGCCCCGCCCGCGCCGACCACCACCACGTCATAGGTGTGATCCACGATGCGATAGGCGCCAAAGGATGGCTTGCTGATGGCGTTCATGCGACCCGGTCCGCTCCGCTCAGGCCCGGGATTGCCCGGGCGATGGGTTTGGCCGGTCCACCCGGCCTCAATGGGTGAGCTTGGTGGTCCCAACGGAACCGCAAGCCCTTTTGTTGCGCCCTAGAGCGCGAAGGCGATCCGCAGCACGGCGAAGCCGCAGGCCAGCGCCATGAGAAGAGATGCCGCCTTGATGACCAGGATGATGGCGATGCGCTTGAACTCGTCACGCACATAATCCTCGACCACCACCTGCAGCCCGGCGGCCATGTGGTGGAAGGTCAGGCCGATCAGCACCAGCATCAGCACCGCGTTCAGCGGCTGCGCGATCCAGAGCAGCGTCTCCAGGTAGGAGGCGCCGGCCAGGCTGATCATGCTGACCACGAACCACAGGGTCAGCGGCAGCAGGGCGATGGAGGTGACGCGCTGCATCCACCAGTGATGCGTGCCGGACCTGGCCGAGCCCATGCCGCGCACGCGGCCGAGCGGGCTGCGCAGGGCGGTCTGGCTGATGGTGTCCTTCGCCATGCGCATCAACCCCAGAAGACCAGGGCAAGAACCCAGGTGAGAATGGTCATCACCGCCGTGCCGATCAGCACGAGGCGGCCGGTGCGATAGACAGTCGGGATCTCGAAGCCATGCCCTGCATCCCAGACCAGGTGCCGGATGCCGGCCAGCGTGTGATACCAGGCCGCGACCGTGAGACCGAAAAGGATCAGGAGGCCGAGGAAGGAAGAGAGGAACCATTGCACCGTGGCGAAGGCGGCCTCGCCCGTCGCGGCGGCCATCAGCCACCAGACCAGCAGCACCGTGCCGGCCGACCAGGCGGCGCCGGTGATGCGGTGCATGATGGAGAGGGCGCTCGTCATCTGCATCATGTCATAGGCTTGCAGATGCGGGGAAAGCGGGCGGCGGATCAGCGTGCCGTCCGAACGGCGGGCCATCATGCCGGCTTCGCGCGGATCCTTCATGCGCGTTCCAGCGCGGCGGGTGCGGCGTCCATCAACCTTGACCTCGATCTTCGTTCTTGGGCGCGTTTTTGACGCCTCTTCGCAGTTGCGTCAATCCAAGCGCCCCACTTGCTGGCTTGGTTTTGCCCGGGGATGGGCGCGGGTTTCCTGCTCCCGCGAGTTGGCGCTTCGATCTTCCAGCGTATCGATTCGCGACGGCGTCAAAAAGTGGATTGACCCGCTTGGTCTCTCCCGCGACTGTGCGTTCACAATTCCCATCCAGCCGGGCATCCCGTTGGTCTGGCTTGCGATCGGGATGGTTCGTCCAGGGTGTCCGTGTGATCTCGCTCCGAAAACTGCTGTCCCGCGGGGCACTGGCCCTGGGGTTGCTCTGGTGCATATCCGGGTACGCACCCGTGGCCCTGGCACAGACCGCGCCCGCCGCCACGGATGGCCGCCAACCCATCCGCCTGCTGATCGGCTTTCCGCCGGGCGGCGGGGTGGACCAGGCCTCCCGCATCTTCGCCGAAGCGCTGGGCCAACGGCTGTTCCGACCGGTCCTCGCCGAGAATCGCACCGGCGCCCGGGGCAATGTCGCGGCCGAAGAGGTGGCGCGGGCCACGCCGGATGGCAACACGCTCGGCGTCGTGACCGCGACCACGCTGCTGCTGAACCGCCACCTCTCCCGCCAGATGGGCTATGATCCACAAGCAGACCTGACCCCCATCAGCCGCTTTGCGAGCCTGCCCTTCCTGGTGCTGGCCCCCCCGGGCCAGGGCTTGCGCACCATCGGTGACCTGGCAGAGCTTTTGAAAGCAAGACCAAGCACTTGCGGGACTCCCGGGGCCGGGACGGCGCAGCATCTGGCGCTGGAGTTGCTGGTCCGTTCCCTGGGCGCCCGCTGCGATTTCGTGCATTTCCGGGGCTTCGCCGGTGCGCTTCCGGAATTGCTTAACGGCGGCGTCCAGGTCTATGTGGAAGCCGCTGTCATCGGATTGCCATTGGTGCGGGAAAGCCGGGTTCGTTTGCTAGCCGTGACGTCACGGACCCGTTCGGCGCTGCTTCCCGAGACCCCGACAGTGGCCGAGACGGTCGCCGGCTATGAAGCCGAGACCTGGCTGGCACTCATGGGGCCTCGTGGATTGCCGGATTCCGTCCTGGCCAAGCTGGAGGCAGCGGCCATCGCAGTGGCTCGTGACACTGGGGTGGTCCAAAGGTTGCGGGCGCTTTCGGCGGAACCCATCGGGGGCTCGCGAACGGAGCTCGCGGCCACCATTCGCGCGCAGGATTCCATTTGGGGGCCAGTGGCTCGCGCCGCTGGATTGACCGCTGATTGACGTTGCCATTCAAGCCACCATTCCCCGCAAGCTCGGCTTCAAGCCCGGCATGGTTTGCGCTGTCCTTGAACCGCCGGCCGGGCTGAAGCACGGCCTGCCGGCCACTTCCGCCTCGGAGCCCGAGCTGATCCTCGCCTTCGCGCCGGATCGCGCGGCGCTGGGCCGTGTCGCTGCGCGCGCGCTCGATCTGTATGGCGTGGGCGGCCGGCTCTGGTTCGCCTATCCGAAGAAGACCGGCCCGGTGCGGTCCGACCTGGACCGTGACCATGGATGGGAGCCGCTGACCCAGGCCGGGCTGCTGCCCGTGACCCAGGTGGCGCTGGACGCGACCTGGTCCGCGCTGCGCTTCCGCCTGCGCGAGGAAATCCCCACCCTCGCCCGCAAGGTCTGAGGGCCGGAATCTTCGAAATCTGGGGCCTCTCGGCCCCAGCCGCCGGAGGCCGCTTTTCTTCTCACGGCCGCTTGCCACCCCATGGCGCGCCTCCTAGCCTTCCCGGCAACAAATCTGGGGGGAATGGCCGCATGAAGGTCACCGACGTCACCTGCCATGTGGTGCAGTCCAAGGTAGAGAAGCCCTTCACCTCGGCGCGCGGCTGGCTCTACACCACCCGCGCCTCCTGCCTGGTGGAAATCTCCACCGATGAGGGCGTGACCGGCTGGGGCGAGTGCTATGGCCCCGCCATGGTCAACAAGACCATCATCGAGACGCAGTATCGCTCCCGCGTGATCGGCCGCGATCCCTTCGACGTCGAGGTGATCTGGGAGGATCTCTACAACCGGATCAAGGATTACGGCCTGACCGGCATGACCATCTGCGCGCTCTCGGGCATCGACATCGCGCTGTGGGATGTGATGGGCCGGGCGGTGAACAAGCCGATCCACAAGCTGATCGGCGGCGCGCACCGCAAGGAACTGGTGGCCTATGCCACCGGCCTTTACTTCATCGACATGAACCGCTTGGTGGAAGAGGCGGTGGAGGAAGCGCTCGCCTATAAGGCGCAGGGCTTCCGCGCGGTGAAGATGAAGATCGGCCTGGGCGACCCCAAGCTCGACATCCGCCGCATTGCCGCCGTGCGCGAGGCGCTGGGCGATGGCGTGCAACTCGCCGTGGACGCCAATCACTGCTTCACCGTGCCCCAGGCCATCAAGCTGGGCCGCGAGATGGAGAAGCTCGACCTGCTCTGGTTCGAGGAGCCGATCAGCCCCGAGGATCATGCGGGCTATGTCGAGGTCTCCCGCGCGCTCGACCTCGCGGTCGCCGGCGGCGAGAATGACTTCACCCGCTGGGGCTTCCGCGACGTGATCGCGATCAAGGCCATGGACATCGTCCAGCCCGATGCCTGCGCCGCAGGCGGCATCAGCGAATGCCGGAAGATCGCGGCGCTGGCCAGCGCGCATGGCGTGGAATGCGTGCCGCATGCCTGGGGCTCGGCGGTGGGGCTGGCGGCGACCGTGCAATTCCTGGCCGCCCTGCCCGACACGCCCCCCGCCTTCCGCCCCATGCCGCCCATGCTGGAATTCGAGCAGACGCCCAACCCGCTGCGCGACCACCTGGCGCTGGAGCCCATCGTGCAGGTGAACGGCATCGTCCGCGTGCCGGATGGGCCGGGCCTCGGCATCGAGGTGGATCGCGCCGTGCTGGAAAAATACCGCGTGGCCTGACAAGCTGCGCAACACGCCATTCCGGGACAACCGGGAGGCTTCAGTCTTGGGAGAGACGAATATGCGGCGTATCCTGTTGCTCCTGCTGGCCTTGGCATCACCTGCCACCGCGCAGGATTTCCCGACGCGCGACATCCGCTTCCTCAACGCCTTCTCGCCCGGCGGCACCTCGGACCTGCTGGGCCGCGTCCTCGCCGAGCAGCTTTCCCAGCAACTGGGCCGGCGCGTGGTGGTGGACAACCGCACGGGGGCCAGCGGCGCCATCGCGGCGGGCGAACTCGCCCGCGCAGCGCCGGATGGCTACACGCTGCTGCTCGTCTCGATGAGCATGATGGCCGTGCTGCCGCAGATGCAGCGCCTGCCCTATGACACCGACCGCGACATCACGCCGATCGTGAATGTCGCCAATGTCTACAACATCCTGGTCGCCTCCCCCGCCTCGGGCATCCGCACCTGGCAGGATGTGCGGCGCATGGCGCAGGAGCGGCCCGGCGCGCTGCGCTGCGCGACCGTGGGCCCGGGCTCCAGCCAGCAACTCTCCTGCGCGCTCTTCATGTCGCTCACCAACACGCGGCTGGAGCAGGTGGGGTATCGCGGTGGCGCGCCCGCCATCCTCGACATCGTGGCCGGCCGGGTCGAGGTGATGTGGGGCAACCTTCCCGAATACCTGGCGCAGATCCGCGGCGGGGGCTTGCGCGCCATCGCCTATGGCGCCGCCTCGCCCTCGCCCCTCATGCCGGAATTGCCGGTGATGTCGCAGGATGGGCTGCCGGGCTTCGTCATCCCGAATTGGTTCGGCGTGGCCGGGCCCGGCGGCATGGCCCCTGCCCTGGTGCAGCGGCTGAACGCCGAGATCAACCGCGCCATGCAGGCGCCCGACGTGGCCCGCCGCTTCGAGGAGAATGCGATGCTGCGCATGGGCGGCTCACCGGAGGACATGATCCGGCAGATCGCCCAGGATCGCGAGCGCTGGGGCCGGGTGATCCGGGATCACGACATCAAGCCGGAGTAGCGTCGAATCCGCCTTGCCCCGGGGGGGGGCATCAAGCCGCGCGGAGGCTTGATGACGGGTGAGGGAAAAGGGCCTCCGGCGGCTGGGGCCGAGAGGCCCCAGACCCCATGAATTTTATCGTGCGGATCGATCATTAGGTCGTGTTGGAGTGCCCCCAGGAATGGGGTCTGGGGCCTGAGGCCCCAGCCGCCGGAGGCCCTTTTTTTCTCCGCAGCGCAGCCCTTGGCAAAGCATCCCAATCAGGCTTGCACCGGCGGGCTCTCCTCGCGCACGGCGAGGACCTTGTCCACGCGCCTGCCGTCCATGTCGAGGATCTCGAAGCGCCAGCCGGCATGGGCGATGCGGTCGCCCTCGCGCGGGATGCGCTGCAACAGGGCGAGCATGAGGCCGGCCACGGTGTGATAGGCCCCGGATTGCGGCGGGAGTTCGAAGGAATCCAGCCGCTCGCGCAGCTCATCCAGCGCCATCATCCCATCCAGCAGCAGCGAGCCGTCATAGCGCTGCACGGCCGAGGGCTTGCCCGATTCCGGCGCGGGGCCGAGTTCGCCCACGATCGCCTCCAGCAGGTCGGAGGCGGTGACGACGCCCTCGAAGCTGCCATATTCGTCCAGCACCAGGGCGAGGCCCAGCGCATCCGTGCGCAGCCGCTCCAGCGCGTCCAGGGCGGAGAGGCTGTCGGGCATGACGATGGGCTGGCGCAGCGCGGCGCCGATATCCAGCGGCGTCCCCTCCAGCATCTGGTCCAGCAGGTCCTTGGCGGCGACGACGCCCAGCACATTGTCCACCCTTCCGTCGGCGACGACGAAGCGCGTCAGCGGCTCGGCCCGCAGGGCGGCCGCGATATCGGCGGCGGAGGCGTTGCGGTCCAGCCAGCCCACTTCGGGGCGGGGCGTCATCAGGGCGCGCACCGGGCGGTCGGCCAGGCGGAGCACGCGCTCGATCATCTGGCGCTCATTGTGTTCCAGCGCGCCGGCCTGGGCGCCTTCGGCCACCACGGCCTTCACCTCCTCTTCCGTCACGCTCTGGTCGCTCGGCGTATAGGCGCCGAAAAGCCGCAGGATGAGGGCGGAGGAGCGGGAGAGGAACCAGATGAAGGGCGCCGTGATGCGGGCCAGGGCGGTCAGCGGCAGGGCCAGCGCGGAGGCCACCTTCTCCGGATTGCGCAGCGCCAATTGCTTCGGAACCAGCTCACCCAGGATCAGATTGAAATAGGTGATGGTCATGACGACGAAGAAGAAGGCCAGCTCATGGCCCAGATTGACCATGAAGGGGTAGGTCTCCAGCCAATCGCCGAAGGGGCCGGCAATCGCCGCGCCGCCAAAGACGCCGGCCAGGATGCCGACCAGCGTGATGCCCACCTGCACCGTGGGCAGGAAGCGCTGCGGGTCCTCCTGCAGGGCGATGGCGGCCGCGGCCCCCAGGCTGCCCTGACGTTCCATGGCCAGGAGCCGCCCCTTGCGGGATGAGACGACCGCCAGCTCGCTCATGGCGAAGACGCCATTAAGCAGCGTGAGCAGGAGAACGAAGATGATTTCCAGAGAGACACCCATGGGAAATCATCTAGCAGGAAGTGCCAAAACCCCCAAGAAACGGCCCTGGAGCATGATGCGTTGAGGCGTTTTCGCCGAAACGCTGAATCATCCTCCCAGCAAAGGCGAGGCCCTGCGACGTGAACGCATGCGAACGCAGCAGGGTCTCGGGGGCCGGTTCAGCCCCAGTTCCAGGTGTGGACGTTCCAGGTGATGTCGGTCACGTATTGATTGGGCTGCGGCCCCTGAAGCTGCCGGCGCTTCAGATGCCCCTGCACCGAGCCGCCCTGCGGCGCGAAGGGCACCTCCTCATGCAGGATTTCCTGGATCCGGCCGTAGGTCGCCTTGCGGTCCGCCTGGTTCATCTGCGTGACGCCCAGTTCCAGCAGGCGGTCCACCTCGGCATTCTCATATTGCACGAAGTTGGAGCCCTGGCGGTGCTTCACCGGGATGAAGCGCGAATGCAGCCGGGCCGTGTAGTCGGGGTCGAGCCCCAGCGTCGGGTCCCAGGCGACCAGCAGCGTGTCGAAGCGCGACTGGGTGGTGAATTCGCCCCAGACCACCGAGGCCGGCATGTTGCGGATTTCCATCGCCACGCCGATGCGGCGCCAATTCTGCTGGAACAGCGCCTGGGTGCCCTGGCGCGCCACATTGCCCGCCGTGGTGGACATGGTGAAGGAGAGCTTGATGCCGTCCTTCTCGCGAATGCCATCGGCGCCGACGCGCCAGCCGGCCGCATCCAGCAGCGCGGCCGC
>JAIYDS010000015.1 GCA_027487385.1 Acetobacteraceae bacterium | reverse complement strand
GCCCGCGCCAAGGCGCAGCTGCGCGCCTCGCTGCTCATGTCGCTGGAATCCACGGGCTCGCGCTGCGAGCAGATCGCGCGGCAATTGCAGGTGCATGGCCGCATCATCCCGACCGAGGAAACCAAGCAGCGCATCGCCGCCGTGACGGTCGAGGATATCCAGCGCGCGGCGAAGCGCATCTTCGCCGGCCGGCCGACGCTGGCGACGATGGGGCCCATCGGCAAGGTGATGGGCCTCGCCGAGATCGCGGAGAAGATGGCGGCATGAGCAACGCTGAGACCCTCGCCGCCTTGCTCGATGCCGCGCGCCGGGCCGGCGCGGAGCAGGCCGATGCGCTGCTGGTGCATTCCGCCTCGCTCTCCGTGCAGCGCCGGCTCGGCGCGATCGAGGAGCTGGAGCGCGCGGAGAGCAGCGATCTCGGCCTGCGCGTCTTCATCGGCAAGCGCGTGGCGATTGTCAGCGGCACGGATGCCTCGCCCGCCGGTTTCGCGGCCCTGGCCGAGCGTGCGGTCGCCATGGCGCGCGTCGTGCCTGAGGATGCGCTGGCGACGCTGCTGGATGCGCCCGCGCCGCTGACGGGTCTCGATCTCGGCGATGCGCTGGAGCCCGATGCCGATGCGCTGCTGGCCCGCGCCGCGCTGGCGGAGGAAGCCGCCATGGCCGTGCCGGGCGTGACCAACAGCGAAGGCGCCTCGGCCGGTTGGTCGCGCGCCACGCGGGCGCTGGCCACCACGCGCGGCTTCTTTGGCGAATACACGCGCGCCTCGCATTCCGTCTCGGCCACGGCGCTGGCCGGCACGGGCACGGGCATGCAGCGAGACTATGATTATGCGAGTGCGGCGCATCTCGCCGATCTCGACGATGCGGCCCTGCTCGGCCGCCGCGCGGGCGAGCAGGCGGTGGCGCGGCTGAACCCGACGCGGCCCAAGAGCACGCGGCTGCCCGTGGTCTATCATCCGCGCGTGGCCACCTCGCTGCTCGGGCATCTGGTGAATGCGATCAATGGCGCCTCCATCGCGCGCGGCACCTCCTTCCTGAAGGATGCGATGGGCCAGCAGATCCTGCCGCGCGGCATGTTCGTGATGGATGATCCGCTGCGGCCGCGTGGCCCGCGCTCACGCCCCTTCGATGGCGAGGGCCAGCCGGGCCAGCGCCGCGCGCTGATCGAGGATGGCGTGCTCACCACCTGGCTGCTGGATGGCCGCAGCGCGAAGCAGCTGGGCCTTGCCACCACGGGACATGCCTCGCGCGGCACGGGCGGCCCGCCCTCGCCGGCGCCGACCAATCTCTGGCTGGAGCCGGGGGCAGAGACGCCGGCGGCGCTGATGGCCGACATCCAGGAAGGCCTCTACGTCACCGAGCTCATCGGCATGGGCGTGAACGGCATCACCGGCGATTACTCGCGCGGTGCCGCCGGCTTCATGATCCGCGACGGCCAGCTGGCCGAGCCGGTGGGCGAGATCACCATCGCCGGCAAGCTGCCGGAGATGTTCCTGGCCCTGCGCGCGGCCAATGACCTGGAATTCCGGCGCGGCAGCGATGCGCCGACCCTCCGCGTGGATGGGATGATCCTGGCCGGCGCCTGAGCTTACTCGGCGGCGGCGACTGCCACGCGCCGCGCCCGCCGCATCTCCTGCCAGAGCGCGCTGGCCACGGCGAGGCCGAGGAAGCTCGCGGCCATGACGAAGACCATCTGCGGCTGCCCGTGATCCAGCAGCCAGCCGCAGGCGATCGGCCCGACCATCCCGCCGATGTTGAAGCCGGTGCTGACCACGCCGAACACCGCGCCGGCCTGGCCGGGCGGGGCTGCGGCGCGCACCAGCATGTCGCGCGAGGGCATGATCATTCCCGAGAGGAAGCCCGATAGCCCCATCAGCAGCGCGAGCGACACCGGGGACCAGGCGATGCTGCCCGCCACCAGGAAGGTCAGCGCCGCCGCCCCGAGGCCGCCGGCCGCCACCAGCCCATGGCGCTTGGTGCGGTCCGCCACATGGCCGCCGACCAGCACGCCCGCCGCGCTGAAGGCGAGCCAGGCGGTGAGCGCGATATTGCCGGCCGTGAGCGAGGTGCCATGCGCGGCATTCCAGGCCGAGACGGCAAAGCCCTGCGTGCTGGAATTGTAGAGCGCGATCAGCAGGAAGAAGGCGAGCAGCGTCAGCACCGCCGGGCTCAGCACACGCGGCGCTCCGGCGGCGGCCTTCGGGCGCGCGGGCTGGATGCGCTCCGCCATCGCCTCGCGCAGCAGGGGAAGGGCGGCGAGCGGGCCGAGCAACCCGGCCACCACCAGCGCAAAGCCGGCCCCGCCGAGGCTCGCCGCGCCCAGCATCAGGGCGGGCGCCACGGCGCTGCCGGCATACCCGGCGAAGGTGTGGAAGGAGAAGGCGCGGCCGACATGCGCTTCCTCGATGGAAGAGCCGAGGATGGCATAGTCGGCCGGGTGATAGACGGCATTGGCCAGGCCGGCGAGGGCCATGGCCGCCAGCAGCCAGGCATAGCTGCCGCCGATGCCCGCCATGACGAAGGCCAAGCCGCCCAGCATGAGCCCCGAGACCAGCGCGCGGCGCGGCCCCACGCGGTCCACCAGGAAGCCCATCGGCGCCTGGGTGAGGGCTGAGACGATGTTGAACAGCGTCAGCGCGAAGCCGAGTTCAAGGAAGGAAATCCCCATCCCCTCGCGCAGCAGCGGAAAGAGCGGCGGCAGGGCCAGGATATGCACATGGCTGACGAAATGCGCGCCGGAGACGGACGCGAGGATGCGGCGTTCCTCGGGGGCGAAGGCGGACACCTCAATGCGCCTCGGCCCAGGAGGCGCCGTGGCCGACCTCGACCAGCAGCGGCACGCGCAGTTCCGCCACACCCTCCATCACGCGGCGCAGCACGGCGCCGGCCGCCTCGATCTCGGCCTCGGGCACTTCCAGCACGAGTTCGTCATGCACCTGCAGCAGCATGCGGGATTTCAGTCCTGCCTCGCGCAGCGCCATCGGCACGCGCACCATGGCGCGCTTGATGATCTCGGCCGCACCGCCCTGGAAGGGGGCGTTGATGGCCTGGCGTTCGGCGCCGGCGCGCAGCATCGCGTCCTTCGCCTTGATGTTCTGGATCCAGAGCCGGCGGCCGAAGGGCGAGAGGACATAGCCATTGGTGCGCGCCTCCTCCTTCAGCCGCTCCATCTCGGCGCGGATGCCAGGATACTGCGCGAAATAGGCGTCGATGATCCCGCGCGCCTCGCCCGGCGCGATGCCGAGGCGGCCGGCGAGGCCAAAGGCGCTCATCCCGTAGATGATGCCGAAATTGATCGTCTTCGCCCGGCGGCGCGCTTCCTTGTCCACGCTGCCGGGTTCGAGGTGGAAGATTTCCGCGGCCGTGCGGCTGTGGATGTCCTCGCCCTTGGCGAAGGCCTCGCGCAGCGTCGGCACCTCGGCCAGGTGCGCGAGCAGGCGCAGTTCGATCTGGCTGTAATCGGCGCTCATCAGCACATGGCCGGGCTCGGCCACGAAGGCGCGGCGGATGCGCATGCCCTCCTCGGTGCGGATGGGGATGTTCTGCAGGTTCGGCTCGGTGGAGGAGAGGCGGCCGGTGCTGGTGACCGCCAGCGCATAATCCGTGTGCACCCGGCCATCGCCCGCGATCTGCGCGGCCAGGCCCTCGACATAGGTGGATTTCAGCTTGGCGAGCTGGCGCCACTCCAGCACCACGCGCGGCAATTCGGCACCCTGCGCGGCGAGGTCCTCCAGCACCGAGGCATCGGTGGAATAGGCGCCGGTCTTGCCCTTCTTGCCGCCCTTCAGCCCCATCTCGTCAAACAGGATCTCGCCCAGCTGCTTCGGGCTGCCGACATTGAAGGCGCGGCCGGCGATGCGGTGGCACTCGGCCTCCAGCACCACCAGGCGCTCGGCGAAATCCTGGCCGATGCGGGCCAGTTCCGCGCCATCCACGCGCACGCCGGCCTGCTCCATCTGGGCCAGCACGGGGATCATCCGGCGCTCGACCTGCTCGTACAAGGCCAGGGCGCGTTCGCTGCGCAGGCGCGGGCGCAGCTTGTGCCAGAGGCGCAGCGTCACATCCGCATCCTCGGCCGCATAGGCGGTGGCGCGGTCCAGCGGCACATGGGCGAAGCTGATGCGCGCCTTGCCGGTGCCGGTCACCTCGTCGAAGGAAATCGGCTTGTGGCCGAGATGCAGCTGCGAAAGCTCATCCATGCCATGCCCATGCGCGCCGGCCTCCAGCGCGTAGGAGATCAGCATGGTGTCATCCACGGGCGAGACCGTGATGCCGCCATTCTGGGCCTGGGCCAGCACCTCGCAATCATATTTCGCGTTGTGCAGCACCTTCAGCACCGCGGGGTCTTCCAGCAGCGGGCGCAGCGCGGCCATCGCCGCCTCGAAGGGGATTTGCGGCGGCGTCTCGGTCAGCATGTCCTGCCCCGCATGGCGGAGCGGGATGTAACAGGCGCGGCCCGGGGCAACCGCGAGGCACACGCCGACCAGCCGCGCGGCCAACGCATCCAGGCTGTCGGTCTCGGTGTCCAGAGCGATCACGCCGGCTTCGCGCGCCAGGGCGATCCAGCGCTCCAGCTTGGCGACATCGCTCACGCACTCATAGGGGCCGAAGGGAATCTCCGCGGCCTCGGCCGTGCTTTCCACAGGCCGCGCGCGCTGGGGCGCGCCGCCATCACCGAGGCCCAGCCGCGCGGCGAGGCTGCGAAAATTGTTCTCGGCGAGGAAGGCGCCCAGCCGTGCGGGCTCGGGCGCCTTCGCGCGCAGGCTCTCGATGGGGCAGGGCAGGGGCGCGTTCTCATCCAGCGTGACCAGGCGCAGCGAGATGCGCGCCATCTCCGCATGGGTCTGCAGCAATTCGCGCCGCTTGGGCTGCTTGATCTCACCGGCGCGGGCCAGCAGGGTTTCCAGGTCGCCATATTCGGCCAGCAGGCTGGCCGCCGTCTTCACGCCGATGCCGGGGACGCCGGGGACATTGTCGGTCGCATCGCCCGCCAGGGCCTGAACTTCGGCCACCTTGTTGGGAGCGACGCCGAACTTTTCCAGCACCTCCGCCTCGCGGATCGGCTTCTGCTTGATCGGGTCCAGCATGATCACGCGCTCGCGGATCAGCTGCATCAGGTCCTTGTCGGAGGAGACGATGGTGACGCGGCCGCCCTCTGCTTCGAAAGCCTTGGCATAGGCGGCGATCAGGTCATCCGCCTCGAAGCCGGGCAGCTCCACCTTGGCCACGCCGAAGGCCTCGGTCGCCTCGCGGATCAGCGCGAATTGCGGGACCAGCTCTTCCGGCGGCTCGGGGCGATGCGCCTTGTAGGCGGGATAGATGTCGCTGCGGAAGGTGACGCGCGCCGTGTCGAACACCACCGCGATATGGGTGGAG
Organism: Acetobacteraceae bacterium; assembly: GCA_027487385.1. Classification (GTDB taxonomy): domain Bacteria; phylum Pseudomonadota; class Alphaproteobacteria; order Acetobacterales; family Acetobacteraceae; genus Roseococcus. The sequence continues at coordinate 66,956 of JAIYDS010000015.1, read as the reverse complement.
ACATTCTGGCTGAGAAACCGCTCCAGGATCTGCGCGAAGCCGAAGACGGCATTCACCGGCGTGCCGTCCGGGCGTGTCATCGGCGGCAGGGCATGGAAGGCGCGGAAGATGTATCCGCTGCCGTCGATGAGAATCAGATGGGGATCAGTGGTGCCCGTCATCGCCATGCCCGCCCCTTTGGCCATCCTTCAGGCGATAGGTGCGCGAGCAATAGGGGCAGGTGACCTGATGCTCCTCGATCCGCATCCAGATCAGCGGATGGCCCAACGCGCCCTTGCCGCCATCGCAGCTTACAGAGCGGCTTTCCACGAGGATCACCTCCTCTGGGGTCACGCCCTCGATCATCTTGGGGCCATAGCCGGTCATCTGCGGGTCGCGCATGGGGGTGGTGGTTCCTTCGCCGCGTGGTTCGCCGCAACATAAACCGCTGGCCAGGGATGGGCCAGCGGCCCATATCCGGCGGTGATGAAGTTGCTCACCGCCCTGCTCCTCGCGCTGCTCTCGCTCGCGGCCTGCGCCCCCGCCGTGGTGCCGGCCGGGCCGGCGATCCGGGCCGCCGCCATCGAGGGGTTCGAGCCGCCGCCGCTGCCCTGGATGCCGGTGCCGGCCTGGGCCTTCGCGCCCTCGCCCCCGCTGCCCGAGCCCTCCGGCCCGCGCCCCGAATCCATGCTGGTGATGCCCGATGGCGCGCGCCTGCCGCTGCGCGTCTGGCGGCCGGAGGGCGCGCCGCGCTTCGTCATCCTCGCCATTCATGGCTTGGCCGATCACGGCGGCAACATGCTGCAGGAGGGCGGCCCCCTGCTCGCGGCCGGCGGCGCCCTGGTCTACGCCTATGACCAGCGCGGCTTCGGCTGGACCCGGGCGCGCGGCTATTGGGCCGGCGCCGAGACCATGGTGAATGACGCCCGCGTGGCGCTGGACTTGATCCGCGCCCGCCACCCGGGCCTGCCCATCTTCCTGCTGGGCGAGAGCATGGGCGGCGCCGTGGTGCTCGCCATGGGGCGGGTCGAGGTGAATGGCATCATCCTCTCCGCGCCCGCGCTCTGGGGCCGGGCCTATATGCCCGCCTTCCTGCGCAGCCTGCTCTGGTTCGCGGGCCATGTGCTCGGCCCCGTGGCGATGCCGCCCAGCGCGCCCAACATCACCGCCAGCGACAACCCCGCCGCCCTCATGCGCTTCGGCCGCGATCCGCTGACGCTGCGCGACATCCGCTTCGACATGGTGAGCGGCCTGGTGGATCTGATGGACGAGGCGGTGGCCGCGCTGCCCCGCTGCTGCCGCGACGTGCCGACGCTGATCCTGGTCGGCGGCAATGACCAGGTGGTGCCCACGCCCATCGCCCGCCGCGCGCTGCGCGATGCCGGCGTGCCGCGCGTGGCGCTCTACCGCGAGGGCTGGCACATCCTGCTGCGCGACAATGTGCGCGATCAGGTGGCGCGCGACATCATCGAGTTCCTGAACATGCCGGATGTGCCGACGCCGCGCGAGGCGGATGGCGCGGCGTGGCTCGCGCGCACGCCGCCCTGAGCGGGCGGCGCGCGGCCGTCACTCCCGCTGCCGGCGCCGCCATTGCTCGACCAGCAGCCCGCCAAGGTCGAGCGCCAGCCCTTCCCAGGCCGGCCGCGGGGCGGCCGACGCGGTGAGCAGGGCGAGCGACTGGTCCCGCAGCGCCAGCGCCTCCCGCGCCACCGGGTCCGGCTGCCCGCGGGAGAGCAGCAGAAGCCCAAGGGCCGCCACGCCATCCACCAGGGCCAGCAGCAACGCCGCCGCGATGGCGCCCTGCCACGCCTCCAGCCAGAGCCAGCCGGCCACGTGCAGCAGCACCACCATGGCCAGGGCGAAGCCCGCGGCCGCTCCGCCGAGCATGGCGGAACGCCCGATGCTGGCGCCCTGCCGGCGCAGCAGCAGCCCCTCGGCCTGAGCCGCCGTGGCCAGCAGGCGCAGCCAACGCATGATCAGCGCCGCAGCAGCGAGGCCAGCACGAAGCCGGCGACGGCGGCCAGGGCCAGCGCCGCCAGCGGCTTCTCCTGCACCGTATCGCCCAGGCGCGCCGCCTGATGGCGCATCTCGTCGCCCGCGGCCTTGGCCGCGTTCTCGGCCGAATGCAGTGCCTGGCCGATCACGGGCGTGACGCGGTCCCGCATGAGCCCCTCCACCTGCTCGCGCAGCTTGGCGATTTCGGCGGCGGCGTCATGGGTGGCGGTATTGGCCAGGTCCTGGATGCTCATGGGGTCTTCCTTCGGGGTTGGGTTGTTCATGCGAGGTGGCTCCGCCAAAGCCAGGCGGCCTTCTCATGCACGGCGATGCGGGCCACGAGCATGTCATGCGTCGCGGAATCCTCCGCCTCGTCGGCCTCATCGGCCAGGTCGCGCGCGTGCTCGGCCATGGCCATGTTGTCGGTGGCGAGCATGCGGGCCACCTGCTCGGTGCCGATGGCGCAATCCGCTTCCTCCAGCGTCGCCAGTTGCAGCATGGCGGCGAGGCCGTTGGGGGCGATCTGCCGCAGCGCGCGGGCGCGCTCGGCCAGGTCATCCAGGGCGGCGAAGAGCTCGGCGTATTGCATCTCGGTCAGCTGGTGCATCGCGTAGAATTGCGGGCCATTCGCGTTCCAATGGCAGGCCTGGGTCTTGGCCAGCAGGATGTAGGTGTCCGCGATGAAGACGTTCAGCGCGGCGCCCACGCCGGGTTCGATCTCTGGCGGCACGGGGCGGATATGGGTGTTGGTCTTGGCGACGGTCGTGGGCATCTCCATCACCGCCAGGCGGGCCGGCCGAGATTGACCGTGCCAGGCGAGGTGAGACCGCCCGCGGCCGCGCCCGCCAGGCCGCCAATCGCCGCACCGCCCAGCACGCTGGTGCCGGTGAGCGCGCCGACGCCGGCGCCGGCTGCGGCGCCCAGGCCACCGCCCGAGAGCGCGCGGTCGCCCGTGGTCTGGCCGCAGGCGGCCAAGCCGCCGGCCAGGGCCAGCAGCATCGTCAGTCTGTGCAAGCTGCGCATGGTCATCTTCCCCTTGTGAGTCGGGGGGAGAACGCCGTGCGGGGCGGCGGGTTGCATGCGAGGGGTGCGCGGGGTGACTCTCCCGGCCGCAGTCGCAAGGCTTTACCCTGGGCGCAGTCGCAAGGCTTTACCCCGGGCGCAGTCGCAATGCTTTACCCAGGGCGCAGTCGCACCACGGTCACAGAGCAACCCGCATCCCGCGCCACCTCGGCCGCTACGCTGCCCAGCACACGGCGGCCCAGGCTGTCGGCGCGGGCGCCCAGGATGATGTGGTCCACCCGGCTTGCCTGCGCGTATTCCAGGATGGCGGTGGCCGCGCTGGTCTGCTCCAGCACGTGATGCGTCAGCCGTTCCTCGGGCAGTTTCAGCGGCGCGGACCAGTGGCGCAGCTCCAGCAGCCGCTGCAGATGCTTGTTCCGCCCTTCCTCATCCAGCGCCATGTCGGGCCGCAGCAGATGGGTCCGAAGCACATTCACGCAGGCGACGCGCGCGCCGGGCAGCGTCGCCATGATCTGTGTGACCATGCCGCGCATGGCGGCGGCCAGTTCGGCCGAGGTCTCTTCCAGGTCGATCGCGACGGCGATGATCGGCGCGCCGACATGGGCCATGGCGATGGCGTTGCGCCGCAGCTGGGGCTGGTGGTCCGGGTGGAAGCGGCGGCGCATCCGCTCGGACCAGGCGTCGCGCTTGAGCTTCGCCGCGCGCGGGCCTTGGCTCACCTGCTCGGGGTGGCGCAGATCGAAGGCCAGCTGGGCCGCCGTCGGGTGGCGCCGCGCGGGCTCGACCTCCAGGTTCCGCAGGATGATTTCCTGCAGCCAGGGCGGGCAGTCGGGGCGCAGCGCGCGCGGTGGCGGCGGATCCCACCAGAGGCGGCGCTTCATCACCCCCATGTGCTGCGGGTCGCCAAAGGGATTGCGCCCCGTGGTGAGCGCATAGAGGAAGGCCCCGAGCGCGAAGAGGTCCGAGGCGGGATCCCCCCGCACGCCGATGATCTGCTCCGGCGCCATATAGGGCGCCGAGCCATAGGGCAGGCGGAATTCCTCGCTCATCAGATCCGGCAGCTGCGCGTGGTGCGACAGGCCGAAATCCAGCAGCACGATGCGCCCGCCGGCGCGCATCAGATTGGCTGGCTTCACATCCAGATGCACCACGCCCTGGCGGTGCAGCGCGCACAGCGCATCGGCGATCAGCGCGCCCGTCTCCACCACCTCCGCGATGGGCAAAGGCAGGCGGTCGAGCAGCGGCAGCAGCGTCTCGCCCTCGATCCGCTCCATGGCGATCCAGGGCAGCGGCTCATGGCCGACGCCGAGGCAGCGCGGCACATGCGGGCCGCTCAGGCGCGGCAGGATCATCTGCTCCATCTCGAAGCCGACAATGGCGGCCGGGTCGTCGCCCTCGGCCAGCAGGGGCAGCTTCACGAGGATGGGCAGGCTGTGGTCCGGATGCGTGGCCTCCCGCAGTTCGGCCATGCCGCCGCGATGGAGGACCGCGCCGGCGGTGAAGCCGCCGATGACCTCGCCGGTTCTCATTGCCCCTCGAAGAGGCGCGCCGCCAGCGCCTCGGGCAGTTCGGCCGCGCGGATCTTCCGCGCCGCGGCCTCGATGTCATAGGGCACGCGCAGCCAGCCGCATTCGGCCTTCGCGGTGTCGAGCAGCCCGTAGCAGGCGGCCGGGTTGCCATCGCGCGGCTGGCCCACGGCGCCGATCACGGCGAGCCAGCGGCGTGGCTGCAGCAGCGGCAGCATGAGGTCGGACAAGGGCTCATGGTGCAGCAGCTTTTCGGTGGCGGTCAGGCCGAAGAGCGCGGGCACATGGGTGTGGCCGCAGAAGGTGAGGCGCGCCGTGGTGCCGGCGAGGCTGCGCCGTGCCTCGGCCGGGCCGGTCACATAGCGCCAGGCGGGCGGGTTTGCGCCATCGGCATGGGTGTAGAGCCGGTCCTCCTCCTCATGGGTGAAGGGCAGGTCGGCGAGGAAGCTCTTGGTGGCCGCATCGAGCCGCGCCTGGGTCCAGCGCATCGCCTCGGCGGCGAGGCCGCTGAAGCCGATGGGGCCGCGCAGCGCCGCCTCGTCGTGATTGCCGCGCAGCACGACGGTGCCTGGGGCCGCCATCAGGCCCCGCACCCGCGCGACCACCGCCTCCGGATCGGCGCCATAGCCCACGAGATCGCCCAGGAAGACGAGCCTTTCGGCCCGCTGCGCCGCCGCATGGGCTAGGCAGGCCTCCAGCGCTTCCAGGTTGGCGTGGATATCGGCGAGCAGGGCGATGCGCATGGCGCTCCTTTCCCGAGGGAGGCTAGGGGGCGCGGGCGTCGCCGGCAATGATGTGGCGCAAGGCGCGGGCTGTCAGCCCAGCCGCGCGGCCTCGGCCGGGTTGGCGAGGATCTGCACCAGGCGCAGCGCATCCTGGCGCAGGAAGCGCGGCCCCTCCTCGGGCAGCAGCGCGGCCTGCCGTGCCAGAAAGCCGAGGCAGGGCTCCAGCAGGCGCTCGGCCGCGAGCGGCGCATAAAGACGGCGCCCTGAATCCGCGAGGCCGCGCAGCGCCACGGCCGCCTGTTCCAGCGCCCCCACCGCCGCATCGGTGGGGGCGGGGTCTGCCATCAGCGCCTCCAGCGGCTCCATCAGCCGGAGCGGCAGCTCGGTCTTGAGCCGGGCCGCGCAGCTCTCGGCGGCCGAGCGGCGCAGGGCCTGCAGAAGCTGCCCCCGGCGCGGCTTGTCGCGCGTCACCGATTGGTCGAGATCCTCCAGCAGCGCGGCGAAGCGCTGGGCGATCGCGGCGGTGGTGGCGAGATCGGCCACATCCAGGCCGGGCTCGGCCGCCTCCAGATATTGGTCGAGCGCGCGTTCCGCCGCCGGTGCCAGGGCCGCGTTCAGCCCCGCCACGATGGCGACCAGCCGGGCCGGCTTGGCGGCCTGGTGCAGCAGTGCCCGCAGGCATAGCTCCACCACCTCCGTCCCCTCGGTGGCAATCTGGCGAAAGATGGGCCGCGCCAGGCTTTCGGGCGGACCATCGGCGGCGGTGAGGCGCAGGCGAATGAGCGCCGGCCCATGGCGCCAGAGGGTGGTGCAAAGCCCGATCACCTCTGGGAAGACATGGGCGGGCAGCCCGGCCTCGTCCCAGCCTGGGGGCGGATGGCGGGGAAGTGCGGCGGCAGCGGGCCAGAGGGCGGCGCCGGCCTCCCGCAGGAGGCTCGCCTGGCTCATCTGCGCCCCGTCCAGCCGGACCTGCCAATGCGCGACCAGCTCGGGCTGTATCTCGGCCAGGGCGCGGGCCAGCGGGACCAGGGCGCTGCGCGGCAAAAGGCCCAGGCCCGGCTTCCAATCGCGCGGCGGGATGATCAGCGCGTCGAGCGGGAGGAAGAGCAGACGGGTGACACTCATCGGCCGGGCCGGGCGCAAATGCCGCAGCCGGGGCCGCGCCCCGTCGAGCAGGGCATTGGCCATGCCGCGCTCGGGCAGCGCGTCGAGCACCGGGACCAGGCGGCGCAACTGCCCCTCGCTGGCCGCGGCGATGGCCACCGTGAGGTCTCGCAGATCGCGCTTGCCGCTCATGCGGGGGCGAGCCAATCGGCGATGACGGCCTCGGCCCGGTGCGCGGTGATGAAGCGCGCCTCGGGCGGGGCTGCCGGGCATTCCGGCATGCTGGTGAGGGCGCCACAGCCGGGCCAGGCGCGCATTTCCTCGGCCGTGGGCGGCGCGAGGGCGAGGCAGCGGCGCAGGGTGGGGCCGCGCTCCGCCTCCGATGCCATGGCCCAGATCCTGGCCAGCAATTCCCAGCCATCCATCACCAGCTCGGCCCGCGCGGCCTCGGCCTGCCAGATCGGTCCCAGCTCCGGCCAGCGCGGGGCGAGGCCGCGCAGCGCGCCCAGGCGCGCGCGATTGGCGGCGATCAGCACATCCGCTGCGGCGGCGATCTGCTCGGCGCGCTGCGCCAGCGTCGTGGCGCGGGCGTGATCGGCCTCGTTCATCGCCTCGGGCAGCCATGCGCGCAGGGATTGGGCAAAGTCGCGGATGCGCCGCAGGCTGACCATGTGCGGCGCGGTCTGGCCGGGCAGGCCGCAGCCGCGAAAGGCCTCCAGCGCGAAGCCCGCGCCGTGGCGGTCGAGGGCGGCGAGGGTCAGCGCTTCGCGCCGCGCCTGCCGGGCGCGCGCGGCATGCGCGGCGCGCCGCAGCGGCCGCCCGCCCAACCCGCCCTCCGCCGCGGTGATTGCGGCCTCGCGCAGCTGGGCCGGGGTGAGTTCGGCGGTTTCCAGCGCGGCGATCAGGGCACGGTCCATCAGGCTCGGTTGCAGGGCCTCCAGCGCTTCGGTCCAGGGCAGGATGAACCATCCCTCGCGCCCGGCGGGGCTGGGCACCACCACCTCGAAGCCGCCCCCGCGCGCCGCGCGGCGGCGCAGCCTGGCGCCCAGGAGCGGCGGCGCCGTGAACGGGGTCGAGACCCCGCGCTCGGCGCAGCGCAAAGGCTGTGCGAGGGCGGGGGTGAAACCTTCCGGCATGGGCATGTCTTTGGACGGCACGGCAAACCCTATCGACGAAGTGATGAAGAATTCGTGAGTCCCCGGCTCGACAGCCGGGACCCCGCGCCGGAGAATCCGGCATGGCCCCGATCCCACTGCTGGTTCTCAATCCGCTCGATCCTGAACGCCTGGCCCGCATCGCGGACGGCGGCTTCGCGCCGCAGCCGGCGCTGGGGCCGGAGGCGCGGGCGCGCGCCATCGCCGCCAACCCCGATTGGCGCGCGGTGCTCACCAATGGCGCGACGGGCTTCACCGCGGCCGAGATGGATGCGCTTCCGAAGCTTGAGATCATCTGCGCCATCGCGGTGGGCCATGAGAATATCGACGTGGCGGCCGCGCGGGCGCGCGGCATCGTGGTCACGCACGGGCCAGGCACCAACGCGCCCTCGGTTGCCGATCACGCCATGGCGCTGATGTTGGCGCTGCTGCGCGACATTCCCCGCCTGGATGCGGCGGTGAAGCGCGGCGAATGGATGGGGGTGCGCTGGCCGCGCCCGGGTGTGAGCGGCAAGCGCCTCGGAATCCTCGGCCTGGGCGAGATCGGCGCCATGATCGCGGCGCGCGCCCAGGGCGGCTTCGGCATGGAGATCGCCTATCACAACCGCCGCGCGCGCGAGGGCTGTGCCTATCCCTGGATGGAATCGCCGCGCGCGCTGGCGGCGTGGGCGGATGTGCTGCTGGTCGCGGCCCCCGGCGGTGCGGCCACGCGGCACCTGGTGGACGCCCCGGTGCTGGAGGCGCTGGGGCCCTCAGGCCATCTGGTGAATATCGGCCGCGGCAGCGTGCTGGACCAGGCGGCGCTGGTCGCGGCGCTCTCGGCCGGCACCATCGCAGGCGCCGCGATCGACGTGGTGGATGGCGAGCCCGAGGTGCCGGAGGCGATGCGCGCCCTGCCCAACCTCATCATCACGCCGCACATCGCCGGCCGCTCGCCCGAGTCGATCCTGGCGACGGCCTCGCTCGTGGTGGAGAATCTGCGCGCCCATTTCGAGGGGCGGCCGGTTCTCACACCCGTCGGCTGATCAGCCTTTCCGGAACAGCGCCGGCAGGCCGCGCCAGAACAGCGCGAGGCCCAGCCCCCAGACCGCATAGATGCCGACGCTGCGGATCATGGCCGTGGTGTTGCCATTGGCGAAGAGCGGATTGCCCTTGATCAGCGGCACGATCATCCAGGCGCCGACCACCAGCGGCAGGGCCAGGCAGAAGAGCACGGCGAAAAGCCAGAGCGGCATGGAGGCTGGACGCTTGGGCTCCAGGATGGCGAAGAGGATGCCCCACATCCCGCCCCAGAAGCAGGCATTCCAGAGTTGCGGCACGCCGAGCGGCGGGATCGGCGCCTGGCGGAAGGGCGGGTTCGGAACCCAGCCCATGCCGTGGTAGAATCCGATGGTCGCCTGATGGAAGAACAGCACGCCCAGGAAGGCGCAGAGAAAGCCGAAGGCGAGGGTTGCAGGCTTCATGGGGGGCTCCGCAGCGGGTTGCACGGCACTATCCGCGCAAACCGCCGCGAGAGCCAGGACCGAAATGATCCGGCGTCAGGTGAATTGCGCGGGGCGCGGCACGTAGAGGAAGCCCTCGCCATCCCGGATCACCCGGCCGAAGCCGGGCCAGGGCACATGCACGCCGCCCATCAGGATGCCCTCGGCGGCCAGCATCTCCAGCGTGCGGACGCGGCTTTCCACGCCCATGGCGCTGTCCACATCCACGCCGACGCGCCAGCGCGGCCGGGCGAGCTGGATCACCATCTGATGCGCGATGTCGCCCCAGATCAGCATGGTCTGGTTCTGGCTGGTCAGGCGGAAGCTGACATGGCCGGGGGTATGGCCCGGGGCGGGCACCATGAAGACGCCGGGGATGACTTCCAGCCCCTCGCGCATCTCCACCGTGCGGATGCGGCCGCCCCCAGGCCCAGAAGAGTATGGGCGGATGGCGCGGCGGCCGGCCTCGATGAAGCGCTGGCCCTGGGGCACGCGGCTTTCCATCGAAGGATCGGTCCAGAACTGGTGGTCAATCTGCGTCACCACCACCTCCGCATTGGGGAAGTTGCGCGTGGTGCCGTCATAGCTGAGGCCGAGCGCGTGCTCGGGGTGGATATGGGTCAGCAGCACCGTGTCCACCTGCTCAGGCGTGTAGCCGGCGGCGCGCAGGGCGGCGATGGTGCCGCCCGTGGTGGGGATGAAGCTGGAATGGCCGCCACAATCGATCAGCGCCAGGTTGCGGCCGGTGTTGAGCAGATAGGCGCCGACCGGCTGGTGCAGCCCGGCCTCGATGGCGAAGGCCCGCGCGCGCAGGGGAACGATCTCCTCCGGGCGGCTGTCGGGGAAGAAGCGCTGGATGTTCTCATTGGTGCCCTGCATGGCGCCGTCCAGCAGCGTGGTCACCTCGACATCGCCGATCTTCAGGCGATGGAAGCGCGGCGGGTTGGCACCCTGCTGCGGCGGCACGGCGGCGGCAGCCGGCGGGGGACTCACGGTGGCGGCGAGCGTGGCGGCGCCGGCGGCACCCAGCATCACATGGCGACGCACGAGGGAAAGATCGGTCATGGCATGGAGGCTCCGTTACGGGTGAGTCAGAAATAAGCCCCGTCTCGCGCCTTGTCAGCCCATGGCCTATGACGCCGCCAAGAATTTTCCGCGGGAGCGCCCGGCATGAAAGCCATCGCCTACACAGCTTGCCACCCCTCCAGCCACGCCGAGGCGCTGCTGGATCTCGACCTGCCCGCGCCCGCCGCGCCGCAGGGCCGAGATGTGCTGGTCGAGGTGCAGGCTGTCTCCGTCAATCCGGTGGATGCGAAGCTGCGCGCCGGGGCCGATCCGGGCGGCAAGCCGCGCGTGCTGGGCTTTGACGCGTGCGGCGTGGTCCGCGCCTGCGGGCCCGAGGCGCAGCTCTTCGCCGTGGGCGATGCGGTCTTCTACGCCGGCGCCGTGAACCGCCCCGGCAGCAATGCGGAACTCCATCTGGTGGATGAGCGCATTGTTGGCCGCAAGCCCGCCAACCTCACCGCCGCGGAGGCCGCCGCCCTGCCGCTGACCAGCATCACCGCCTGGGAGGCGCTGTTCGACCGGCTGCGGATCGCGCGCGAGGGGGCGGGTGCGGTGCTGATCATCGGCGGGGCGGGCGGCGTGGGCTCCATGGCCGTGCAACTCGCGCGGCAGCGCACGGGGCTGCGCGTCATCACCACCGCCTCGCGCCCCGAGACGCGGGAATGGTGCCTGCGGATGGGCGCGCATGACGTGCTGGACCACAGCGGGGATCTGGTGGCCCAGGCCAAGGCGCTGGGGGTTGCGATCCCCTGGATCTTCTCCACCACGCAGACGGCGAAGCATTGGCGCGCGCTCTGCGACATCATCGCGCCGCAGGGTGCGCTTTGCGCGATTGACGACCTCTCGACCATCGAGATCGGCCGCCTCAAGAGCAAGGCGGCGAGCTTCCATTGGGAAGGGATGTTCGCCCGCAGCCTCTTCCAGACGCAGGACATGATCGAGCAGCACGCCCTGCTGAACGAGGTGGCGCGGATGCTGGAGACGGGCCAGCTGCACCAGACCATGACGCGCCATCTGGGCCGCATCACCGCTGCCAACATTCTCACGGGCCATGCGCTGGTGGAGAGCGGGACGATGATCGGCAAGGCCGTGGCGGAAGGCTGGGCGTGAGGTTTTTTTGCGCCCTCAGACGCCGGGCGGCGGCTCCGCCGCCTTGGCTTCGAAAAGCTGAAGCTTTTCGGCTTGGCTGTTCGCCTTCGCATTCTCGCACGGCTGCTCTGCCTTCGGGCGGCCTCTTCTGTTGGGCATGAATGCCGCCGCCATGACGCTTCCCGTTGCGGAAGCCCTTCCCGCCTTGCGCGCGGCGCTGACCGCCGGCAGCAATGCCGTCCTGGTGGCGCCGCCGGGTGCCGGCAAGACCACGCTGGTGCCCCTGGCGCTGCGCGACGAGCCCTGGGCGCAGGGCCAGAAGATCCTGGTGCTGGAGCCCCGCCGCGTCGCCGCCCGCGCTGCCGCGCGGCGCATGGCGTCCTTGCTCGGCGAGCAGCCGGGCGGCGTGGTGGGGCTCTCCACGCGGCTGGATCGCGCCGTCTCGGCCGCGACCCGCATCGAGGTGATCACCGAGGGGCTGCTGGTCCGTCGCCTGCAATCCGACCCGGGCCTCGAAGGCGTCGCGGCGGTGCTCTTCGACGAGGCGCATGAGCGGCATCTGGACACCGATCTCGGCCTCGCGCTCTGCCTGGATCTCCAGGCCGGGCTGCGGCCGGAGCTGCGCCTGCTGGCCATGTCCGCCACGCTGGATGGCGGCGCCTTCACCAGGCTGATGAACGCGCCGCTGATCGAAAGCGCCGGACGCGCGCATCCCGTGCGCATCGAGCATGTGAAGCGCGACATCACCGACCACCGCGACCTGCCGGAGGGCATGGCCACCGCCATTCGCGGCATCATGGCGCGCGAGCCGGGCGATGTGCTGGCCTTCCTGCCAGGCTGGGGGGAAATCCGCCGCACGGCCGAGCGCCTCGCGGGCCTCGATGCCGATGTGCTGCCCCTGCATGGCGAGCTTTCGCCCGCCGAGCAGGACCGCGCACTGAACCAGGGGCCGCGCCGCCGCGTGGTGCTGGCGACGAGCATCGCCGAAACCTCGCTGACCGTGCCCGGCGTGCGCATCGTGGTGGATGGCGGCTATCGCCGCGCGCCGCGCCTCGATGGCGCCACCGGCCTCACGCGGCTCGTCACGCTGCGCATCAGCCGTGCCGCCGCCGAGCAGCGCGCCGGCCGCGCTGGCCGCACCGAGCCCGGTGTCGCCGTGCGGCTCTGGAGCGAGGCGGTGCAGCGCGGCATGGCCCTGCAGGACCGGCCGGTGATGCTGGAGGCGGAGCTCTCCGGCCTCGTATTGGATTGCGCAGGCTGGGGCGCGGACCCGCAGACGCTGCCCTTCCTGGACCCGCCGCCCAGCGGGCAATTGGCGGCCGCCCGCGCCCTGCTGCGCAACCTGGATGCGATGGATGCGCAGGGCCGTATCACCGTGATGGGGCAGCGCATGGCGCGCATGGGCACGCATCCGCGCCTCGCCCGCATGATGTGCGCCGTGGAAAATGAGGGCGAAGCGGCGCTGGCGGCGGACCTCGCCGCCCTGCTGGAGGAGCGTGACCCGCTGCGCGGCCGGGAGCCTCCGGCCGACATCACCTTGCGCCTGGATGTGCTGCATGGCCACGCGCATTCCGAAAGCGATGGCATGGCGATCCGCGCCATCCGCCGCTCCGCCGCCATGCATCGGCGGCGGCTGGGCGTGCATGGCAATACCTTGCCCGAGGGCGATGCCGGCGCGTTGCTGGCGGCGGGTTTCCCGGACCGCATCGCGCTGAAGCGTGGCAGCATGGATGGCGCCTTTCGCCTGGCTTCCGGGCCGGGTGCGCGGATTTCCAGCGCCGATCCGCTGGCCAAGCAGACCCTGCTGGCCGTCGCCGATCTCGAATTGAAAGGCACGGAGGCGCGCATCCGCATGGCCGCGCCGATCAGCCGCGCCGTGCTGGAAGCGCGCTTCCCCGAGCGCTTCGCCACGGTCGAAGGGGCCGCCTTCGACGCCCGTGCCGGCGCCGTGCTGGCCCGCCGCCGCGTGATGTTCGGCCCGCTGGTCCTCGAAGAATCCCCCCTGCCGCGGGCCGACCCCGCCGCCATGGCCGAAGCCCTGGCCGAGGCCGCCGCCGAGCGCGGCTTTCGGGACCTCGATTGGAGCGAATCCGCCAGGCAGTTGCGCGCCCGCATCGCGCGCATGCATGCGCTGGAAGGCGCGCCCTGGCCGGATGTGAGCGACGCCGCGCTGGCCGCCGGTGCGAAGGAATGGCTGGCGCCCTATTGCAACGGGCTGACCAAGCTCACCGAATTGAAGTCGCTGGACCTGGCGCCCATGCTTCTGCCGGGTGATCTCCGACGCAAGCTGGACGCCGCCTTGCCGCCGCGCATCGAATTGCCGCAGGGCCGCAGCGCCGCGGTGGACTACAGCGCCGAAATCCCCACGCTGGAGGCGCGCGCGCAGCACCTCTACGGCATGGGCGCCATGCCGCCTTTGGCCGGCGGGCGCATCCCCTTGCAGGTGGCGCTGCTCTCGCCCGCGGGGCGGCCGATTGCCATCACGGCCGATCTCGCCTCCTTTTGGCGGAATGGCTGGGCGGATGCGCGCAAGGATATGCGCGGCCGCTATCCGAAACACGACTGGCCGGAAATGCCCGGCGGAGGAAATGCTGCATGACCCGAACCGCCCTCATCACCGGCGCTGGCCGCAATATTGGCCGCGCCGTCGCCCTCAGCCTGGCGCAGGCCGGCATGAATGTCGTCATCAACGGCTCCTCTGACCGCGCGGCGGCCGAGAGCGTGGCGGCTGAAGCGCGGGCCTTCGGTGTGCGCGCGCTGGTCGCCATGGGCGATGTCGGTTTGCGCACGGAATGCCAGCGCATCGCGGCCGAGGCGCTGGCCGAGTTCGGCACGGTGGATGTGCTGGTGAACAATGCCGCGCTGCGCCCGTTGAACGGCTTCCTGGAGCTGACCGAGGAAGATTATCGCCGCATCATGGCGGTGGATCTGGAGGCCGCCATCTGGCTCTCCCAGGCCTGCCTGCCGGGGATGCTGGAGAAGGGCTGGGGCCGCATCGTGAATTTCGCGGGGATGAACGCCATCCATGGCTATGCCGGGCGCGCGCCGGTTTCCATCGCCAAGCATGGCGTCTGGGGGCTCACCAAATCGCTCGGCAAGGAGTTCGGGCCGCGTGGCGTCACGGTGAATGCCGTCTCGCCCGGGCCGATCGCCGCGGATGACGAGGATGAGGCGCCCTCGGCCTATCGCCAGGCGATGATCAAGCGCGTGCCGGTGGGGCGCATGGGCCAGCCGGCCGAGGTGGCGGCGGTGGTGCGGCTGCTGGCCTCGGAGGAGGGCGCCTTCATCAATGGGCAGATGCTGGCGGTGAATGGCGGCGCGGAGACGTAAGGGGCTTCGGCGCTGAGCTTGCAAGACTGCGCGGTTCTGGGGTCTGGGGCCTTTCGGCCCCAGCCGCCGGAGGCATTCTCTTAGTCACTGATCGGCCCCGACCGCAGTCTCTTCGTCGTCCCCCGCTTGGTCTTGCTGTCCATGCGGCGAGTTTGCGAGCCCTTGGTGGGCTTGGTCTTGCGGCGTTTGGGGGGAGGGGGCTTGGACGCCTCGTCCAGCAATTCCTGCATGCGGGCCAGCGCATCCTCGCGGTTGCGCTCCCGCGTGCGGTGGCTTTGCGCGGCGATGATGACAACGCCATCCTTCGTCATCCGCCGCCCGGCCAGCGTCTTGAGGCGCGCGAAGACGCGCTCATCCAGCCCCGCCTCGGCCGCGCGCCAGCGCAGCTGCACGGCCGTTTCCAACTTGTTGACATTCTGCCCGCCGGGGCCCGAGGCGCGGAGGAAATCCTCCTCCAGCAGCAGGGGATCCAGCGGGTTGGCCATTATTGGCGCTGAATGCCGAGATCGGCCAGCAGCGCCCGGTTCACCTGCGCCTCGGCCAGGAAGCGCGCGCGGAATTCGGCGCCGGTCTGGAAGCTCGGCACGGCGTTGAGGCGCTCGGCGATGGTGCGGAAGCCCTCGCTCGTCACGGCGGTGCGGCAGGCGCGCTCGATGGTTTCGGCGATGGCATCCGGCAGGCCCGCGGGCGCGATCAGCCCGCCATAGGTGGTGCCGGCCATGGGGTAGCCGAGCTCACCCGTGCTCGGCACCTCCGGCAGTGCCGCCATGCGCTGCGTGCCCAGAACCGCCAGCACGCCGAGGCCGGTGGAGGCGGGGATGGAGGCGGCCTCGACAAAGGCCATGATCTGCCCGGCAAGTGCGGCCTGGGACATGGGGCCCGCGCCGGTGAAGGGCACGTTCAGCCCATCCACCCGGGCCGCGCGCAGCAATTGCGCCATCAGGATATGCTGCGTGCTGCCCACGCCGGGTGAGCCGAAGACCAACGCCTCGCGGCCCGAGCGCGCATGGGCGATCATGCCGGCGAAGTCGCGGAAGGGGGCGTTGCGGCCCAGGATGAGCACCTGCGGGTTGTCATAGACCAGGCAGAGATAGCGAAACCCTTCGGCCGTATAGGTCACGTTCTGCAGGAAGGGCTGCGTGGTGATGGCGTTGTTGGGCGAGATGCCGATGGTGTAGCCATCGGGTCGCGCGCGCGCGACCTCGGCATTGCCGATGGAGCCCGCGGCGCCACCGCGATTCACCGCCACCACCTGCTGGCCCAGCGCCTTGGACAATTCGGCCTGGAGCGCGCGGGCCATCAGGTCCGTATTGCCGCCAGGCGGGAAGGGGATGATGAGCTGGATGGCGCGGCTCGGGAAATCTTGCGCCGTGGCCGGCAAGGCCAGCATCGCGGCGAGCATGAAGGTGATCCAGCGCATTCTTGCCTCCCGTTTGGTCGTTGCGGGAGAGGCTACTCCAGAAGCGGCGCGCTCGTCATGTCGTCCTTCAGTGCCACGCCCGTGGCGCCCAGCGCGCGGGCGCCGCGCAGCAGCCAATGCACCTTCGCCGCCGCACCCGCGGGGCTGATGCCGCCGGGGCGGATATTGCTGATGCAGTTGCGCTCGGCATCGGTGCGGCCACGCCTTGGCTGCCAGGTGAGGTAGATGCCCATGCTGTCCTGCGCGGACAGGCCTGGCCGCTCGCCGATCAGCACCACCACGGCCTCGGCGCTCATCGCCTCGCCAATGTCGTCGCCGATGGCGACGCGGGCCTGTTGGACAATGACGACCGGCCAATCGGCGGCGAGCGCCCGCACCATCGCTGCGGATTGCGACTGCACGCCCGAGGCGCAAAGCCCGTCCGCGATGACGATCACCGTGCCGCCGGTGCGGGGCAGGGATTCGCGGTCGGCCGCGCGCAGGCGGCGGCCGAGATCGGGGCGCAGGAGATAGGTTTTCCGATCTGCGGCCTCGCTGTGCAGCAAGGGCACGGGGCCAAGTTCGGCGCGCAGCGCTTCGGCGTCCAGCGCCGACCAGACGGCATCGCGCGCCGCGGCATGGGCCTCCTGGAAATCGAGATGGGCCGCGGTCGGCACGGCGTTCCCGGCGCGTCCCAGGCCAAGGCGGGCCGGGGTGAAGCGGCGGAGATCGGACAAGCGCGCGGGTGGGGATGGATTCGGCATGGGCCTCGGCGAGAACACGGTGAGCCTCGATGCAACTAGCGGGGAAAGCGGCCCCGCTTGCAAGCCTTCGCCGCACAGGGCCGTTGCGCCAGGAAGCGCAGCAGGCTGGGAGGTCGGGCAGGCCAGGCCGGGCGCAGCCATGGCGTTCCGCCCGCGCGCCGCCGCTACAGCGAACTGCCGCCGCAGATCACCATCTGCTGGCCGGTGATGGCGCCGGCCTCCGGCCCCAGCAGGAAGGCGGTAAGTGCGGCGACCTCTTCCGGCCGGATGTAGCGGCCGATCGGCGGCAGCTTCGTCGCCACCGCGCTGCGTGCCGGGTCGCGCAGCATGGGGGTGTCGGTCGCGGCCGGCGCCACGACATTGGCGGTGATCCCCCGCGGTGCGAGCTCGATCGCCCAGGAGCGCGCCATGGCGACCAGCGCCGCCTTGGTCGCGGCATATTGGCTGCGTCCCGCGCCACCGGCGGCGGCCCGGCTGCCGATCAGGACGATGCGCCCGCCCTTCGGCAGGCGCGGCACCAGCAGATCCACCAGGACCGATGCCGCATCCACATGCAGGCGCCAGAGGGTGCGCCCCGCCTCGGCGTCCAGCGCGCCGACCAGGCCGCCGCGCATCAGCCCGGCCGCGTGCACGAAGGCGGTGGGATGGAGATCCGCGACCGCGGCGGGCAGCGCCGAAGCATCGAGCAGGTCCACGCTCCGATGCGCGTAACGGGCGTCGTCCAGGCCCGGATCGCTGCGGCTGAGGCCTGTGACGCGCCAGCCCTCCCGCAGCAGCCGCGCGGCGATGGCCGCGCCGATGCCCGAACTGCTGCCGGTGACGATCGCATGGCCGGGGCTGGTCTCAGGCGTCATGCGGCGTCTCTCCTGCGGTGCCGGCACTGCGCTTGACAGCGCGCTGCTGGGACGGATAGCAAGAAGGCAGAAAACGAACAAGTGTTCGCATTCCGAACAAACGGCGGGGGAGGCGTGGTGATGGACGGAACACAGACTCGCGCCGAGAACCCGAAAAACCTCGTCCAGTCCGTCGCCAAGGCCTTCGCCGTGCTCAAGGCCTTCGGGCCCGACCGGCCCGAGCTCACCCTGGCCGAGGTGGCGGCGCAGACCGGCCATGATCGCGGCACCGCCTTCCGCCTGGTCCATACGCTGGTGGATCTCGGCTATCTGCGTCCCATCCCCGATGCGCGGCGCTTCCGGCTGACGCTGAAATGCCTGGAGCTCGGCTATGCCGCGCTTTCGGCGGATGACCTTCCGACGCATGCACGGCCACTGCTGCGCGACCTGGTGCCCAACCTGGCCGACGCCGGCTCCCTCGGCGTGCTGGAGAGGGGGGAGGTGATCTACCTGACCCGCGTCGAGGCCGGGCTGGAGCGGCACGGCGTCGTGCGCCGCCCCGGCACGCGGATCGGCGCCTATGCGACCGCGCTCGGCCAGGCGATCCTGGCCTGGCTGCCGCGCGAGGCGCAGGTCGCGCAGCTGGAGAGCGTGCCGCGCGTGAAGCTGTCCGACCGCACGCTGACCGACCTCGATGCGCTGCTGGCGCGGCTCGATGAGGTGCGGGCGCGCGGCTACGCCGTCTCGGATGGCGAGAACGCCTATGGGCTGCGCACCGTTGCGGCCCCCGTGCTGGATGCGCGGGGGGAGCCCGCCGCGGGCGTCAGCCTCACCATCGGCAGCGACCGGCTGCCGCTCGCCGATTTCATCACCCTCACCGCACCGCGCGTCCGCGCGCTGGCCGAGGAGCTGGGCACCGGGCTGCGGCTTTCCTTCGGCACCATCGGGCCGGGCGGGGCGTCACGATGACACGGCCGGTCCTGCGGCTGATCGCCGATGATTTGACGGGCGCGCTGGATTCGGCCGCCGAGCTGACGGGCCTGTGCGGCCCTGTCCCGCTGCGCTGGGTTGATGGCGCGGGGGCCGAGGGCAGCCTCGCCTTCGACACCGGCACGCGGGAGGCATCGCGCGACCTCGCCGTTGCGCGCATGCGTGCGGTCGCGCCGGCTCTGCATGGCGCGGAGATCGCTTTCAAGAAAATAGACAGCCTGCTGCGCGGCCATGTCGCGGCGGAGCTGGCCGCCTGCATGGAGGGGGGCGGCTGGCCGCATGTCGTGCTGGCCCCCGCCTTTCCCGCCCAGGGGCGCATCACGCGCGGCGGGCAGGTGCTGGTGCGGCAGGCCGATGGGGCGTTCATGCCCCTTGTGCCGGATCTGTCCGCCCTGCTGGCCGCGGAAGGGTTGCCGGCGCAACATGGCGATCCCACCTCGCCGTTGCCGCCTGGCCTGTCCGTCTTCGACGCTGAAACGGATGCCGACCTCGCGCGCATCGTGGCGCTCGGGCGCGCTGCCCTGGGGCCAGTGCTGTGGTGCGGCAGCGGCGGCCTTGCGCGGGCGCTGGCCGGCCGCGCCACGGCGCAGGCCACGACGCGGCTGCAAGGCCCCGTCCTGGGGCTGTTCGGCTCCGACCAGCCGGCAACGGCGCGGCAATTGGCCGCCTGTGGCGAGAGCACCCTGGTCATCGAAGCGGGCGATGACGCGACGGCGGCGCATGTCGCGCGACGCATGGCGACGGCCGGCGTGGCGATGCTGCGCGTCGGGCTGCCCGCGGGCACGGACCGCGCCGAGGCCGCGCGGCGCATCGCGGCGGTCTTCGCGGCGCTGACCCAGCGCCTGCCACCCCCCGGCACCTTGATCGTGGCCGGCGGGGAAACGCTGCGGGCGGTCTGCACGGCGCGCGGTGCGCAGGGGCTGGTCGCCATGGGCATCGTGCAGCCCGGCGTGCCGCGCTCGGTGCTGCAGGGCGGCGCCTGGGATGGTGTGCCCGTCATTTCGAAATCCGGCGCCTTTGGCGGCGATACGCTGTGGCGTGATCTTCTGGCCGATTCAGTCCTGACCTCCTGGAGCATTCCCGCATGACGACGCCCCACCTTGCCATCACCATGGGCGACCCGGCGGGCATTGGCCCCGAGATCATCGTCAAGGCCTGCGCCGCGCTGCGCGACCGCATCGAGGCCGGCGCGCTTCGCCTGCTGGTGATTGGCAGCGGCGCCGCTTTGGCGCGCGCGCGCGATGCGCTGGCGCCAGGGCTCGCATTTCCGGAGGTGACGGCGGGGCAGGGCGAATGGCCGGCGCTGGCCTTCCTCCAGGCCGGGCCCGAGGGTGCGCCAATCCTGCCGGGCGTGCTGAGCGCCGATGGCGGGCGCTTCGCCTATCTCGCGATCGAACACGGCGTGCGCCTCGCGCAATCCGGCCGCATCGGCGCCATCGTCACCGCGCCGCTGAACAAGGAGGCGCTGAACAAGGCGGGCTATCACTATGCCGGCCATACCGAGATGCTGGCGGAGCTCACCGGCGTGAAGGGCAGCGTGATGCTGCTGGCCCATGGCAACATGCGCGTCAGCCACGTCACCACCCATTGCGCGCTGGAGGATGTGCCCAAGCGTGTGACGCCAGAGCGCATCCGCCTGGTGCTGGACCTGACGCAGCAGGCGCTGCGCGGCCTCGGCATCGAGAAGCCCCATATCGCGGTGGCCGCGCTGAACCCGCATGCGGGAGAGGGCGGGCTGTTCGGCCGGCAGGATCTGGATGTGGTCGCCCCCACCATCGCGCAGGCCGTCGCGGATGGGATGCGCGTGACCGGCCCCGTGCCGGGCGATACCGTCTTCGTGAAGCTGCGCGCGGGGCAGTTCGACGCGGTGGTCGCGATGTATCACGACCAGGGGCATATCCCGGTGAAGCTGCTGGGCTTCCATGTGGATCCCGCGACGGGGAAATGGGATGCGCTCTCGGGCGTGAACATCACGCTCGGCCTGCCGGTGATCCGCACCTCAGTGGATCATGGCACCGCCTTCGACATCGCGGGCCAGGGCATCGCCAGCGAGCGCAGCCTGATCGAGGCGATCGAATACGCCGAACTTCTCGCCGCGCATCGCGCCACCGCCGCGAGGGCCGCCGCATGACGGGCCTGCTTCGCCCCATCGAGATCGACCGCCCGGCGCGGCTCGCCTTCGGCCCCGGACAGGTCGCCACCCTCGGCGCCTGGGCGCGCGAGCGGGGGATCACGCGCAGCCTCGTCATCGCCGGTGGCTTCAACGCGGCGCGCGTGGCGCTGCTGGACCTGCCCGGCGAGGTCACGGTCTTCGGCGAGGTGAAGCCGGAGCCCGACATCCCCAATCTCGACGCCGCGCTGGCGCTGGCCGAGCGCGTGCGGCCGCAGCTGGTGGTCGGCTTTGGCGGCGGCAGCGCGATGGACCTGGCCAAGCTGGTGGCCGTGCTGCCGGGCAGCGGGCAGACGCTGCACGAGGTGGTCGGGCCGGAGAAGGTCGCCGGGCGCCGCGTGGCCCTGGCGCAGGTCGCCACCACATCGGGCACCGGCAGCGAAGCCGGCTCCCGCGCGCTGGTGACCGATCCCGCGACGCAGAACAAGCTCGCCGTGCAAAGCCGGCACATGATCGCCGATCTCGCCGTGGTGGACCCCGACCTGACGCTGAGCGTGCCGCCGGCCGTGACGGCAGCGACCGGCGTGGATGCGCTGGCCCATTGCGCCGAGGCCTTCACCAGCCGCAGGGCGCATCCGACGATTGACCTCTATGCGCTGGAGGGCATCCGCCTCGTCGGCCGCTTCCTGGCGCGCGCCGTGGCCGATGGCGAGGACCGCGAGGCGCGGGCGGGCCTGGCGCTCGCCTCGCTCTATGGCGGGTATTGCCTGGGTCCGGTGAACACCACGGCGGGGCATGCGGTGGCCTATCCGCTCGGCACGCGGCATCACGTCGCGCATGGCCTCGCCTGCGCGGTGATCTTCCCACACACGCTCGCCTTCAATGCGCCCGCGATGCCGGAAAAGACGGCGCTGCTGCTCGATGCGCTGGGCCTGGCCGGCGCGCGGGACGTGCTGGCTGCGAGCCATGGCTGGTGCGCGGCGCTCGGCATCGAGATGCGCCTCTCCGCCCTCGGCGTGCCCGAGGACGACCTGCCCCGCATGGCGACCGAGGCGCATGCCATCCGCCGCCTGCTCGACAACAACCCGCGCGAGATGAGCCGAGACGACATCCTCGGCCTTTATCGCGCCGCCTTTTGAGGAAACGCCTATGCAAGACGCTGGCGTGATCGACCGCCCCGAAATCCTGGCCCCCGCGCCAGATGATCCCGCGCGCATCGAGGCCTTCATCCCCACCCCCTGCGTGCAGAACCACGCCGCCTTCCTGCTGCCGCTGCCCGGCGGCGACATGGGCTGCGTCTGGTTCGGCGGCACGCAGGAGGGCGTGCCCGACATCTCCGTGCATTTCTCGCGCCTCGAAGCCGGGGCGGATCGCTGGTCGCCGGCCCAGCGCCTGTCGGATGATCCGACGCGCTCCGAGCAGAACCCGCTGCTGTTCCACGCGCCGGATGGCAAGCTCTGGCTGCTCTGGACGGCGCAGATCTCCGGCAACCAGGACACCGCCATCATCCGCCGCCGCATCTCGGCCGATGGCGGGCGCAGCTGGGGCCCGATCGAGACGCTCTTCGGCGAGCAGCCGGGCTTCGGCACCTTCATCCGCAGCCCCATCGTGGTGCTGGACAATGGCGACTGGCTGCTGCCCATCTGGCGCTGCACCAAGCCGCCCGCCGGCGCCTGGACGGGCGACCTCGACACCAGCTCGGTCATGATCTCCTCCGATGCGGGCGCGAGCTGGACCGAGCATCCCGTGCCCGGCAGCACCGGCTGCGTGCATATGAGCATCGTGGATCTGCGCGATGGCACGCTCGTCGCCTTCTACCGCAGCCGCTGGGCGGATTGGGTCCATGTCGCCCGCTCCGCGGATGGTGGGCGCAGCTGGTCCGCCCCCGTGCCGACGGAGCTGCCCAACAACAATTCCTCGGTGATGGCGACGCGGCTCGCGGATGGGCGGCTCGCCCTGGTCTACAACCATTCCAGCGCGGCGGATGCGACCGGGCGGCGGCTGTCGCTCTACGACGATATCGGCGGCGAGGACCTGGCCCCCGCGGCACCCTCCGCAGGCCGCAGCGCCTTCTGGGGCGCGCCGCGCGCGCCGATGACGCTGGCGCTCTCGGCCGACCAGGGCCGCAGCTGGCCGATTCGCCGCAACCTCGAAACCGGCGATGGCTATTGCCTCACCAACAATTCGAAGGACCGGCTGAACCGGGAATTCTCCTACCCGTCGCTCTGCCAGACGCCGGATGGGGCGCTGCACATCGCCTATACCTATTGGCGCCAGGCCATCAAATATGTGCGCGTCGCCCCCGACTGGGCGGCGGGAGAGGGCGCATGACCGCGCTGCACCCGCAGGGCGTGTTCAGCGCCGCACTCACGCCGATCACGGCGGGGCACGCGCCCGATCACGCGCTCTTCGTCGCGCATTGCCGGCGCCTGCTGGCGCAGGGCTGCGACGGCATCGCCATGCTTGGCACTACGGGCGAGGCCAATTCCTTCACCTCCGAAGAGCGCCGCGCGCTGCTGGAAGCGGTGGTGGCCGCCGGCATCGCGCCGGAGCGGCTGCTGCCCGGCACGGGCGTCGCGGCGCTGAGCGAGACGGTGGCGTTGACGCGGCATGCGCTTTCGCTCGGCGTGAGCACGGTCGTGATGCTCCCGCCCTTCTACTACAAGGGCGTCACCGAGGATGGCCTCTTCGCCGCCTATGCCGAGGTGGTGGAGCGCGTCGCCGATCCGCGCCTGCGCATCGTGCTCTATCACATCCCGCAGATGTCGGCGGTGCCGATCCCCTTTGCGGTGATCGCGCGGCTGCGCGCGGCCTATCCTGGCACCTTCACCGGCATCAAGGATTCCGCCGGGGATCTTGCGCATATGGAAGCGCTCGTTGCCGCCTTTCCCGGCCTGGCCGTGCTGGCCGGCGCCGATCCCCTGATGCTGCCGCTGCTCAGGGCTGGCGGGGCGGGCTGCATCACCGCGACCTCCAACCTCGTCGCCGCCGAACTCGCCTTCGTCTTTCGCCACCATGCCGACCCAGGGCGCGCGGCGGAGGTGGAGGCCGCGCAGGCGCGCATCATCGCCGCCCGCAACCGAGTCAGCCGCTTCGCGCAGATCGCCTCGCTGAAGCTGCTGCTGGCGGACAGCGTCGGAGAGCCCGGATGGGGCCGTCTCCGCCCGCCGCTGCTGCCGCTCACCCCGGCCGAGGCCGCCGCGCTGCGCGCCGATTGACCACCATCCAACACGGCAAGAAACAGGAGGAAACCATGAAAAGACGTCATCTGCTCGCCGCGGCCCCCGCGCTTGGCCTCGGGTTGCCCACCGCCCCGGCCATCGCGCAGGGCGAACGCCGCCCGATCCGCCTGGTGGTGCCCTATCCGCCCGGCGGGGCGAGCGACATCATCGCGCGGCTGATCGGGCCGCCGATGGGCGAGGCGCTCGGGCAGACGATCGTGGTCGAGAACCGCTCCGGGGCCAATGGCGCCATCGCCGCGGAAATGGTGGCGCGCTCCGCACCGGACGGCCTGACGCTGCTGATGGGCAATGCCGGGCCGAACGCGCTCAACCAGGCCTTGCGCGGCGAACGGCTCCCCTATGACAGCGTCCGGGATTTCACGCCGATCAGCCTGGTGTCCTCGGTCCCGATGCTGATCGCCGTGCATCCGAGCTTCGGCCCGACCAATGTGCCGCAGCTGATCGCTCATGCGCGCGCCAATCCAGGGCGGGTGAGCTATGGCACGGGGGGTGTCGGCTCCATGCCGCATCTCAGCATGGCGCAGTTGGGCAGCGTCGCCGGTGTGGAGATGGAACATGTCGGCTTCCGCGGTGGCGCGGCCAACATGACCGCGATCATCGGCGGGCAGATCCTCCTCGCGGCCGATACCGCGCCGCTCGTGCTGCCGCATGTGCGTGAGGGCCGCCTGAGGGGCCTGGCCGTCACCTCGCTCGCCCGGATGCCACAGGCGCCCGAATTGCCGACCGTCGCCGAGCAGGGCTTCCCGGGCTTCGAGGCAACGAGCTGGAGCGGCGTGATGGGGCCGGCCCGGATCCCGGAAGCCGAGGTCGCGCGCCTGCATGCCGCCGTGCTGCGTGCAATGGCGCTGCCCGACGTCCAGTCCGGGCTGCAACGCCAGGGCATCGAGCCGCGGACCAGCACGCCGGCGGAGTTCGCCGCGCATGTGGCCTCCGAGGTGCGGCGCTGGAGCGAGGTTGTCCGGGTCGCCAACATCCAGGCGGAGTGAGCGCGGCCTGGATTGTGATCCGCCATGGTTGATCACAGTCCAGCCTTTGGCGCGAGGCTGATCCCGCTGGTCCGCCCGCCGCGCCTGGCGCTCAGGCCTCTGCCGGCAGGGGGCGAATGTCGCCTGGCCGCAGGCGCCGCCGGGATCGGCAGCTGGGTTACCGCAGCACCGCCAGCCCATCCGCGGCGCGCACGCCCTGACCCTTCGGCAGGACGAAGAGCGGGTTGATCTCCGCCTCCAGCAGCCGGTCGCCCGATGTGGCGGCCAGGGCGGCAAAGGCCATGATCGCGTCCACCAGCGCGGTCCTGTCGGCCGCTGGCGCGCCGCGCCAGCCGCGCAGCAGCCGCACGGCCTTCAACTCCTCCAGCATCGCCTCGGCATCGGCGCGGGCGATGGGCAGCAGGCGCAGCGCCGTGTCCTGGAAGAGTTCGGCCGCCACGCCGCCGGCGCCCAGCAGCAGCACCGGGCCGAGCTGGGGGTCACGGTGAAAGCCCAGGATCATCTCGACGCCGCCGCGGACGCGCTCCTGCACCAGGAAGCCCTCCGGCTCGGGTGCGCCGGCCGCGCGCAGCCGTGCCAGCATCTCGGCGCAGGCCGCCGGCACCTGATCGGCCGTCAGCCCCAGCCTCACGCCGCCCAACTCGCTCTTGTGCGCGATGGCGCGGGAGAGGATCTTCAGCACCACCTCTCCACCCAGGGCACGCGCTGCTGCCGCCGCCCCGGTGGCATCGGCCGCCACATGCTCGCGCGTCACCGGCACGCCGAAGCGGGCGAAGAGGGCCTTGCTTTCCGCCTCGTTCAGGTTGCCGGCGGGCAGGCCCGCGAGCAGGGAAGGATCGGCGGCCTGGGCGCCCGGCATGGGCGGGAAGGCGCGGCGTTGCAGTGCGCGCACCACGGAAGCGCAGCTTTCCGGCGTGGCAAAGGCCGCGATGCCCTGGCGGTTCAGCAGCCGCACCAGATGCGGCGCATGCGGGCTGACATAGGCCAGCACCGGCTTCTCGCTCTGCGCCTGGCACTCGACGATGGCCCCCGCCACCAGGTCCGGCACGGCCAGGGCGGAGGAGCCGATGACCACCACGACAGCATCATAGCCCGGGCTGTCCAGCAGGGCGGTGATGGCGCCGCGAAACAGGTCGGGCCGAAGCCCCGCCAGCGTCACATCCACCGGGTTGCGGCCGACCGTTGCCTGGTCCTCGTCCAGCAGGGTCGCGAGACGCTGGGCCGTGACCGCATCCGGGGGCGCGACCTCGATGCCGGCGAGGCCGCAATTGTCGGCGAGCAGGGTGCCGGCGCCGCCGGTGGAGGTGAGGATGGCGACGCGCCGGCCGGCCATGCGCCGCCCGGCCACCAGCGCCGCCGGAATGTCCAGCAGGTCGGTGAAGCCCTCCGCGCGGATCACCCCATATTGCCGGAACATCGCGTCATAGACGCGGTCCGCGCCGGCCATGGCGCCGGTGTGCGACGTCGCCGCCCGCGCGCCGGATTCCGAGCGGCCGACCTTGTAGACCACGATCGGCTTGCCGAGTTCGGCGGCGCGGCGCGCGGCGCTCCGGAAGGCCTCCGGCCGGCGCAGCCCTTCCATATAGACGGCGATCACGTCGGTCGCCGGGTCCTCCAGGAGTTCCGCGATGAGGTCGCTGCTGTCGAGATCCGCCTCATTGCCGGTGGAGACCAGCTTGGCGAAGCCGATGCCGCGATCCGCCGCGCGGGAGAGCAGCGAACCCAGGATGCCGCCGCTCTGCGAGACGACGGAAATGCGCCCGGCCGGCAGTTCCCCCACTTCAAGCGCGCCGGTGGCGGAGAGCATGATGCCATCGGTCAGATTGACCAGGCCGATGGTGTTGGGGCCCAGCAGCCGCATCGTCCCGGCGGCCTGCTTCAGCGCTTCCTGCCGGCGCGCACCCTCCGCATTCGTCTCGCCATAGCCGCTGGCGAGCACGATCGCGGCCTGGCAGCCACGCCGCGCGAGGTCCCGCACCGCGGCTTCCGCGCGCTCGGGGGCGAGCAGCACGATGGCCGCATCCGGCGCGCCCGGCAGGGACGCCACATCGGCGAAACAGGGCAAGCCCGCGATGGTCTCGGCACGTGGATTGACCGGCCAGATCTCGCCCGCGAAGCCATGGCGCTGGAGGTAGCTGATGGGGCGGCCGGTCATCTTCGTCGGATCGGCCGAGGCGCCGATGATGGCGACGCTGCGCGGTCGCAGCAGGGCGGCGATGGCGCTCATCGCGCCGTCTTCGCCAGGAAGGCGGCGACCGAGGCGCGGTGCTCGCCCGAGGTGTAGCAGATGGCCTGGGCCTTGGAGCCCTCGGCCAGCACATCCTCGAAGCTCATCTCCAGCGAGCGGTCCATCACGGATTTCGCCAGCGACAGCGCCACGGGCGAGCCCGCCGAAAGCTCCCGCGCCCAGGCGTCGCAGCCGCTGAGCAGCTCGGCATCGGGCAGCACGCGCTCGACCATGGAGAGGCTGAGCGCCTCGGCCGCGGCCACACGGCGGCCGCTGAAGACCAGCTCCTTGGCGCGGGCGAGGCCCACGCGCCGGGGCAGGAAATACATGCCGCCGCCATCGGGGATGAGGCCGCGCGTGACGAAACTCATGGTGAAATGCGCGCTCTCGGCGGCCACCACGAAGTCGCAGCACAGCGCCACGTCACAGCCGAGCCCGGCGGCGGCGCCGTTCACGGCGGCGATAGTGGGCTTGGGGAAATTGTGCAGCAGGGCCACGGCACGATGGGTGCGCGCCTGCCGGCGCCAGCCATTGAAGGCGATCTCTTCCGGGGCGGCCTGCAGGCGCTGCTGCATGCCGCTCACATCGCCGCCGGCGCAGAAGGCGCTGCCGGTGCCGGTGACGATGAGGGCGCGCACGGCGGGGTCGGCCGCGGCGCTTTCCAGCGCCTCGATCATCAGGCCGCGCGTCGCGTCATCAATCGCGTTGCGGCGGGCGGGGCGGTTGATGCGCAGCGTGGCGATGCCATCGGCGCGCGTCAGCAGGATGGGGGTGTCGTCGGTCATTATCTGGGTCTCCCTATTCGATGCGCCGTTGTGCGCGTTCCACCACGCGCCGCCAGCGGGCGCGCTCCTCGGCCAGAAAGCGATTGAGGTCCTCGAACTGGGGGCTGGGCGTGATCTCATCCACACCATGCTCCATCAGGCGGCGGCGCATCTCGGGGTCCGGCAGCACCTCGTTCAGGACCAGATGAGGGGCGGCGCTGCGCCCGGGCCAGGCGAGGCGCGCCGATCGACGCGTCATGGGGGATGTTTCCTCTGGCTGGCCACGGCAACCGGCCCTCGCCAGGCTTGGCTCCCATGATCCCGGCTCAGCGGGAAGCCGCAAAGATTCTCGGGCTACCCCAAGCTGGTGTTACGGTGCGGCATGCTCCCACGCGCCCGACCCCTGCAAAGCCCGCCGCTGCAAAGCCTGTGGGCCTTCCATGTGATCGCCGAGAGCGGCAGCGTCGCCGCCGCGGCCGCCGCACTTCGCGTCACCCCGCCCGCCGTGAGCCGGCGCCTGCGCGAATTGGAGGAAGAATTGGGCTGCCCCCTGGTGCGCCGTGGTCCCAATGCGCTGCGCCTGACCGAGCAGGGCCAGCGCTTCGCCGAGGCGCTGCGCGGGGGATTCGCGCAGATCAACGCCGCGATGCGCGAGTTGCAGGCGCAGACGCCGCCTCTGCGCATCCGCGCCTATACCACCTGGGCGCTGCGCTGGCTGATCCCGCGCCTCGCCGATTTCAAGCGCCGCCATCCCAGCATGGATGTGGAGGTGAACACCTCCACCGCGCCCGTGGACCTGGCGCGTGAGGGTGTGGATGCGGCCGTCCGGACGGCGCCGCTGGATGCGCCCGCTTCACCGACGCTGCTGCCGCTTCAGCCGGTGATGATCGCACCCTTTGCCGCGCCGGGGCTGGCGGCGGCCGGGCATCTTCAAGGCGCCCGCTTGTTGGGCAGCAAGGTGCGGGCGCGCGACTGGGCCATCTGGCACCGGCATGCAGGGCTGCCTGACCCTCCCGTGCCGCTGCTCTTCGAGAGCACGACGCTGGCGATCCAGGCAGCGCTCGAAGGGCTGGGTGTGGTGATCTGCCCGCCCGGCTTCGTGCAGGACGAGTTGCGCAGCGGCCGCCTGCAGGCCCTCTCCGAGGCGCCGGCCATGACGGGGGATGGCTATTGGCTCGTGCTTCCGCCGGGGCGGATCAGCCCGTCCTTGCAGCTCTTCGCCGATTGGTTGGTCGAGGAGGCGGCCAGCGATGCCGGGGGCGGGCTCGCGGGGGGTGCGCCGGCATTGGCCGGCGGGCGCGGGCGGGGGGAACCGATCTGATCCGCGCCCGCAATTGACCGCCAGAGGCGATGCTTGGCGGCGCTTCCGTGCCACGCACCGCAAATGGACCAGAGCCAGCCGGACGAGCCAGGCTGGCATTTGGCGCCTCCGAAAGGCCGGGTTCGCCGGCAGTCTGGCGCGCCGCCTATTGGCAGGCGAAGCTCTCGGCATCCTCCAGGTTGCCGCCCGGCACGAAGCGCGCCACGCGCGGATAGGGGCAGAGCGGGCGGGTGCGGTTGGGCGCCCATTCGGCCGGCAATTCGGCATTCAGCGCCCCCGGATTGCCCGGCCCGCGCGCGCTGGCGATGATCCGCTCGGGCGCGATGCCCTCCTCCACCCAGCGCACCAGCGGCGTCAGCGCGTCGAACTGGTCGGTCGCGGGCCCGAACGCGCAATGGGCCATGCCCGGCACAGGGAAGACGCGCGCGAACTGCGCCGCCGTGCCGCCCTGCGCGGCATCCAGCGCGCGGAACCATTCGATCGAGGTGTGGACCGAGAACACCGCATCCGAGACGCCGTGATAGACCAGCACGCGGCCGCCGCGGTCGCGCAGCGCGGACATGTCGGTGGGGTTGACCGGGTTCATGAAGCTCATCGCCGGCACCGGGTATTGCGGCGTGGTGCTGGTCGCGTAGCCGGCGAGCGTCTCCAGCGGGCGCATGGCGAAGGCCCGGCGGTCGAAGCCCGCCATGACCTCCGGCGGCGCCTTGACGACCATGCCGACCGAGAAGGCGCTGCGGGCCTCGGGCAAGGTGAATTCCCAGAGGGCCCAGTTCGCCGCGGTCAGGCCGGGATCGAAGGGGAAGCTGGAATAGACGCGGCGGCCATCGGGCAGGACGGCGCCGCGATAAATCGCGCCGATCACATCCTTCTGCGCCTGGGTCAGGCAGGTGCCGTCACGCGCGCCGGTGCAGGTGGGCACGTCGCGTTGCAGGTCGAAGGCCGACTGGCAGCCCCGCGTGTCCTGCACCATGCCATCCGTCGCGCCATCCAGCGCATCGCAGCGGTTCAGGATGGCCCGTGCCACCATCTGCCGCTCGGCCGGGGTGAAGGCGGTGGCGAGGTTGGCCGGATCCGTCGCCACGCTCAGATAGCGCTGCGCGCCCCAGAGTTGCGCGGCCGAGGAGAGAGGCAGCGTGAAGGCCGGCGCGCCGGCCAGGATGCCGTCATACCATTGCGCATAGCGCGTCGCCGCGACCATCGCGTGGCGACCGCCATTGGAGCAGCCGCCGAAATAGGACCGGTCCGGCAGCTTGCCATAGACGCGGCGGATGATCTCGCGCGCCACCGGCGTCAGGCTGCCGACAGCCTGGTAGCCATAGTCCAGCCGCGCCTGCGGATCGGCGCCGAAATTCGCCTCGCCGCGGTCACGGTTGCCGGCATTGGAGCTCAGCACCGCGAAACCCTGGTGCAGGCCGCCGGTGATGGGCCCGCCGCCGAACTCGGCCAGCGCCGGCAGCACCGAGCCGTCCAGCCCGCCATTGCCCTGGTGGAAGAAGCGGCCATTCCATTGCAGCGGCAGGCGCATCTCGAAATCAATGCCGTAGGCGCGGCCATCCACCGGGCTGACTCGCTCATTCACCGTGCCGAGAATGCGGCAATGCGCGGCGACCGGCTGCCCGCCGACGCGCCGCCCTTCCACCTGGCGCCCCCCGACCACGACGCCGCCTTCGGCCACGGTGGCGGTGGATGTGATGGTGGTGCCGGGTATGCCGGCCAGGATGGGCCCGAGGCTCGCGCAATCGCCGGTGAAGCTGGCAGGGGTCGCCGGCGTGAGTTGCGGCGCTGCGGAGGGCTGCCTGCCGCTGGCCAGGCCGGCCAGGGAGAAGGCGAGGAGGCCGAGGCTGGCAGCGGCCAGCCGCGGGCGAAGTGGGATCCGGTGGCGCATGTTGTCTCCCTTGTGCAAGGCCTGAAACCCGCTGGCGGGGTTTAGGCGCAGTGTGCAGCCGCCCGGCATGCGGTCAACACCTCGCGCCGGAGCGAGGGTGGGCTGGATGGGTTTGCGGCGAAACCGGCCCTGGGTGCGGCGCATGCTTGGCATCGGCCCCCTTGCCGTGGCGGGGGGAGCAGAGAAGCGCCGATGATCGGGCAGGGCCGGTGGGGCTGGTTCCACGTCATCACGGTGTCGGCACCCGCCAGAGCGCGGCGCGCCAATGCCAGGCGATGGCCAGCGTCGCCAGCAGCCCGAAGCCGGCGAAGAGGCTCGCCGTGGCGGCGAAGCCGATCTTCGCGATGCCAAGCCCGGTCAGCAGAAGCCCCACCGGCAGCCCGTAGATGGCGAGCATCCGCAGGCCCATCACCCGCCCGCGAAAGGCCGGCGCGGTGATGCGCAGGAGCAGCACCGACATCGGAACCATGCAGAGGCTCTGCAGGAAGCCCGTGATCATCAGCAGCGCCATGCCAATCACCACGCTCTCCACCTGCGCAAAGACCAGCAGGAAGGCGAACCACAGCCCGGCCGATGCCATCATCACCCGGGCCGGCTGCGGCCCGACGCCGCCCAGGCTGACGAGCAGCGAGCCCAGGACGGCGCCCCCCGAAAAGCAGGCGAAAAGCGTGCCCAGGCCAGTCTGATCAATCTTATACACCTCGCGCGCGACATGCGGCAGCAGGCCGCCCGTCAGCGGATAGGCGGCGAAATTGGCGAGGCAGGCGAGGAACAAGGCCGCCATCAGCGTGGGCGTCGTTCGCGCATAGGCGACGCCCGCGCCCAGCTCCTGCCAGATGGCGGTGATCGAGGCCGGCGTGCGGGCGCCGGCATCCCTCGGGGGTTCGCGAATTCCAAAGGTGAGCGCGAGGCTGACGAGATAGAGCACCGCCACCACCACATAGGCCTGGCCCATCCCGAGCAGGGCCACGATGCCCGCGCCCGTCAGTGCCCCCACGACGCGCGCGCCATCCATGCTGACGCGCTCGATGCCGATGGCCCTGGCCAGCAGGGGGGCAGGCATGGTGGCGGCGATGAGCGCGTTGCGCACACCGATATCGGAGGGCCGCACCAGCCCCATGAAGAAGGCCACGATGAAGACCGCCACCACGCTCAACTGGCCGCTGAGTGCCAGGGCGGCGATGCAGGCGGCCTGCGCCACATAGGCCGCCCGCATGCAGGAGAGCACGCGCCGCTGTCCCAGCCGGTCCCCCGCCACGCCATAAAGCGGCGAGATCAGCGTGCCGATGAATTGCAGCGCGCCGAAGGCGGTGAGCCAGATGACCGAGCCCGTCTCGACCAGCACGAACCAGGCGAGGAGCAGCGTCTCCATCTCGAAGGCCCAGGACACCGCGAGATCCGAGGGCCATTGGAAGCGGAAATTGCGCTGGCTGAAGGGCGAGGTGCCGGCACGGGCAGGCCGCTGCGGCGCGGAGTCAGGCTCGGGCGCAGGCGCCTTCATGGGCGCAGCCTGCCATGCGACATCGGTTTCCTCCGTGGCGCCGCCTGGCCCGGAGCTTAGGCCGGTGCGGCGCCTTGGGCTCACTATGCGGCAGGTGCTGGCGCTTCGCCATGCGCGGAGAGGCGGTTCAGGAACTTCGGTCAGCGCGTTCGGCGGATATCCGGTCTGGTGGCGGCCGGGCCTGAACCCTTCGCCACCTGGATCCCCTTTTCCCCGCCGAATGGCCGATCAGGCCGCGCCGTGGCCGCCGCCACCGGGGGTGGAAAGCTGGATCGTTTCGCCCGCGCGCAGCACATATTGCCGCTTCGGGTCCACCTTCTCCCCATTGATATGCAGGGCGCCGGTGGCCCCCGCGCCGCCACCCTCGATGCCAAAGGCGGGGATCAGGGTGCGCTCCGCGAGGAAGGAGACGGCGATGGGCGTCGGGCTTCGGACCTCGATGAGAATGTCCTGCCCCATCCCGCCGCGCCGCGCGCCCGGGCCGCCGCTCTCCTCACGCAGCTTCTTGTGGTGGAAGCGCAGCGGCGCGATGTGCTCACTCACCTCGATGCTGGTGGAGGAGACATTGGAGGGCCAGGAGAGGCAGGCGATGCCATCGCCCTGATGATTGGCGCCCATTCCGCCATTGTAGAAGAACATGTTCGCATAGGGCTTCCCATCCGCCCGCACGCCGGACTGGTTCATCCCCCACATGGGCGAGCCGCAGGCGGCCATCACGCGCTCGGGCACCACCTGGCCCAGGCATCCAAAGACGAGCATGGGCAGGTAATGCCCGATCAACATGCGTGAGCCACCCGAGGCCGGGAACACCGGATTGACGATGCAGCCCGGCGGCGCGGTGACGGTGATGGCGCGGAAGGCGCCTTCATTGTTGGGCAGATGCGGCTCCGTGCAGACCTTCACGCCATACATGCACATGGCATAGGTGTAGCACATGGCGCAGTTGATCGCCCGGTCCACCTGCGCATCGGTGCCGGTGAAATCCATGGTGATCTCGTCACCGCGAATGGTCAGCGCCATGCGCAGCGTGATCGGCGTGTCGAGAATCCCGTCGGTCTGCAACGCGCTGTGATAGGTTCCGTCGGGCAACGCGCGGATGGCTGAGCGCATCGCCGTTTCGCAGCGGCCCTGGATTTCGCGCGCCAGCTCGGTCAGGTCATGCAGGCCATGGCCGCGCATGAGGTGCAGCAGCCGCTCCTCCATCACGTCGAGTGCGACGACCTGCGCCCAGAGATCGCCCAGCGTCTGGTCGGGCGTGCGGACATTCTGCCGCAGGATCGCGACCAGTGTGGCATCCGCCTCACCGCGCCGCATCAGCTTCAGCGGCGGGATCTGCAGCCCTTCCTCGAAGACCTCGCGCGGCTCGGGGCTGCGGATCTTGCCGCCGATATCGGGCGCATGGGCCGTGGAGGCGCTGAAGGCCACGAGGCGCCCATCCAGGAAGATGGGCTTGGCCACGGTGATATCGGGCAGATGGCCCGTGCCCATCCAGAGGTCGTTGGTCACCAGCACATCGCCCGGCTCCAGCGTCTCCTCCGGGAAGAAGCGCAGGAAGTGCTTCACGGTGGCGGGCAGTGTGCCGATGAAGGAGGGGATGCTCTCCGTCGCCTGCACCAGGCTCTCGCCCCGCGCATCGGTGACGATGCAGGAGAAGTCGTAGCTCTCGCGCACCAGGGTGGAGAAGCTGGTGCGGACCAGGGCCGCCGCCGCCTCATCCACCAGCGAGATCAGCCGCCGCCAGAGGAGTTCCAGTTCGATCGCGTCGAAGGTGCGGCTCATGCGGGGTCGGTCTCCGCCAGGATGGTGCCATCGGGCAGCACGCGCGCGCGGGCGCCGGGGCCGATGACGAAGGTGCTTTCGTTTTCTTCGAAGACGGCGGGGCCGTTCACGCTGTCCCCCGGCTCCAGCGCATAGCGGTCATAGACGGCGGCTTCGCTCGCCACGCCGTCGAACACCACGCGGCGATGGCCCTTCAGGGCGTTCCCGCGCGCGTGGCGCGGCAGATCCAGCCGCCCTCCGGCGCCGGGCATGGGCGCCGAAAGCGAAAGCCGCAGCGCCACGAATTCGATGGCCGCGCCGGGTGGCGTGCGCGCGAAAAGCCGCCGATAGGCGGCCTCGAATTGCGTGCGCAGCGCCTCGGGCGTGAGGTCCTCCGGCAGCGGCACGGTGAGCTCGCTGCCCTGGCCGATATAGCGCATATCGGCCTGGCGAATGGCGCTCAGCGCATCCATCTCGGCGCCGGTCGCCGACAGCACGGCCCGCCCCTCGGCCTCGAGCGCGGCCAGGATGGCCAGGATTTCCCCGGCATCGGCGCGGGCCAGCGGCGCCGCGTGATGCGCCACCCGATCCACCCGCGCGGGCGCCATGAGCATGCCGAAGGTGCTGCCCGCACCAGCGCCGGGCGGGCAGGCCACGCGTCCAATCCCCAGGCGCTGCGCGACCGACCAGGCATGCACGGGCCCTGCGCCCCCCGTGGCGAGCAGCGCGTAGTCCTGCGGCACGCGCCCACGCTCGGCGATGGCGACGCGCGCGGCGCCCGCCATGTTCTCATTCACCACATCATGCACGCCGCCCGCCGCGCGCTCGGACGCAACCCCGAGCCGGGCGGCCAGTCGGCCAAGGGCGGCGCGGGAGAGTTCCGCGTCAATCCGCATCTCGCCGCCCAGGAAGAAGCCGGCATCGAGATGGCCCAGCGTCAGATCCGCATCGGTCACGGTGGGCTCGGTCCCGCCGCGTCCGTAGCAGGCGGGGCCCGGCGCGGCGCCGGCACTTTCCGGCCCCACGGCCAGCGTCCCCAGGCCGCTGTCGCGCGCGATGCTGCCGCCGCCCGCGCCGATCTCGATGAGTTCCACGGTCGCGATCTGCATGGGCAGGCCGCTGCCGCGCAGGAAGCGCTTTTCGCGCGCGGCTTCAAACCCCCAGGCGACCAGCGGCGCGCCATCATCCACCAGCGCGAGCTTGGCCGTGGTGCCCCCCATATCGAAGGCCAGCACCCGGTCCAGACCGGCCTGACGGCCGAACCAGGCGCCCGCCAATGCCCCCGCGGCGGGTCCGGATTCCAGCAATTGCACGGGCGCGCGCCGCGCTTCCTCCACATGGGTCAGCCCGCCATTGGAGAGCATGAGGAAAAACCCGCCCGGGATGCCTTCTTCCCGCAGGGCCTGCTCCATCCGGGCGAGGTAGCGCTCGGCCAATGGGCGCACATAGGCATTGGCGGTGGTGGTGCTGGCGCGGGAATACTCGCGGATTTCCGGGGCGATATCGGAGGAGAGCGAGAGGGAAAGCCCCGGGAAGCGCTGCGCCACGGCCGCGCCCAGCGCCCGCTCATGCGCCGGGTTCACATGGGCGTGCAGGAAGACGATGGCCAGGCTCTCCACCCCCTCTGCCACCAGCGCCGCGACCTCGATCATCGCGGCATCCAGTTCGAGTGCCACCTCGACCGTGCCATCCGGGGCCAGCCGCTCACGCGCCTCGCGCCGCCAGGGGCGCGGCACCAGCGGCTTCGGCATGGTGAGGAAGATGTCGTAAAGTTCGTATTTGCGCTCCCGCCCGATCTCCAGCACGTCGCGGAAGCCCTGGGTGGTGATCAGGCCGGTGCGCGCCCCCTTGCGCTCGATCAGCGCATTGGTGAAGAGCGTGGTGGCGTGCACCACGCGGCCGACCTCGGAAGCCTGGCGGCCGGCGCGCTTCAGCACTTCCCGCGCGCCGATCAGTGCGCCGCGGGCCGGGTCATCCGGCGTGGTGCTTTCCTTGAAGATGGTGGCGCGCCCCGTATCGGGGTCATGCAGGACGATGTCGGTGAAGGTGCCGCCGATATCAATGCCGAGGGAAAGTGCCATGAAACCTCAATCCGCGCGGATGCCGCTCGCATTCGCGACACGGGCCCAGCGCTCGCGGTCGCGCCGGATGCGGGCGGCGAAATCGGCGCCGACCTCGTTGATGGGTTGCAGGCCGCGCGCGGCGAGGGCCGGCTGCGTCGCGGGGTCGGCCATGGCTTCGGTGAACATCCGGCCGATCTGGGTGACGAGTTCGGCCGGCATGCCGGCGGGACCGACCAGCCCGAACCAGTTGCTCATGTCGAGCGCCGGGAAATCGCGCGTCAGCAGCGGCATCTCGGGCGCCAGCGGCGTGGGGGTGGCGGCGGCGAGGGCAAGGCCGCGCACCTGCCCGCCCCGGATCAACTCCACCACCTCCGCGATATTGGCGAACATCAGGTTGATGCGCCCGGCCGCGACATCCGCGACGGCGGGCGCGCCGCCGCGATAGGCCACATGGATCAGCCGCAGCCCCGCTTCCGCCGCGAAATACTCGGCGGCGAGTTGGTTGGTGGAACCATTGCCGGTGCTTGCATAGCTGAAGGTGCCGGGGGCGGCGCGGGCGCGGGCCACAAGTTCCGCCACGCTGCGATCCGGCGCGCTGCCGGGCACGATCAGCGCCATCGGCGTGCCCGTCAGATTGCACACCGGCGTCAATTCGCGCTCCAGATCGAGCGGGATCTGCGAGCCCGGCACTGCGGGCGCCACGCTCATATTGCCCATGATGGCGGTGGCCAGCGTGGTGCCGTCCGGCGCGGCGCGCGCCGCCGCCTGCATCGCGAGGTAGCCCACTGCGCCGCTGCGCGTCTCGGGGATGATCTGCGGGCCGCCGCGCCGCGCAACGGCCTCGGCCGCGATGCGCACGGAGATGTCGGCCGCCCCGCCCGGCGCGAAGCCCACCAGGATGCGGATGGGCGCGCGGGCCTGTGCCCAGGCCGGCGTGGCGAGAAAGGGCGTGGCGAGCAACAGGCGACGGTGCATGGTCATTCCCCCTTGAAGCGTGGCGCGCGCCTCTCCGCCCGCGCCGCTCGGCCTTCGGCGTAATCGGCGCTGTCATAGCAGGCATCGGCCAGAAGCTGCGCGCGCGCCAGATCGGGCGGGCCATCACGGCGGGCGAGCTCATGAAAGGCGACCTTCGCCGCGCGCAGCGAGAGCGGTGCGGCGCCCGCCACCTCGCGCGCTGCCTCCAGCGCGGCCTTCTGCATCGCCGCCTGATCCGGCAGCATCTGCGTCACCAGGCCCAGACGCTCCAGCGCCTCGCCCGCGAAGCTTCGCCCGGTCAACACCATCAGGCGCGCGGTGGCGAGGCCCACCACATCCACCAGCTTGACGATGTCCTCCAGCCGGTAGGGCAAGCCCAGCTTCACCGCCGGCACGCCCATGCGCGCCTCGCGGCTCGCGAAGCGCAGGTCGCATTGCAGCGCGAGCTCCAGGCCAGCACCCAGGCAATGGCCATGGATGGCGGCGATGGCGGGCTTCTCCAGCGCGGCCATGCGCTCCGCCACGGCGCGCTGCCAGGCGTTGTAGGCGGCGGATTGGGCGGCGCTGGCACGGATCGCCTCGAATTCCGAGGTGTCATTGCCGGTGCAGAAGGCGCGATCACCGGCGCCCTGCAACAGCAGCACCCGCGCCTCGGGCTGCGCGGCCACCTCGTCGAGCAGGCCGGGCAGGGATTGCCACATGCTGGCGGTGATGGCGTTCATCCGGCGCGGATGGTCGAAGGTGAGATGTGCGATGCCATCCGCGATGGCCAGGGTGACGCGCGCCTCGCTCATCCGCCGAGCTCCACGACGAGGTTGCCGCAGGCCTCCAGCACGGCGGTGGCGCCGGGCGGAAGCAGCAGGGTGGACATGCCATCCTCCACCACGGCGGGCCCCGCGATGCGCTGGCCCGCGCCCAGGTCGCGGCGCCGGAAGGCCGGCACGCTTTGCATCGCCTCGCCGAAGCGCACGGCGCGATGCGCATGCGGCGTGGTGAGCCCCGTCGCTGGGATGTCGGGATCCAGGCGGCCCTCGCCCGTCGCGGCCGTGGCGGCGACGCGGATATTCACGACCTCCACGGTGGCGACCGGCGGCACGCCGGCGAAGACGGAACGATAAGCGGCCTCGAACGCCGCCCGTATGGCCGCGATGCTGCCCGCGCCATAGGGGCCGGCGGGCAGGTCGGTGGCGAGTTCATGACCCTGGCCGGCGAAGCGCAGATCAGCCTTGCGCGCCAGGGTGATGCCGGCTTCCGCGCCCAGCGTGGCGGCGATAATGGCGCGGGCCTCTTCCTCCAGCGCGGCGAAGCGCGCCTCCAGCGCTTCGGCAGGCAGGGTGTCGAGCTTGGTGGCCAGCGTCGCCACGCGGTCCACTCGCGCGGGGGCCAGCAGCAGGCCCAGGGCCGAGGCGACGCCGGCGGCCGGCGGGCAGATCACCCGCCGCAGCCCAAGTCGGCGCGCCACCTCCGGCCCATGCAGCGGTCCGCCGCCTCCGGTGACGAGCAGCGCGGGTTCCGTCCCCTCGCCGCCATGCTCAGCCAGGTGCACGCGCGCGGCCGCGGCCATCGCCTCATTCACCACGGCATGCACGCCTGAGGCCGTGGCCCCCGGCGCCATGCCGGCGGCGATCCCCAGCCCATCGAGCGCAGCGCCGGAGGCCGCTTCATCAAGCCGCATGGTGCCCCCCGCAAAGCCCTCGGCCTGGAGGTAGCCCAGCGCCAGGTTGGCGTCGGTCACGGTGGGTTCCGTGCCGCCGCGCCCATAGCAGGCGGGCCCGGGGTCGGAGCCGGCGCTGCGCGGGCCGACCTTCAGCAGCCCCAGCGGATCAAGGGCGGCGATACTGCCACCACCCGCGCCGATCTCGATGAGTTCCACCGCCGAGATGCTCAGCGGCAGTCCGCTGCCGGGCGTGAAGCGCTGTTCCCGCGCGGCCTCGAAGCGATGCGCCACGCGCGGCGCGCCATCACGCACCACCGCGAGCTTGGCCGTGGTGCCGCCCATGTCGAAGGCCAGCAGGTCCCGCGCGCCGCTGCGCCCGCCGAACACCGCGGCCGCCAGCGCGCCCGCCGCGGGGCCCGATTCCAGCAGGCGCACGGGTACGCGCTTGGCTTCCTCCACATGCGTCAGCCCGCCATTGGAGAGCATGAGGAACAAGGGCGCGGTGACGCCCAGCGCCGCGATCTCCCGCGCCAGCGCATCGAGGTAACCCACCGCCAAGGGCTTCACATAGGCATTGGCGACGGTGGTGGAGAGCCGCTCATATTCGCGGATCTGCGGCGAGACCTCGCTGGAGAGCGAGAGATGCAGTCCCGGATGGCGGGCCGCGATCAGCGCCGCCGCCTGCTGCTCATGCACCGGATTGGCATAGGCATGCAGGAAGCCGATCGCGAGCGAGGTGACGCCCGCCGCCACAAGCCGATCGGCCGCAGCCAGCACGGATGCAGCGTCCAGTGGCGTTTCCACGCTGCCATCGGGCGCGAGGCGCTCGCGCGCTTCCAGCCGCAGGGCGCGGCGCACAAGGGGCTTGGGCAGCGCGATGAAGAGATCATAGATCTCGTATTTCCGCTCATGCCCGATTTCGAGGATGTCGCGAAAGCCTTCGGTGGTCAGCAGGCCGGTGGGCGCCCCACGCCGCTCGATCAAGGCATTGGTCAGCAGCGTCGTGGCATGCACCACGCGGGCGATGTCGGTGGGCGTCACGGCCTCGCGCGCCAGCAGGTGCCGAATGCCGGAGAGCACGCCCCGCGCCGGTTCTGAAGGGGTGGTCAGTTCCTTGTGCGCGAAGAAGCGCCCGCTCTCGGGCGCATGCAGGACGATGTCGGTGAAGGTGCCGCCGATGTCGATGGCCAGCGCATATTGGTTCATGCGATGCCATCCTCGCGGTCCGCGGCCACAAGCTCGGGCGGGCGCGCCGCCACCGGCCCATGGCCCCCGCCACCCGGCGTGCGCATCTCCACCGTGCCGCCCGGCATCACGACATGCTGGCGCTTCGGGTCCACCGCCGCGCCATCAATCAGCACCGCGCCCGGCGCGCCCGGGGAGCCACCGGCAAAGCCCGAGGCGGCCGAGCCGGGCTGGGTGCGCTCGGCCAGGAAGGTCACGGCGATGGGTTGGGAGGAACGGCTTTCATACAGCGTCTCCTGCCCGGTGCCGCCGCGATGCCGGCCCGCGCCGCCGGTGCCGGTTCGCAAGCGCCGGAAGCGCACCCGCCAGGGCGCCGATTGCTCGATGGTCTCGACCGAAGCGGAGGAGACGTTGGAGGGCCAGCTCAACACATTGGCGCCATCGCCCTGGGCATGGGCGCCATAGCCGCCATTGAGGAACAGCGCATTGGCGATGGGCGTGCCATCCTCGCGAAAGCCGGAGAAGCCAAGGCACCAGAGCGGCGAACCCACGCCCGCCACCACGCGCTCCGGCAGCGCCTCGGCCAGGGCCGACATGACGAGGGCGGGCAGGAAATGCCCGGTCAGCGCACGCGCGCCGCCCGCCGCCGGGTGGCGCGAATTGAGGATGCAGCCTTCGGGCGCCGTGACGGTCAGAGGCACGAAGCTGCCCTCATTGTTCGGCACGGCGGGGCAGAGCACCGCCTTCACCGCGAAGGCCGTGTAGGCGAAGGTATAGGCAAGGCAGACATTGATGGCGCGGGCCACCTGCGGGTCGGAGCCCGCATAGTCGCAGGTGATCGCATCGCCTTGCACGGTCAGCGCCAGGCACAGGCGCAAGGGCTGCTCCAGCCCATCGGTCAGCACTTCGGCGCGGTAGATGCCATCGGGCACGGCGGCGATGGAAGCGCGCATCGCCCGCTCCGAGCGGGACTGGATTTCCGCCGCCAACGCCGAAAGATCCGGCAGGCCATGCTCCGGCAGCAGGGCCAGGATGCGGCGCTCCATCAGGTCCAGGGCCGCGAATTGCGCGTGCAGGTCGCCCAGCACCTGGTCCGGCACGCGGGTGTTGCGGCGGAGCATGCGCATCAGCGTGGCATCCGGCACGCCGCCCACCACGGCCTTCATCGGCGGAATCTGAAGGCCTTCCTCAAAGACATCCCGCGCTTCGGCCGAACGGATGCGGCCGCCGATATCCGGCGAGTGCGCCACGGATCCGGCGAAGCCCACCAGCCGCCCGTGCAGGAAGATCGGCTTGGCCACGGTGATGTCCGGCAGATGGCCCGTGCCCATCCAGATGTCGTTGGTGATCAGCACATCGCCAGGCGATAGGGTCTCCGCCGGATATTCGCGAAGGAAATGCTTGATCGTGTTGGGCAGGGTGCACAGGAAGCTCGGCACGCTATCCGTCGCCTGCACGACCGAACGCCCCTCGGCATCGGTCAGCACGCAGCCGAAATCGTGACTCTCACGCACCACGGTGGAGAAGGAGGAACGAAGCAGCGCGGCGGCGGCTTCATCCACGATGGAGACGAGCCGCGTCCAGAGCAGCTCCAACCGAACGGGATCGAACATCAATCGAGTCGAATTCCTGCGGATTGCACGACGCGTGACCATTTCACGGTTTCGGACGCCAGGAAGGCGCGGCTTTCATCCAAGGGGCCGCCAATGGGCGTGGCGCCCATCGAGGTGAAGCGTTCGCGCAAGGCGGGCTCGGCCAGCACGGCGCGGAGATCCGCGTTGAGCCGCTCCAGCAAGGGTGCGGGCGTGGAGGCGGGGGCGGCGATGGTGAACCAGGCGGTGGCGACATAGCCTTCCACCCCCGCCTCGGCCGCGGTGGGCACATCCGGCAGCGCGGGTGAGCGCGCTGCGCTGGTCATGGCCAAGGCACGGACGCGGCCGGCGCTGGCGACGGGTGGCACGGTGGGCAGGTTCTCGAACATGACCTGGATATTGCCGGCCATCAGGTCATTTAGCGCCTGGGAGGAGCCGCGATAGGGCACATGCGTCATCCGCAGGCCGGTCACCAGCATGAACAACTCGCCCGCCATGTGGGTGGAGGTGGCGTTGCCGGCCGAACCGAAGGTCAACTCGCCCGGGCGGGCGCGCGCCAGCGCCACGAGGTCCCGCAGGTTCTGCACCGGCACGGCCGGATGCGTGATGATGACGTTGGGGAATTCGGCAAGGATGGTGACGGGTGCGAGTTCCGTCGCCGGCGCATAGGGCAGGTTGCGATAGACGCTATAGGCCGCGTGGATGCCGATGCTGCCCAACAGCAGCGTCTGCCCATCGCCCGGGCTGCGCGCCACATGCTCGGCACCGATATGCCCGCCGGCCCCCAGGCGGTTGTCGATCACGACCTGCTGGCCCCAACGCGTCGAGAGCGCTTGCGCGGTCACCCGCGCCAGGACATCGGCCGAGCCCCCGGCGGCGAAGGGGACCACGATGCGCACCGGGCGCTGCGGCGCGGTCTGCGCCTTCGCCTGGAGGGCCGTGAGGGTCAAGGCGGCAAGGGCTGCGGCAAGGCAGGCGAGGCGCATGCTGATCTCCGGGAGGCTGTCCTCGCCTACGCGACCACAGAGATGACCGCTCGGCAAGGGCGCGCGGGGCCGCGCCGCGAGATGGATGCTTCCAGAAGCCGCTTGCCCCGATGCCTGGCGGTTAAATCATGCCGAGCGCCTGAGTCTCCGGCTCGCGTCCTGCTCTGACGCCAGCTTGCTCGGTTGCTCGTTGGGCTTGGCTGCGTGGAGCGGGACGTGACTGGGCTTTGGATCGGGAACGCCGTGGTGTCTCGCGAGTTGCGGCGCGAGGTTCGGTCGAAGAGGGGCAGGGGTGGCGCGGCGCCCGCTGGCGAGGGCCGGACGGATTGAGCCGCCAGACGGCGG
Source organism: Acetobacteraceae bacterium (assembly GCA_027487385.1). GTDB lineage: Bacteria > Pseudomonadota > Alphaproteobacteria > Acetobacterales > Acetobacteraceae > Roseococcus. The sequence continues at coordinate 23,899 of JAIYDS010000015.1, read as the reverse complement.
CGCTGCTGGTCAGGCGAGATCGTCGGGTTCTGCGCGCCCGGGTGATCCACCGCAACCAGACCCAGCGTCACCCGCCCCTGGACGACGTCTCGCCCAGCAGAGTTGAAGCCAGCGCCATGGCGGGGAACAGCCCATCCCACCCGCCAGCCGTCCACGCCTGGGGCGACCTCCGCGCGCCGGGCGCAGGGCCGGTTGGCTGTCGCCATTCGCCCGTTCATGCCAAGCCAGCGGCGCGGCGCTCGCGCCTGGCTAAAGGATGGCGCCGTCTTGGGCGACCAGGCGGCCACGGAAGAACACAAGCCGGCGCGGTGGATGCTGTCCGATCGCCTCGCCGATGGTTTCGGCCGGGATGGTGAAGAAGCTGGCGTTCTTTCCCTCTGCGAGCCCGTGGCCGGTGATGCCGATGACTTCGGCGCCGACCGAGGAGCACATGGCGAAGAGCTGCTCCAGCAGCGGGTCATGCCGGACATCCACGCGCCAGCCGATGACCGCCGCGCGCTCCAGCATGTCGCCATTGCCATAGGGGCTCCAGCTGTCGCGCACGTCATCATTGCCGCAAAAGACGCGCACACCCGCCTCGGCCAGCGCAAAGAGCGGCGGCAGCGTGGCTCCACCCGCGCCATGGCTCGCCAGAGCCACGCCGCTTTCGGCCATCATTTCGGCGGCCGCCTTCTGCTTGCTTTCCGGCAGGGCACCGAGGCCGAAGGCATGGCTGATGGTCACCTGGCCCTGCATGCCTTGGGCCCGTGTGCGGGCGCAGATTTCCTGCACGCCATAGAGGCCGAGTTCGCCGGGCTCATGCAGGTGGATGTCGATGCCGACGCCGTGACGCTCTGCGATCCCAAAGATCGTGTCGAGTTGGCCGCGCGCGTCGCGGTCCACCTCGGAGGGGTCTATGCCCCCCACCAGGTCGGCGCCGGCGCGGACCGCGTCTTCAAGCAGGGCGGCGACGCCGGGGGCACGCATTACCCCGGCTTGCGGGAAGGCCACGATCTGGATGCTGGCCAGATGCGCATGCGCTTCCCGGGCCGCCAGAAGGCCCTCCAGCGCGGTGAGTTTGAAGGTGGGGGTGATGTCCACATGGGTGCGAATGTGGCCGGTGCCACGGGCGACGCAGCGGCGGATCAACTCACCGGCCCGGGCCGCGGTGGAGAGCGGCAGGGCGGGCAGCGTCACCTGGTCGGTCTCGATCCGGCTCATGCGCGAGGCCTGGGCACGGTGGGGCATCCAGGGCAGCCCGAAAAACGTCTTGTCGAGATGCATGTGGCCGTCGGTGAGGGCAGGGAGAACCAGATCGCCGCCAGCGTCGTGCACCGCGCCGGCCTCAGGCCGAGGCGCGCCAGGCGGCAGGATTGCGGTGATCCGCGCGTCGTTGATGGCGATGGTCACGCCCTGGCGTCCATCGGGCAGCCGGGCGTTGGTCAGCAGGGTTTCAACGGCGCTCATGGCAGAATCTCCGACCGAAAGGGAACTCCGGCTGTGACGTCGAACTTGCCAAGATGCGCGGGCGTCAACAAGTTTACGCTCAGGACGCAAGTCACCCGCAGACGCAGCCCGATCGGCCGTCGAAGGTCGAAATGGGGCGGACATCGCGCTGGTGACCTCCGCAGCGGCACGCCTCCACGCCTTGACCGACCTGCATCAACTGGGTCTGGCGGAGTGAGGCACCCACCTTCACGACGACAGCGGCGCAGGATGCTTCTGCGGGACAGCCGGCAGGGGGCCGCACGTGACCGCTGGGCAGCTCGGCGGTGCCAACCATGTCGCACAGGTCTGAAGTCCAGGGGCCCTCGCTGAGACGTCACGATGCATCCCTGATCGAGAACGGGATGGCACGGGCCATCAGCCGATCCCCAATCGAGCCGCTTTTCCAGGGAAGACTAGGCATCCCCGCCGGGGTCATCGAGGCCCGCGCTCCACCTCCGCGGGGTGGGCCTTCCGAACGTCACTTTCCTGGCCGCATCGCCGGCGCCGCGCGAGGGTCAATAGCCAAGCGCGGGGTCGCAAAGGTTCTGGAGCGGGGCCTCCGAGATCCAGCGGCTGAGATTCTCGGCAAACAGCATGGCGGCATGGAACTGCCAATCCGCCAGCTCGCCCGAGACATGCGGCGTCACGGTCACGCCGGGGGCGTCCCACATGGCGTCCTCCGCCGGCAGTGGTTCGGTGTGGAAGACGTCGAACGTGGCATGGTCGATCCGGCCCTCGGCCAGCAGGGCGCGCAGCGCCGCCTCATCCACGATGTTGCCGCGCGCCAGGTTGATGAGGTGGCAGCCCGGCTTCAACCGCATCAGGCGCTCGGGGCCGAACAGCCCGCGCGTGCGTGGGGTGAGCGGCGTGAGAATGATGCAGATGTCGGCCTGGCCGAGCGCGTCATCCAGCCGTGCCTCGGGCAGAACCAGATCCGCCTCGGCCAGCGGCGCGCCGGTGCGGGTCACGCCCACGACGCGCGTGCCGAAGGCCGCCAGACGACGGCCGATCTCCCGACCGATCCGCCCCATCCCAACGATCACGACCGTCCTGCCCGCGAGCGGTGTCACGGGCAGGAGGTTCCACACGCGGTCCTGCTGCTGCTGGCGATAGAGCCCCATGCGCTGGGTCCGGTCCAGCATGGCCCATAGCGCATATTCCGCCATGATGGAGACATGCAGACCCGAGGAATTCGTCACCATCAGGCGACCCGCATCCCAGGGCGGCAGATGCTCGATCCCGGCGCCCGTCGCATGCAGCCAGCGGATGGAGGGAAAGCCCAGCAAGGTCTCGCGCGGGAAGGCGCCCAGGAAGCCCATGCGGAAGCTCAGGACGGCGTCGGGCTGCTCGCGCTCCAGCGTGGCCGGCAGATCGGCATAATTGTCCAGCACGACATAGCGCGGCTCGGGCCGGCGGCGCTTCAGCTCGTCGAGATACAGCGCCGATTGGTGGTGATGCACCAGCACCGTCAGCTCATGGGCCGGCTTCGGAGCCGGGAGCTGGACCGCGTTCATGGCGAGCGCCCTTCCGGCAGATGGGCGAGCAACCGCTGCCCCGTGTTGCGGCAATGCTGGCCGAGCAATTGGCCGACACCCTCGGCGTCACCAGCGGCATAGGCGCGCGCGATGGCGCGGTGTTCGCCCTGCGAATGGGCGATCTCGCTCGCCAGGCTGACCGAGAGGCGGGTGTAGCGCTCGGCCGAGGCACGCAGCACGCGAAGCATGCGCGTGATCAGCGGCCCTCCGCCATGCTCGATGAAATGGTCGTGGAACGCCGTGTTCGCGCGCGCGAACGCCTCGGTGTCCAGAGGCCTGGTCGCGCCCGCCTGCTCGAGGGTGCGGAGCAGGGCCTTCAACTGGCGGGCATCGGCGGGGGTGCGGCGCTCCGTCGCACGCCGGCCTGCCTCGGCCTCCAGCAGGGCACGGACGGAGAAGACCTCCTCGATCTCGGCACGGCTGAAATCCGCAACGATATAGCCGCGCCTGGGGCGCATGATGACGAGGCCCTCCGCCTCCAGCCGGCACAGCGCCTCGCGCAGGGGCAATCGGCTGATGCCCAGTTCGGCCGCCAGTTCCTCCTGACGGAGCGGCTGCCCGAAATCGAGGCGGCCGCGCACGATGGCCTCGCGCAGGGCGGCATAGGCCAGGTCCGGCAGGTTGGCCGGTGGCGTGACGGACGGCAGGCGGCGTTCGGCCGTGCTTGCCATGATATTCCTCCGGAAGTCCTTATCCAGCTTCGGCGAAGCCCTGCTTAAAGCGGCGCTTGTAAACTGGATACAATTTGCTAACGTCAACGCCACACGTCGTCAAGCCGGCTGGCGAGGATCGCACCCCATGAAGCAGCAGCTACTGGCCCGCATCGAGCACGACCAGGACCGGCTCATCGAATTCCTGCGGGGTTTCATCCGTTGCCGCGATCTGAATCCGCCGGGCGACACCACGGCAGGCGCCGCTTATGTGCGCGCCTTCCTGGAAGCCGAGGGCCTGGCCTTCAAGACCGTGGCGCCCATGCCGGAGATGCCGAACTTCATCGCCACCCGGCAATTCGGCACCGAGGGTCCGCATCTCGTGCTGAACGGCCATATCGATGTGTTTCCCGTGGAGGCGCCCGAGCGCTGGACGCATGATCCCTTCGGCGCCGAGCTGGTGGATGGCCGCATCTATGGCCGCGGCGCCTGCGACATGAAATGCGGCACCACCGCTTCGATCTTCGCCTATCACTATCTCCAGGCGGTGCAGGACTCGCTGCGCGGGCGCCTCACGCTCACCGTCGTCTCCGATGAGGAGACCTTCGGCCCCTGGGGTGCGCGCTACCTCATGGAGCACCATGCCGAGGAGGTGCTGGGCGATTGCTGCCTGAATGGCGAGCCCTCCAGCCCCTGGACCGTCCGCTTCGGCGAGAAGGGGCTCGTCTGGCTCCGCTTCCGCCTTGGCACGCCGGGCGGGCACGGTGCCTTCGTTCATCGCAGCCCGAACAGCATCCGCGTCGCCATGCGTCTGATCGAGGAGCTGCAGACGCTCACCGCCCTGCAGCCCGAGGAGCCGGAGGAGTTCATCCGCGCGCTGGAGGAATCGCATGACGCGATGGAGCGCGCCTATGGCGAGGGCGCGGCCCGCGTCATCCGCTCCATGACGCTGAACATTGGCACCATCCAGGGCGGCGTGAAGGTGAACATGATCGCTGCGAGCGCCGAGTTCACCGCCGATTTCCGTATCCCCAATGGCATCCGCCAGGAGGAGATCGTGGCCCGCATCGAGGAGATCCTGCGGCGCTACCCGGAGGCGACCATGGAGACGATCGTCTCCACCCGGCCCAACTGGTGCCAGCCCTACCACCCGATGATGGATATCGTCCGTGACAATGCGAAGCTCGTCTCGGGCATCGTGCCGGCGCGTGTCGTCTCCCCGGGGGGCACGGATGCGCGGCTCTGGCGCCTGGCCGGCGTGCCGGGGGTGGTCTATGGCCCCTCGCCCAACGGCATGGGCAGCGTGGACGAATACGTCTCGGTGGAGGAGTTCCTCCATGTGGTGAAGTGCCACACCCTCTCCGCCTATGACTACCTTGCCCGCGCCTGAGGAAGGCCGGGGCTGGCGCATCGGCGGCAGCCCCCGTCGGATCGAGGATGCGCGCTTCCTGACGGGTGCGGGCCGCTACGTGGACGACCACGGGCGGCCGGATGACGCCTTCCTGGTCATCCTGCGGTCGCCCCATCCGCATGCCGTCATCGTCGCGAGCGACACCGCGGCGGCGGCGTCCATGCCGGGCGTCCTCGCGGTGCTGACCGGTGAGGCTGAGGCAGCGGCGGGGTTCGGCACCTTCTCCAACCGCATCCGTCGCGAGCGTGCCGATGGCACCCCCATGTTCGAGCCGCCGCGCCACCTGTTGGCACGGGAGCGCGTGCGCCATGTGGGCGAGGCCGTGGCTGCGATCGTCGCCACCAGCGAGTCGGAGGCGCGTGATGCGGCGGATCATGTCGTCATCGAGTACCGGGCGCTGTCCGCCGTCACCGATCCGGCGCTGGCCGCTTCACCCGGCGCGCCATCCCTCTGGGACGAGCAGCCGGACAACCGCGCCTTTGTCTTTCGTGCCGGGGATGCAGCGGCCACGGCGCGCGGGCTGGCCTCCGCCACGCATGTCGTTCGCGGGCGATTCACCATCCCGCGACTGGCCGGCTGCGCGATGGAGGCGCGCGCCTGCATCGCCGAGCACGACCCCGCGACCCACAGCTACACCCTGATCGTCGGCGCGCAGACGCCGCACACGCTGCGCCAGGAGATCGCGCAGCGCATCCTGCGGATCCCCGCGGAACGTCTCCGTGTCGTCTCGCCCGATGTGGGCGGTGCCTTCGGCCTGAAGGGCGGAGATTTTCCGGAATACGGCCTCGCCCTCTGGGCCGCGCGGGAGACCGGCCGGCGGGTGCGCTGGCGGGCCACGCGCAGCGAAGCCTTCCTGGCCGACCACCAGGCGCGCGACAACGCCTGGGAGGCCGAACTCGGCCTTGATGCCGAGGGCCGCTTCCTCGCGCTCCGCGCCCGGTCCTTCGCGGCCCTCGGCGCCAGCCTGGCCTATGCGGGAACGCATCAGGCGACGAACAACCTGGGCGGCCTTGCCGGCCCCTATCGCACACCCGCCCTCCATGTGGAGGCCATCGGCGTCTTCACCAACGCGCCGCCCGTGGCGCCCTATCGTGGGGCGGGCCGGCCGGAAGCCACCTTCGTGATGGAGCGGTTGGTGGACATGGCGGCCGATGCGCTGGGCCTGGATCGCATCGCGCTCCGCCTGCGCAACATGGCGCCGCCCGAGGCGATGCCGTTCCGCACCGGCCTGGTGTACACCTATGACAGCGGCGATTTTCCCGGCCTGACCCGCACAGCCCTGGCCGCGGCGGATTGGGAGGGGTTCGCCTCCCGCCGGGCCGCGAGCGCCGCGCGGGGCAAGCGGCGCGGCATCGGCTTCGCCTTCGCGATCGAAATCGCCGGCGGCCCCCTCGAGGCCCCCTTGGAGGAGCACGCGGCGGTGAGCCTGGATGCGTCCGGCCGCCTCGCCCTGCGCGTCGGCACGCATTCGCATGGGCAGGGTCATGAGACGGCGTTCCGGCAGATCGCGGCCGAGGTGCTGGGCATCGCGCCCGACGCCATCGGCTTCATCCAGGGCGATACCAGCGCCGTTGCGCATGGGCGGGGCACCTTCGGCTCCCGCTCCATCTCGACGGGCGGCTCCGCCCTGCTCGGCGCCCTGCATGCCATCCGCGACCAGGCACAGGCCGAGGCGGCCCGGGCGCTGGAGGTGGCGCCCGCGGATCTCGAATTCGCCGCCGGCCGCTTCCAGGTCGCCGGCACGGATCGGGGCATGTCCCTCGTCGAGCTTGCGGCGCGCATGCGGCCGACGCCTGGCACGGAGCCGGGCCTCAGCGCCGCCATCACCCGCGCGCCCGCCGGTCCGACCTTCCCCAACAGCGCCCATGTCTGCGAGGTGGAGGTCGACCCCGAGACGGGGGAGGTGCGCATCCTGGCCTATCTCGTCGCGGATGATGCGGGGCGGCTGATCAACCCGATGCTCGCCCATGGCCAGACCCGCGGCGGCGTGGCGCAGGGGCTGGGCGAAGCGCTGATGGAACGCATCGTCTTCGACCCGTACGGCCAGGTTCTGACCGGCAGCTTCCAGGATTACGCCCTGCCCCGGGCCCTGGACCTGCCGGACATCGCCACGCTGTCGCGCGGCGTGCCGACGGCGGCCAATCCCCTCGGTGCCAAGGGTGTCGGCGAGGGCGGCGCCGTGGGGGCGCCGGCGGCGCTGGTGAATGCCGTGGCCCATGCCATCGGTGCGCAGCCCGCGCTGCACATGCCGTTGACGGCGCAAACCATCTGGCACGCGCTTTGCTGCGCTTCCGCGGCCAAATCCCAGTCCGCAACCAAGGAGTTCGCGTGATGCTGCGACGTAACCTGCTCGCCTCGGGTGGTGCCCTTCTCGCAACCCCCGCGCTCGCCCAAGGCACCTGGCCGTCACGCCCGGTCGCGATGGTCGTGGCCTTCGCCCCCGGCGGGGCGAATGACCTGATGATGCGGCTGATGGCCGAGGGCCTGCAGCGCCGCTTCAACCACCCCTTCGTGGTGGAGAACCGGCCCGGCGGCTCGGCGCGCGTGGCGGCGGCACATGTCGCGCGCCAGGCGCCGGATGGCCACACCTTTCTGATGGGCACGCCCGGGATCATGGCCCTGAACCCGCTCGTCTTCCGCGAGATGAACTATCGCCCCTCCGACTTCATGCCCATCTCGCTGGTGGGCGGGCTGCCCTATGGGCTCATCGTGAATCGCAACCTGCCGGTGACCAATGTGCAGGAGCTGATCGCGCTGGCGCGGCAGCGCGAGGGGCGGCTGAACCACGGATCGACCGGCACCGGCCCGACCTTCGTGCAGAACCTGCTGCAGATCCGCGCAAATGTGCGCTTCGAGAACATCCTCTATCCCGGCACGCCGCCCGCCTTGAATGATCTGCTGCGGGGCGATGTCCATTTCATGTTCGACCTGATGCCGGGAATCATCGGGCAGATCCGTTCGGGTGACGTGCGCGCGCTGGCGGTCTCCGCGCCCGCACGTGTCCCGGGCCTCGAGAATGTGCCGACGATGCGCGAGGCGGGCGTGCCCGATTTCGACGCCACGAACTGGGTCGGCGTCATTGCCCCCGTCGGCGTGCCGGACGCCATCGCCGAACGCATGAGCGAGGCCATCCAGGAGATCGTCCGCACGCCCACGGTCAACCAGCGCATCACGGAGCTCGGCGCGATTCCGGTCGGCTCGACCCGGGCGCAGTTCGCGGCGCATATCGCCGCCGAGCAGGCGCTCTGGGCCGATGTCGCGCAGCGCGCCGGGATCCGGCCGGAATAAGGCGGCCGCCATCCCGCAATCCACGCCATCTGAACCCTGATCCAGGAGCCTGCCATGCCCATCCGCCACGGTCGCCGCAGCCTGCTCGCCGCACCGGTCCTGCTCGCAACGCCGGCCGGCGCGCAGCAGCGCAGCCTGACCATCGTGAACAATGGCGGCGCAGTGGCCGAGGCCTCGCGCCGCGCCTGGTACGAGCCCTTCGCGCGGGAACGCGGCGTGCGCATCGTCGAGGACAGCTGGAGCCAGGAATTCGCCCGCCTGCGCACGCAGGTCGAGACCCGGCAGATCCGCTGGGACGTCGTGGAGATCACCTTCAACAACATGGCCGTGGGCTGCGACGAAGGCCTGCTGGAACGCGTGGACTGGTCCCGGCATTTCGACATCCAGCCCTTCGCCGCGGCGGGTGGGGTGACCGATTGCGCGGTGCCGATCATGAGCGTGGTGGGCGGGCTGGCTTATGATGCCGACAAGCTGGGCAGTGATCCGCCGCGCAGCTGGGCGGATTTCTGGAATGTGCGCCGCTGGCCGGGGCGCCGCGGCCTGCTCTTCCGGCCGAGCATGGTCGAGATCGCGCTGATGGCCGATGGCGTCCCCCCGCGCGAGGTGCTGGACGTGATGAGCGCGCCGGGCGGCGTTGACCGCGCCTTTCGCAAGCTGGATGAGTTGAAGCCGCATATCCACTGGTGGCGCGCCGGCGCGGAATCGGTGCAGATCCTCGCGAGTGGCGAGGTCAGCATGGTCTATGCCTGGAACGGGCGCATCGCCGTCGCCAACCAGCAGGACCGGCGGAATCTGCGCATCGCCTTCGAGGCCGGCTTCGTGCTGGGCAATCAGTATCTCGCGATCATGCGCGGCAGCCGCAACCGGGATCTCGCGATCGAATTCATCACCCATGCGGCCTCGGCCGCGCCGCTGGCGGCCTTCGCCCGGCAGATGCAATACGGCCCGCCCAATGCCGCCGCGCTGCCGCTGCTCGATGACCGCTTCCGGGCCATGCTGCCGCCGGAGAACCTGATGCATCTGGCCTATCTGCAACAGGGGGAGCGCTACCAGCGCTTCTGGCTCGACAATCTCGATGGGCTGACGCAGCGGCTGGCGCGCTGGGCGGCCGGATGATCCAGCCCGCGCTCGCCCGCGCCTTTGCGCGCGATGAGCGCAGCCGACGCAGGCGCAGCCTGGCGCTGCTGGCGCCTGCGCTGCTCTTTACTCTGCTCTTCTTCCTGCTGCCGATCGCGGCGTTCCTGCTCCGCGCGGTCGACAATCGCGAGGTCCATGCGGCCCTCCCGCGCACCGCCGCGGAGATGGCCGTCTGGGACGGCGCGGGCCTGCCGGGGGAGGGCGCCTTCGCGGCGCTGGCCGCCGATCTGCGCGCCCTGCCGGATCCGATCGCGGCGGCTACCCTCGGCCGCCAGCTGAACGCGCATATGAGCGGGTTGCGCAGCCTCGTGGTGCGGGCCGCCGCGCGATTGCCGGCCGAGCCCCGGGAAGATTGGCGGACGACTTTCATCGCCTTGGACCAGCGCTGGGCCGACCCCGCGGTCTGGACGATCCTGCGCAACGAAAGCGGCTGGCTGACGCCCGCCTACCTGCTGGCCGCCGTGGATCGCGAGCGCGGCGAGGTCGGGCGCATTCGGGCCGCGCCTCCGGACCGCGCGATCTTTCTCGATCTGCTGGCGCGCACCTTGGGGATCTGCGCCGCCGTGACCCTGCTCTGCGTCGTCATCGCCTTCCCGCTGGCGGTGGTGATGGCGCGCGCCGGGCCGCGCCTGGGTTCCTGGCTTCTCGTGCTGGTGCTGCTGCCCTTCTGGACGTCGCTCCTGGTGCGCAGCACCGCCTGGATCATCCTGTTGCAGCAGCAAGGGTTGGTGAACCAGGGGCTGATGTGGCTCGGCCTGGTCGGCGAGCCGCTGGCGCTGCTCTACAACCGGCTGGGTGTGCTCATCGCGATGACCCATGTGCTGCTGCCGCTCGCCGTGCTGCCCATGTACAGCGTGATGCGCGGGCTGGACCGGCAGGCGCTGCGTGCGGGGGCGAGCCTGGGTGCGGCGCCGCTGCGCGTCTTTCGCAGCATCTACCTGCCGCAGGTGGCCCCGGGCGTGATCGCCGGCGCCGCGCTCGTTTTCGTCTCGGCGCTCGGCTACTACATTACCCCCGAGCTGGTCGGCGGGCCGGGGGACCAGATGATCGCCTGGTTCATCGCCTATTTCACGGCGGATTCCGTGAACTGGGGCATGGCCTCGGCCTTGTCGCTCGTGCTGCTCGGCACCGTCGCGCTCGCCTATCTCGCCACGGCGCGCGCCGTCGGGCCGCGCCGGCTCAGGCTGCGCGGATGAGCGGGCCGGTCGCCCCGCTGGAGCGATGGGCGCGGCGCCTGACGGCAGGCTGGGCCGCGCTGACCGTGCTGTTCCTGGTGGGCCCGTTGCTGGTGGTCGTGCCGCTTTCGCTCACCGCCGGCTCACTGCTGCTCTACCCGCTGCCCGGCCTGTCCTGGCGCTGGTACGAGGAGGTGCTGACCGATCCGCTCTGGTCGGGCGCCATGCTGAACACGCTGCTCATCGGCCTGCCGACGACGCTGCTGGCGACGGTGCTGGGCACGCTGGCCGCCTTCGGCCTGCAGGGGCTGCGGTCGCGCTGGCGGCCGGCGCTGATCGGCCTGCTGCTCTCGCCCCTGGTGCTGCCGGTCATCGTCTATGCCGTCGCGGCCTTCTACTTCTTCGCGCGGCTCGGGCTGGGCGGCAGCTATGCCGGGTTGATTCTGGCGCATACCATCCTCTCCACGCCCTTCGTGATCGTGACCGTGCTGGCGACGCTGGATGGGCTGGACGCCTCCCTCCCGCGAGCCGCGGCCATGCTGGGCGCGCCGCCGCTCCTGGCTTTCCGGCGCGTCACGCTGCCACTCATCCTGCCCGGCGTCGCCTCCGGTGCGATCCTGGCCTTCGTCAATTCCTTCGACGAGTTGGTGGTCACGCTGTTCCTCGCCGCCCCCGAGCAGCGCACCCTGCCGCGCCAGCTCTGGTCCGGCGTGCAGGAGAGCGTGAGCCCGGCCATCACCGCCGCCGCCGTGGTGCTCATGGCGGTCTCGATCCTGCTGATGCTGGTCACTGAGGCATTGCGTCGCCGCGCCGCCCGCCTCGCCGGCCGTTTGGGAGTCTAGGACATGGACCAGCCACGCACGATCGCCCTGCAAGGCGAATGGGTTGTCGCCTTCGACGGTCACGACCACCGCATCATCCGCGATGGCGCCGTCGCCTATCGCGGCGACCGCATCGTGGCCGTGGGCCCGGCTTCCGAAATCGTGGCCGACGAGGTTATTCCCGGCCGCCGCAAGCTGGTGATTCCGGGCCTGATCAGCCTGCACGCCCATCTCCGCCTCAATGAGGGCTACCGCATGGTGCTGGATGGCGGGCGGCGGGATTTCATGCGGGCGGGCTTCATCAACTATGCCGGCCGGAAAGAGGGCGGCGGCCCCGCCTTCCTCGACCCGGGCGACCCTCTGGTGGCGCTGCGCTTCTGCATGGCGACGCATCTGCTCTCGGGCGTCACGACCATCCTGGAGATGGATGCGGGTGCCCCGGATGGCGGGGAATCCTGCGCGGCGCTGGCGGCCGAATGCGGGTTGCGGATGTATTACGCGCCCAATTTCACCGGGGCCGATTACCGGCTTGGGCCGAAGGGCGAGGCGCGACTTGTCTGGGATGAGGGTGCCGGGCTCGCGGGGCTCGACCGCGCCCTGGCCTTCGCCGCGCGCCATGATGGCGCGGCGGAGGGGCGCATCCGGCCGATCCTGGTGCTGAACGAGTTCTTCGCCTCGACACCCCGCCTGCGCGCCGCGACGCGGGAGGCCGCCACCCGGCACGGGCTGCGCATCACGACCCATTTCTGTGAGCAGCTCTACGAATTCCACGAGACGCTGCGCCAGACCGGGCTGACGCCGGCGCTGCTGCTGAAGCAGGAAGGCTTCCTGGGCCCGGACGTCATCCTGGGCCATGCGCTTTACGTCGCCGGACACAGCATGGCAGCCTACCCCTATGCCGGGGATCTGGAGGCCATTGCCGAGGCCGGCAGCCATATCGCCCATTGCCCCGTCGCCTATGCGCGGCGCGGCGTGGCCTTCGAAGGCATGAAGCGCTTCCGCGACGCGGGCATCAATATCGGCCTCGGCACCGATGCCTTCCCGACCGACATCATCTCGGAGATGCGGATGGCGGCGCTGGCGGGCAAGCTGGTCGAGCGCAACCATGAGGATCCCTCGGCGGCCGATGCCTTCCGCGCCGGCACGCTGGGCGGCGCCCGCGCCCTGGGGCGGGACGATCTCGGGCGCCTCGCGCCCGGCGCCCGGGCCGACATCGTGGTGGTGGATTTCGACAACCTCACGATCGGACCCGTACTCGATCCGATCCGGGCGCTGGTCTATTCCGCGACCGGCGACATGGTGGAGCGCGTGGTGGTGGACGGCATCACACGCGTGGCGGACAAGCGCCTGCTGCCCTGGAACCAGGAGGCGCTGCTGTGCGAGGCCGTCGCCTCGGCTGATCGGGTCTGGGGCGGCTTCGCCGCGCATCACTGGTCCGGCCGCGCCGTGGACCAGGTCTTCCCGCCCGCCTTCGCCGCCTGGGACGGCCGGTGACCGGCGAGCCGATCCTCAGGCTGCGCGGCGTCAGCAAGAGCTATGACGGCCAGGCCATGGCCGTGCGGGCGCTCGATCTCGATGTGGCGCGGGGCGAGTTCCTCACGCTGCTTGGCCCCTCCGGCTCGGGCAAGACGACGACGTTGATGATGCTGGCGGGCTTCGAGACGCCGACCGAGGGCAGCATCGAGCTGGAGGGGCGGCGCGTGGACGGGTTGCCGCCGCATCGCCGCGGCCTCGGCATGGTGTTCCAGAATTATGCGCTTTTCCCGCACATGAGCGTGGCGGAGAACATCGCCTTCCCGCTCTCGGTGCGGCGCACGCCGCAGGCCGAGACGGCGCGCCTGGTGGCGGAGGCGGTGGAGCTGGTCGGTCTCTCGGGCCTGGCGGACCGGCGGCCCGGGCAGCTTTCCGGCGGGCAGCAGCAGCGCGTCGCGCTGGCGCGCGCGCTGGTCTTCCGGCCGCCCCTCGTGCTGCTCGACGAGCCGCTGGGCGCGCTCGACCGCCAGTTGCGGGAGCGGATGCAGATCGAGCTGAAGCGCCTGCATGCCAGCCTCGGCGTCACGATGATCTATGTCACCCATGACCAGGAGGAGGCGATGGCCATGTCGGACCGCGTCGCCGTCTTCCATGAGGGCCGGGTGCAGCAGGTGGCGCCGCCGATCGAGCTGTACGCCCGGCCCGCCAGCCTCTTCGTCGCGGGCTTCGTCGGCGAGAGCAATCGCATCGAGGGCGTCGTCAGCGCGCGTAACGGCGATGTGATCCAGGTCGCGGTCGAGGGCCTGCCGACGCTGGTCGCGCTCGCCGCCGACGGGGCGGGGCAGGGCGCGCGGGTGGCCATCGCCGTGCGGCCGGAGCGCATCCGCCTCGGCGCCGAGGCCGAGACCGCCGAGAACCGCGTGACCGCGCGGCTCAGCGACGTGATCTTCGTGGGCGATCGCCTCCGCGGGCATTGCTTGCTGCCGGGAGGGTGCGAGCTGGTCTTCAAGCGCCCCAATGATGGTGGCGCCCTGCCGGGACGCGGCGATACGCTGGAACTGGGCTGGGCGCGGGATGACGCGCGCGCGTGGCAAATCGAAACAGGAGCGACCGAATGAACGAGATCACCATCCCCGCCCGGCGTGGCAAGGCGCTGCGTCTGCGGGCCGGCCAATGCGTCGACGTCGTGAACACCCATGGCGAGCAGGTGGTGGACACCTGGGCCTTCAATGCCGCGGACGCCAGCGAGTTCATGTCCATGGAGCACAGCCGCGCGGGCATGCTGCGCCTGATCCCCCGGCCCGGCGACACGCTGCTGAGCAATCGCCGCCGCCCCATCCTCTCCATGGTCGAGGACAATTCGGGCGGCATCCACGACACGCTGATCGCGGCCTGCGACCGCTGGCGGTACGAAGGGCTGGGCGTGGCCGGCTACCACGACAATTGCCAGGACAATCTCTGGGCCGCGATGGGGGAGATCGGCTTCGTCATCGGCGAGACGCCGAGCCCGCTGAACCTCTTCATGAACATCCCCGTCGGCCCGGATGGCAGCGTTTCCTTCGAGGCGCCGGTCTCGACGCCGGGCAGCTTCGTCCGGCTGCGCGCGGAGATGGATGTGGTGATGGCCTTCTCCGCCTGCCCGCAGGACATCCTGCCCATCAACGGCCGCGGCTGCTGTCCGACCGAGGCGCATCTGCGCCTTGCAGGTGGGTAGGGCGTGGATCGGCGTCCTTCGCGCTTGAAGGGCCAGTGCGGATCATGGGCCAAAGGGGGCGTCACGGTCATCTGGGCCAACTTCACTGTTCACTTGCCCTTGCCATCGCCCAGAGACGGATAAGCGGAGGCCTCATCTCCTTCCCCGTAAAGCCAAGAGCGCTTGGCACTTTCCGGGCTCGACGCTACTCAGGGGAAGGTCAGTGAGGTGAAACCTGGGCCAAATCCTGCTGGTTGACCTGGCGAGGCTCCCGTCGGTGGGGCGCAGAAAACGCCGTCACACCCAGCGGGAAAGCCAAGTGGTGCCAGTCCGTCCCCATCACCGCCGGCGCCGCCCTCGATAGGCCAGCGCCTCCGCCAGATGGGCGCGCGACACGCTGTCCACCGCCGCCAGGTCCGCGATGGTCCGCGCGAGGCGGATGGTGCGGATGAAGCCCCGCGCGGAAAGCCCCAGCCGTGCCGCCGCCTGTTCCAGCAGCACCCGCGCCGCGGGCTCCAGCGCCGCCGTCGCTTCGAGCACGGCGCCATCGGCCGCGGCATTGTGGCGCGGGCCCTTGGTGCCATAGCGCGCGCGCTGGATCTCGCGCGCCGCGCGCACGCGGGCGGCCACACGGGCGGTCGGCTCGCCGGCCGGGGCGCGGGAGAGTTCGGCAGCCGGGACCGCCTGCACCTCGAGCGTGATGTCCATCCGGTCCAGCAAGGGGCCGCTCAGGCGATCCGCATATTCGTCGCCGCAACGGGGCGCCTTGGCGCATTCGCGGGATGCATCGCCCAGATAGCCGCAGCGGCAGGGGTTCATCGCCGCCACGCATTGGAAGCGCGCGGGATACTCCACATGGGCCTGGGCGCGGGCGATGACGGCGCGGCCGGTCTCCATGGGCTGGCGCAGCGCCTCCAGCGCGGGGCGCGGGAATTCCGGCCATTCATCCAGGAAGAGCACGCCGTGATGCGCCAGGCTGATCTCGCCCGGCCGGGCGCGCTGCCCGCCACCGATCAGCGCAGCCTGGCTGGCGGAATGATGCGGCTCGCGGAAGGGCGGGAGGGTCAGCAGCTTGCCGTCGCGCAGCAGGCCGGCGACGGAATGCACCATGGAAAGCTCCAGTGCCTCGCCGGGCGTGAGTTCGGGCAGCAGGCCGGGCAGGCGGGCGGCCAGCATGGATTTTCCGGCGCCGGGCGGGCCGATCATCAGCAGGTTGTGCCCACCGGCGGCGGCGATCTCCAGCGCGCGCTTCGCGCTTTCCTGGCCCTTCACCTCCGAGAGGCAGGGGCCGCGCCAGGCCGTGGGCTCGATGCGCGGCGGCTCCGGCGGGGACATGACCTGCACGCCGCGGAAATGGTTGAGAATGGTCGGCAGGTCGGCCGGTGCCAGCACCTCGCCCCGCCCGGCCCAGGCGGCCTCGCCCCCCTGGGCCGCCGGGCAGATCAGCCCAAGACCGCGCTCCGAAGCGCCCAGCGCCGCGGGCAGCACGCCGGCCACGGGCAGGATGGCGCCATCCAGGGAAAGTTCGCCCAACGCGGCAAAGCCGGCCAGTTCCTCGCGCGGCAGGATGTCCATGGCTGCCAGCAGGGCCAGCGCGATGGGCAGGTCGTAATGGCTGCCCTCCTTCGCGAGATCGGCCGGGGCGAGGTTCACCAGGATGCGCTTGGGCGGCAGCGAGAGGCCGAGGCCGGTGAGAGCCGCGCGCACCCGCTCGCGCGATTCGCCCACCGCCTTGTCGGCCAGGCCCACCAGCAGGAAAGCGGGCAAGCCGGGGGCCAACTGCACCTGCACCTCGACCGGCACCGGCTTGATCCCGGCGAAGGCGAAGGTGACGATGCGGGCCAGGCTCAAAGGAGGGGCCTCATGCGGCGGCGCGCACCAGCCGCATGAACTCGTTCAGATGCGCCCCATCCAGCCAGCGCGAGACGGCGACGATCCCCTCCGCCGGTTCGATCCAGGTGGTGTTGCCGCCGGCGCCCGAGAAGCAGACCGCTCCCTCGCTCGCCGCCGGCCATTTCGTGCGGCCGGTGTTGAGCCAGAAGAGGAAGCCGTAATGCGGGTTCAGCGCGCAGGGCGTGCGGCAGAGGTCGAGCCACTCCTTGGCGACGATGCGCTTGCCGTTCCACTCGCCATCGCCCGCGACCAGCAGGCCCACGCGCGCCTGGTCCTCGGCGTTGATGATGATGCCGCCGCCCCAATGCCCGCCGCCTGAGACGCTCTCGATCATCCGGCCATCGATCTCGACCTGGGAGGTGCTGTAGCCGCGCCATTGCCAGCCGGTGCCGGCGCCGATCGGCCCCATGATCCGCTCGGCCCAGATTTCGGGCAGCGGGCGGCGGAAGAGGTGCAGTAAGGCCAGCGCCAGAGCGTTCACGCGGACGTCGTTGTATTCCCAATAGCTGCCAGGCGGCTGCATGGGGCGCGGGCTGCGCTTCTTTCCCTGCCCTTCCACGCCGAGATTCCGGCCGCGATCAATGAGGTCGCTCTTGCCGAACAACTCGCCCTCGAATTCAGAGGTGTTGGTCAGCAGATGCCGCCAGGTGATGGGCGCGTTCTGCACCGTGGCGAAGGCCGGATGCGGCACGCGGTCGCTCACGCGCGCATCGAGGTCCGGCAGCAGCCCATCCTGCACGGCGAGGCCGGCGAGGATCGCGAGGTAGCTCTTGGCCACGCTGAAGGTCATGTCCGCGCGCGTCGGATCACCCCATTCCGCGATGCGCTGGCCGTGCCGGTAGATCACGCCGTTCGGCCCGCCGCGCGGGGCCGTGGGGCCGATCACTTCATTGTCAGGCGGCCCCTCGAAGAAACCAGATTCGAGGTGCGCGAGGATGTCGCGCGGCCAGGGTGTCTCATGCGCCAGGGCGAAATCCGTGGCCGCCTTCAGGGCAGGCGTCACGCCGCGCGGCCGCCCGGCACCGCCGCCGGACCGGGCAATTCGATATCGATGGCCAGTGTCGAGAAATCCCCGCCGCGCTCCAGGTTCACCTGCACCTTGGCCGGGTCAATGGCGACATAGCGCGCCACCACGGCCACCAACTCCTGCTGCAGCTTTGGCAGGAAATCGGCCTGGGTGCGGCTGACGCGCTCATGGCTGATGATGACCTGCAAGCGGTCCTTGGCGGTGGAGGCGGAGCCCTTGTCCTCGCGCTCCTTGCGGAAGAAATTCAGCCAGCTCATGCCGCCCTCCCGCCGAAGAGCTTGCCGAAGAAGCCCTTCTTCTTTTCGGGTTCCAGGAAGCGATGCGGCTTTTCCTCGCCCAGGAAGCGGGCCACCGCATCGGTATAGGCCTGGCCCGCCTGGCTCTCGGCATCCATAATCACCGGATTGCCGGCATTGGAGGCCTTGAGCACGCTCTCGCTCTCCGGGATCACGCCCAGCAGCGGGATGGCCAGGATTTCCAGCACATCATCCAGCTTCAGCATCTCGCCGCGCTCGACGCGGGCGGGATCATAGCGCGTCAGCAGCAGATGCTGCTTCACGGGATCCTTGCCCTGCTCCGAACGGCGGGTGCGGGATTGCAGCACGCCCAGGATGCGGTCGCTGTCCCGCACTGAACTTACCTCGGGGTTGGTGACGACGATGGCCTGGTCCGCGAAATACAGCGCCAGCAGCGCGCCCTTCTCGATGCCGGCGGGGCTGTCGCAGAGGATGTAGTCGAAATCCTTCGACAGCTCCTCGATGATGCCCTGCACGCCTTCCTTGGTCAGCGCGTCCTTGTCCCGCGTCTGCGAGGCCGGGAGGATGGAGAGCCCCTCCACGCGCTTGTCCTTGATGAGCGCCTGGGAGAGCTTGGCCTCGCCCTGCACCACGTTCACGATGTCGAAGACCACCCGCCGCTCGACGCCCATGATGAGGTCGAGGTTGCGCAGCCCCACGTCGAAATCGATGACGACGGTCTTCTTGCCACGCTGCGCGAGGCCGGTGGCGAAGGCGGCGGAGCTGGTGGTCTTGCCCACGCCCCCCTTGCCCGATGTGACGACGATCACCTGCGCCATGTTGTGTTCCTTCGTAAGTGGAGTCCGGCGTCAGCCGAAAGGGTCGAACCGCAATTGCTCGCCATCGAGGCGCACCTGCACCCCGCGGCCGATGGAGGCGGGGGTCAGCCCCTCGCGCACCGCGTAGAAGCCGGAGATGGCGACCAGCTCCGGGTCGAAATTCTGGGCGAAGATGCGCGCCTCGCCATCCTCGGAGGCGCCGGCCAGGGCCCGGCCGCGCAGCGCGCCATAGATGTGGATATTGCCATCGGCCAGCACCTCGGCCCCCGCATTGACGGAGCCGATGATGATGAGGTCGCTCCCCTCGGCATAGACGCGCTGTCCCGCGCGGATGTTCTGGTTCACCACCATGGTGCGCGTGGCGGGGGCGGGGGCCGCAACCGGCGCGGGCGCGATGGCGACGGGGGGCGCGGCCACGGGGGATGGCGCCTCCAGCTCCGTATCGCGCTGGCCGGCCGGGCGCAGCGTGGGCAGCCCGGCGCCGGCTGCCGAGGCACGCAGCAATTGCGGCCCGCCCACCACGCCGATGGGCAGGATTTCCAAGGCCCGCAGCCCCGCGATCAGCGCCGGGAAATCCACCTGCTCCCCGCCCAGATCATCCAGCCCGATGGCGATGGGCGCGAAGCGCAGGAAGCCGGGCGCCTTGCGGAACTGGTCGCCCAGCGCCGGCAGCACCGCGTTCACATCGCCCGTCAGCAGGCGCAAGGTCAGCAGGCTGTAATTGCTGCCGCGCAGGCGGAAGGCTTCGGGGGGCGGGCCAGGGGGTGGAACGGGCCTCGCTTCGGCGGTCATGGGGTCCAAGGGCTTCCCGGGCAACAGGTTAAGCCTGTGTGATAGCCGCACCCGCGCTCATAGCGAAGCCCCAAGATGCGGGACGGCGCCTATTCGGGCACGGCGCGCGCGATGGCCAGGAAATCCGCCGCCACCAGGCTCGCGCCCCCCACCAGCGCGCCATCCACATCCGGCAGGGCCAGGATCTCGGCCGCGTTGGAGGGCTTGACCGAGCCGCCATAGAGCAGCCGCGTGGTCCGCGCCGCAGGCCCGAAGCGCTCCACCAGCGCGGTGCGCATGGTGGCGTGCATCGAGGCGATGTCGCGCTCGGTCGGCGTGCGGCCCGTGCCGATGGCCCAGACCGGCTCATAGGCCACGATCCCGCCCGCCGTGATGAAGCCATAGGGGATGGAGCCGCCCAATTGCTTCTCCACCACCGAATCGGCCAGGCCCGCCAGCCGCTCGGCCTCCGTCTCGCCCACACAGATGATGGGGATGAGGCCGGCGGTCAGCGCGGCCTCGGTCTTGGCCAGCACGGCCGCGTCATTCTCGCCGTGATTGGTGCGCCGTTCGGAATGGCCGAGGATGACATGGGTGGCGCCCACATCGCGCAGCATGGCCGCGCTCACATCGCCGGTATGGGCGCCGTGATGCGCCGCGTGGCAATCCTGCGCGCCGACGGCCACGCGGCTGCCCAGCATGAGCGCCGCCACGGCATGCAGATGGACGAAGGGCGGGCAGATCAGCAGGTCCACGCTCTCCACGCCCTCGCGCAGCGACTCGGCCAGCCGCGCGGCGTCGCGCTGAGAGCCATTCATCTTCCAATTGCCCGCAATGAGCGGTCGGATCCCGGGGGTCATGGCGTGCCCTTTTTGTCTGGTTGCATTGGACAGAAACCGCTCGCGTTTGGCAACCGCCCGGCAACCGGCTATTCGCCTCGCATGATCACCGCAATGCGCCGGCTGGCCGGCACCTGGTTCGCCAAGCTCCTCTTCGTCCTGCTCATCCTCTCCTTCGCGGTCTGGGGGATCGAGGACATGCTGCGCAATATTGGGCGCGACACCGCCGTGGCGCGCGTGGGCAATGACGCGATCGAGGTCGAGGAAGCGCAGGAGGCCGCGCGGCGCGAGCTGCAGCGCATCCAGCGCCAGCTCCAGGGCCGCATCGAGATGGATGCCCGCATCCGCCGCGCCGTGGCCGAGCAGGCCCTCGAAGGCCTCGTGCTGGACCGCGTGCTGCGCCAGGAACAGGCCCGCATGCAGATCGTGGTGCCCGATGAGGTGGTGCGCGACTACATCTTCCAGATCCCCGGCTTCGCCGGCCTGGATGGCCGCTTCTCGCGCGACATCTTCAACAATTTCCTGCGCAGCAATGAGATGACGGAGGCGCGCTTCCTCGACCTGCTGCGCACCGATCTCGGCCGGCAGCAGCTCTCGGGCGCGGTGCGCGCGGGTGCGGCCGCGCCCGAGGCGCTGGCGCTGCGCATGCTGGCCTGGGCGCAGGAGCGCCGGACCGCCACCCTGGTGGAACTCCCCTTCGCCGAGGCGCCCGAACCCGAGGCGCCGACCGAGGCCCAGCTCTCCCGCTTCCACGAGAACAACGCCCGGCAATTCTCCACCCCCGAATACCGCGACGTGGCGCTGGCCACGCTCAACGCCGCCCGGCTGATGGCCGAGATCGAGGTGAGCGAGCGCGACATCGAGGATGGCTACGCCGCCAACCGCGCCCGCTACGAAACCCCCGAGAAGCGCGAGATCTTCCAGGCCGTGATGCAGGAGGAGGCCGCCGCCCAGGCCATCGCCACGCTCTGGCAGGGTGAGGCGAGCTTCGCCGCGATCGAGGCCGCCGCCCGCGCCGCAGGCGGCATGGCCAGCGCGCTGGGGCTTTCCACCCGCGCCGACCTGCCGCTGCCCACCCTGGCCGAGGCCGCCTTCGCCCTGGCCCCCGGCGCCGTCTCCGCCCCCGTGCGCTCGCCCTTTGGGTGGCATGTGCTGCGCGTGGGGCAGATCGAAGCCGGCGCCCAGCGCAGCCTGGATGAGGTGCGCGGCGAAATCCGCGCCGAAATCCAGGCCGAGCGCGCGGCCGACCTCGCCTTCGAGCGCGTGAACCGCGTGGAGGATGCACTCGCCGGCGGCGCCAGCCTGGCCGAGGCCGCGCGCCGCTACTCGCTCGGCTATGTCGAGACGCGCATGGATGCCACGGGCCGCGCGCCGGATGGGCGCGAGGTGGAACTCCCCGTCGCCGCCGCCGTGCGCCCGGCCGTGCTGCGCGCCATCTTCACCGCCGAGCGCGGCGCCGCCCCCCGCCTGCAGGAGGGCGAATGGGGCTTCCTGGCCATGGATGTCCGCGAGATCACGCCCCCCGCGCTGCGCCCGCTGGAGACCGTCCGCGAACAGGTCCTCGCCGGCTTCCTGGCCGCCGCCCGCCGCCGCTGGCAGGAGGAGCGCGCCGCCGCCCTGCTCGCCGCCACGCGCGGGGGCCAGACGCTCGCCGCCGCCGCCGAGGCCGCACAGATTACCGCCGAGGAGCTCGGCCCCTTCGGCCGCGAGGCGGGCGGCGGCAACCCCATGCCGCGTGACCTCCTTGCCCCGGTCTTCGAGCTGGCCCCCAACGCCACCACCATGATCGAGCGCGCGCAATCCTTCGCCGTGATGCAACTGCTCAGCGTGACGCCGGCCGACCTCTCGGGCGAGGCCGCCGCACTCGCCACCCTGCGCGGCGAGACGGCCCAGGCCATGGCCGAGGATTTCGAGGCGCAATACCAGGCCGCCTTGCGCGCCCGGGCCAATGTGCGGATCAATCCGCGCCTGGTGGACCAGATGGCGGGCAATTGAGATGAGCTTCGCGGAGTTCCGGGCGGGTTTCGAGGCCGGCCAGTCGCAGCTGCTCTGGCGCGAGCGCGTGGCGGATCTGGAAACGCCGGTGGGCAGCTTCCTCAAGCTCGCCCATGGCCAGGCGCATTCCTTCCTGCTGGAAAGCGTCGAGGGTGGGGCCGCGCGCGGCCGCTTCTCCGCCATCGGCATGGCGCCGGACCTGATCTGGCGCTGCCGGGCGGGCCAGGCCGAGTGCAACACCCAGGCGCTCGCCGCGCCCCACGCCTTCGAGCCCGAGGCCCTGCCGCCGCTGGAGGCGCTGGCCGCCCGCATCGCCGCCATCCGCATGACGCTGCCGCCGGGCCTGCCGCCGATCTGCGCCGGCCTCTTCGGCTATCTCGGCTATGACATGGTGCGCCAGATGGAGCGCCTGCCGGCCACCAACCCGGATGTGCTGGGCATCCCCGAGGCGGTGATGATCCGCCCCACGCTGGTCGCCGTCTTTGACCATGTGCGCGATGCGCTGACGCTGGTGACCCCCGTCTGGGCCGATTCCGGCCTGGATGCCGAAGCCGCCTGGGCGCTGGCGCAATCGCGCCTGGATGAGGCCGAGGCCGCGCTGGACCGCCCCCTGCCCCGCCCGGCGCCGCCGGCCCGCCTGCCGGCCCCGCCCGCGCCGACCTCCAACTTCACGCCCGAGGCCTATATGGCGGCGGTGGAGCGCGCCCGCGAATATATCCGCGCCGGCGATGCCTTCCAGATCGTCCCCAGCCAGCGCTTCTCGGCGCCCTTCGCGCTGCCGCCCTTCGCGCTCTATCGCGCGCTGCGCCGGATCAACCCGGCGCCCTACCTCACCTTCTTCGATTTCGGCGGCTTCGCGACCGTCGGCGCCTCGCCGGAAATCCTGGTGAGCGTGAAGGAGGGCGAGGTCACCATCCGTCCCCTGGCCGGCACCCGCCGCCGCGGCGCCACGCCGGAGGAGGATCTGGCGCTGGAGGCCGAGCTGCTGGCCGATCCGAAGGAGCGCGCCGAGCACCTCATGCTGCTCGACCTCGGCCGCAATGATGTGGGCCGCGTGGCCGCCATCGGCACGGTGAAGGTCACGGCGCAATTCCGCATCGAGCGCTATTCCCAGGTGATGCACATCGCCTCCGAGGTGCGCGGCCGCCTCCGAGCCGGCCTTTCGGCGCTGGACGCGCTGCAGGCGGGCTTCCCGGCCGGCACGCTCTCGGGCGCGCCCAAGGTGCGGGCGATGGAAATCATCGAGGAGCTGGAGCCCTCGCGGCGCGGGCTTTATGCGGGCGGCCTCGGCTATTTCGGCGTGGATGGGAACATGGATGTCTGCATCGCGCTGCGCACCGCGCTGGTGAAGGAGGGCGTGCTGCACGTCCAGGCCGGCGCCGGCGTGGTGGCGGACAGCGACCCGCGCGCCGAGCATGAGGAATGCATCCAGAAGGCCAAGGCGCTGTTCCGCGCCGCCGAGGAAGCGGTGCGCTTCGCGGCCGGCGGCCGGTGATCATTCGCCGGCGCGGCCTTCTCGCCGCACCGGCCTTCCTCCTCGCCCGCCCCGCCGCGGCGCAGACCCCACCCGGCGAGTTGGCGCTGGACAACACCCCCGCCCTGGCGTCCCACAAGACCGGCGCGCCGCACGACAATCCGGACCTGATCCT
>JAIYDS010000256.1 GCA_027487385.1 Acetobacteraceae bacterium | reverse complement strand
TCGCCTTCGCCCGGCGCGAGCCGGGGCGGCTCTCCATCGGCGTCGCGGCGCTGGGCAGCATGCTGCCCAGCGCCGCGACGCCGATGGAGAGCCGCCCCGGCTCGCGCCGGGCGAAGGCGATCATCTCGGCCAGGCTGCCGAAGGGCGCGCCGGCGGCGACGACGACGAAGGTCAGGAAGGCGCCATAGGCCCAGAGCGGCTGGAAATCCCGCACGGGATCAAAGGCCAGATCCTGCAGCTGCGGCGCCACGGCGTTGCTGTTCACGCTCAGCAGCCCGATGGTCTGGCCATCCGGCCGGGCGCGCAGCAATTCCGCCAGCATGATGGTGCCGCCCGCGCCGGGGCGGTTCACCACCGCGACGGGCTGGCCCAGCAGCGGCTCCAGCGGCCGGGCCAGCGCGCGCTGCGTGAGGTCGAAGGAGCCACCTGCCGCGAAGGGGCCGAGGAAGCTGACCGGCCGGTCGGGCGCCCAGCGCGGCTGCGCGACCGCGGGCGTGGCGAGCGCGAGCAAGGGGGCCAGGGCGCGGCGGCGTATCATCATGGGGCGAGCCTCCAAGGGTTGCCCGCAGTATGGCGCGGCTTGCCGGCGCGCGCCCAGCGGTTCAGCATCCGCGCGGCCTTGCAGGAGGGATCATGTCGAGCACCATCACCGCCGCCCAGGGGGGGTTCCGCTTCATCCCCGGCGTCTATCAATACTCGGCCGGCGTCGCCGCCGAGCCCGGCTTCCGGCTGGAGCGGGTGCGCTTTGCCGAGCCCCTGCCGATGGCCCAGGGTTTCGCCGCCATCGCGGCCGTGCTGGAGGCGGCAGGGCGGCCGAAGCAGGCCTTTTGCGCCTGCGAGTTGCGCTCACCCGCGCCCTTCACCGAGGCGGGGTTCGAGGCCTTCAACCGCGAATACGGCGCCGTGCTGACCGAGTGGGGCATCTTCCTCGACGGCAAGAACCCCGTGGCGCGCAGCAATGTCTGCCCCGAATTGCACAAGCCCGCCGCACCCAGCTTCCATGCCTTCACCTTCACCGTGCCGGAGGCCGCAGCCGCGCCCAGCTTCGTCGTCGCCGGCAGCGGGGAATCGGCCGAGGGCAAGGGCAGCTACCGCGACAACACCGTGGCGCTGGGCGATCTCTCGCCCGCCGGCATGTTGAAAAAAGCCCAATGGGTGCTGGGCGAGATGGAGCGGCGCATGGCCGCGCTCGGCTTCACCTGGGCCGCCACCACCGGCGTGCAGGCCTACACGGTGCATGACGTCCATCCCTTCCTGGCGGCGGAGGTGGTGGCGCGCGGCGCGGCGCGGCATGGCCTGACCTGGCAATTCTGCCGCCCGCCCGTGGTGGATCTTGAATTCGAGATGGATTGCCGCGGCGTCTTCACCGAGCGGGTTCTGCCCGCTGGCTGAGCAAAGCCGCTCCAAGGCGCAATTTTTTGCGGCGCGGTGCAAAAAAGACGTTCGCGGCGCTTGACCCTTCCCCGGGGGCAAAGGGCATGCTGCGGCTTCGTTGCGAAAGGACGATGCCATGCCGCCTGTCTCTCGCCGTGCCGCCGGGTTGCTCGCCCTGGCCGCCCCTGCCCTCGCCGGGCTTCGGAGCGCCCAGGCGCAGCCCGCCTGGGCGCCGACCCAGCCGATCCGCGTCATCATTCCGTTCACGCCGGGCGGGACGATGGACACGGTGGTGCGCCCCGTGCAGCAGATCCTGCAGCAGGATCTCGGCCAGCCCGTGGTGATCGAGCACCGCCCGGGCGCCGCCACGGTGATCGGCACGCAGGAGGTGGCGCGCGCCGCCCCCGATGGCCACACCATGATCATGATCGCCAACAGCTTTGCGGCGAACATCACCTTGCGCCCCAGCATGCCCTACAACCCGCTCACCGCCTTCGCGCCGCTGGTGATGGCGACCGTAGTGCCGCATGTGCTGGTGGTGCACCCCTCGGTCGCGCAGGATTTCGCGGGCTTCCTGGCCGCGGGGCGGCGGTCGGGCGCCAATCTCGCCTTCGGCTCCTATGGCATCGGCACCTCGAACCACCTGGGCGGCGAGCAGTTCCGCGAACTCAGCCGCATCAACGCGACGCATGTTCCCTATAATGGCGCGCCCCAGGCCTATACGGACCTGATCGGCGGGCGGCTGCAATTCATGTTCGCCAACCTGCCGGACGTGATCCAGCCCGCCCAGGCCGGCCAGATGCGCCCCATCGCCATCTCGGCCGAGCGGCGGGTGCGCGAATTGCCGAATGTGCCGACCATGGCGGAGCTGGGCTTCCCGCTGGTGCTCTCGGACAGCTGGTTCGGGCTGATCACCCGCACGGAGGTGCCCGCCGCGGCGCGCGCCCGGCTGGAAGCCGCCTGGCTCGCCGCGCTGAACCGCCCCGATGTGAAGGGCCGGCTGGAGGAGCTGGGCTTCACCGTGCTGGCCAAGCCCGGCAACGAATTCGGCACGGAAATCCGGCGCTACACCGAGACCTATGCGCAGGTGATCCGCGCCAACAATATTCGGGTGGAGTAGCCTCCGGCGGCCGGGGTCACGCACCCCGGACCCCATCTCATGGAAGTGCCAGCAACATCCTGCCGCCGCGCCTCTGACGAAAGGGATCTGGGGCGTGGGCCCCAGCCGCCGCGGCCCTTTTCCCTTCCTCACCGCACAGGAGAACCCCATGGACCCGCTGGAACACATCTTCGTCGAAGGCCAATGGAAGGTCGCCGCCCCGCTTTCGCCCGCGGTGAAGGTGGGCAACCTGATGTTCATCTCGGGCATCCCCGCCTATGACGAGACGGGCGCGCTCGCGGTCGGCGATTTTCCGGCCCAGATGAAGCAGACCATGGCCACCATCACCGGCATCCTCAACAGCGTCGGCGCCGGCTGGGACCGCGTGGCCAAGGTGAATGTGCTGCTGACGCGGCGCGAGGATTTCGAGGAGATGAACCGCATCTACGCGGCGCATTTCCCGGACGGCAAATACCCGGCCCGCACCACCGCCATCGTCTATTCCCTGCCGCGCCCGAATTTTCTGCTGGAGATCGAGGCCGTGGCGGTGCTGGCCTGATCCCAATCAGGCCCTGACTTGGACCGACGGGCAAGCGCAGGCGGGAGAAGAGAAGAAACAGGCCTCCGGCGGCTCTCTTTTTTCAAGGCATCATGGCCGCCAGGATCTGGCGTGAATCAGCGCGTCTCGCCATAGCGCGCGCCGATCCGGTCATCCCAGAGGCGCAACATGGCGGTCTCCGCCGCCGGTGAGAGCGGCGGGGCGGTCTCGCGCCCCGTCAGCGCGGCGGTCAGGGCGGGCGTCAGCGCCTCGGTCCAGAGCCGGTCCTGCGCATCGGCATCCGGCACATTCGGCGCGGCCGGGTCCGGCACGGCATGGGCCGGGCTGCCGGGCAGCAGGCCGCGGCCGAACAGCAGGCGCTGGATGGTGGAATGCGCGAGGAAGCCCACCAGCGGCTCCAGCAGGGCCAGGCGCTCGGCCGGCACGCCGCGCGGCACGGCGAGGATCAGGCTGTTGGGCACCAGCGGCGCGTCGTCGAAGGGCGTGCAGAGCAGATCGCCCGGCAGCAGCCCCGTGGCCATGCCGAGCAGATAGGGCCCGAGCAGCGCCGGCATGAGGTCCACGCCGCCATCCAGGAATTCCTCCACCGCCGCGCCGCCTGAGCTCGGGTAATAGCTGGTGAAGCGGCCGAGTTCAGCCAGATAGGGCCAGCTTCGCGTCCAGCCGCCCTCGGGATCGAGCGGATCCGTGTCGCGCAGCAGATGCGGGATGCCGGTGACGAAGGCCTGGCCGAAGCGGGACTGCGCAGGGCGGCTGTATTGGAAGCGGCCGGGATTCTGCTGGGCATAGGAGAGAAGTTCGGCCGCGTTGCGCGGCGCCACCGGCAGCACGGCGCGTCGATGCAGGAGCACGGGCCCGCCCTGCATGGCGCCCAGGACCAGCCCGAAATCCCCGAGCCGCGCCTGCACCAGCTGCCCCGTGGGCGTCAGCCGCGGCGTATTGGCCGCCAATAGGCTGGCCGGCAGCGACCGCCACAGCTCATGCGTGGCCCCGAGCGCGAAGCCCGCCGCATTGGTGATGACCGCATCCGTGCCGGGCAGCCCAGCCTCCACCTCATCCTGCAATTCCGCCGCGATCCAGGGGATCATCTCGTGCCGCACCTCGCCCGCGGGCAGGCTGAGGCCGTGATTGTGCAGCACGTCATCCAGCACGGAGGCGCCGAGCCGGCGGCTCTCGCCGGCGATGACCAGCGAGAGGTCGCCCAGGGGTTGCGCCCCCGCGCGGGTCAGGGCCGGCAGCAGGGCGGCGGCGGCCAGCAGGCCGCGTCGGGGCAGGCGGATCATCGCGGCGGCGCCAGGCCGCGCAGCCCGCCCGGCACGCCCCGCACCTGGGAGGGCTCGGCGATGTGCGGGCGCGACCATTGGGCGGGCTCCGGCGCGGCCGCCTCAGGCTCCGGGCCCCGCCAGCGGGCCCAGGCGGCTTGGGCCGCCTCCAGGGCGCGGTCCATGCGGGAGGCGGGCGCGGCAGGCTGCTCGGGGACCAGCGCGGGGGGCTCGGGCGGCAGGAAGGGGGCGATGCGCGTCTGCAGCACCAGAGCGCCACCATAGTAATCGGGCGCATCGGCAACGCCCAGCGGCGCGCCGGGGGCGTCGCCGGAGCGGCTGCGCACCAGCGCATGGATGGCCCGCACCCCGGCATGGCCCGCATAGGGGGCGATGGCGCCGGTGGAGAGGTCCACCCAGGCCGGCGGCCGCTGCGGATGGCCCGGGAAATCCCAGAATTGGCGCGAGGCGGGCAAGGGCCCGGCCGGGAGGTTCTGCCAGGCCAGGTTCAGTGGCACCCGCACGGCATCCCAGGCGAAGCGGTTGGGGTAGCGGCTGGCCGGCACGGGCGGCCCGCCCTGGGCGGGCAGCAGCAGCCAGTCCGGCGGCAGGCGCCAACGGCCGAAGCTGGCCTCGTTCATCAGGGCCAGGCCATCCGCCTCCAGCGCGGCCCAGCGCGGATCGGGCACGGCGCGGGAGAGCGCGCGCAGCGCGGGGAAGGCGTAGTAGGAAAGGTTGATGGTCACGCCCTGGGCATCCTGGAAGCCGCGCGACCCGGGCAGCAGCAGGGTGCGGCCGCGGAACTCGATGACGCAGCAGCGCAGGATATCGGCCACGATGCGCTGCGCCGCGGCGCGGTATTCCGGTGCCTCCCAGTGCTCGGCCGCCTTGAGGAGCGACCAGGCGATGAAGATGTCCCCATCCGTCGCGTTGTTGGTGTCGCTGACGGCGACGCGGTTGTTCGGATCGAAGCGCCAGGCGAAGAGGCTGTCGCTCGGCCGCAGGAGGTTGCGGCGCGTCCAGTTCCACATCAGGTCGAAGCGGGCGCGGTCGTTGAAATGCACGGCGAAGAGCATGGAATAGCCCTGCCCCTCGCTGTGCGAGATGCCGCGATTGGCGGTGTCGATGATGCGCCCCTCGGGCGCCAGGTAGCGCCGCGTATAGGCTTGCCATTCCGCCAGCGACGGCGCGGGCGGCGGGGCGGCGAGCGCGGGGGCGAGGCCAAGAAGCAGGACCACCATCGGGATGAGCGCGCGCGCTGTCCACCACCTCGTCATGCACCATCCACCCCCAAGCTGTGAACAGGTTTGCATGCGCCCTTCCCTGCGGGCAAGCGCGCGGAAAAGCCTCTTGCCCCCCGCCGGCGTTGATCTAGCCTGCCCCGAGAAAGACCGCGCGGCGAGGCGCGGCATGGCCTTTGGGAGGGCTTACATGATGACCTTATCGCGTCGCGCTGTGGCGGGGCTGATGCTGTTGTCCGCGCCCGGAATCCTCCGCGCCCAGACCGCCTGGCCCGGCGAGCGGCCCATACAGATCATCGTGCCCTTTCCACCGGGCGGCGGCACGGATGTGAATCTCCGCGCCATGGTGCCGCATTTCGAACGGCTGCTGCCGGGCTCGCGCTTCATCGTGGTGAACCGCCCCGGCGCCGGGGCCGAGATCGGCTATACGGCGGCAGCGACCGCGGCGCCCGATGGCTACACCATCGGCACCATCATCACGCCGAGCCTGCAGACCATCACCATCGAGCGCCAGCCGCGCTACCGGCTGGAGGATTTCGCCTTCCTCGGCACCATCGTGGCGGACCCGAGCGGCTTCCATGTGGCGCCGGACAGCCCGATCCGGACCGTGGCGGATCTCGTGGCGCGGGCGCGGGAAAACCCCGGCGCGATCAGCGTGGGGACGGCGGGCATCGGCTCGGATGACCATCTGCTGATGATCGCACTCGAGGATGCCGCCGGCATCCGGCTGAACCACATTCCCTTCGCCGGCCAGGCGCCCACGGTGACCGCACTGATCGGCGGACACATCCAGGTGGCCTCGATGAACATGGGCGAGAGCGTCGCCATGATCCGTGAGGGGCGCGTGCGGCCGGTGGCAACGGCAGGTGTCGGGCGCTTCGCCATGACGCCCGAGGTGCCGACCTTCCGTGAAGCGGGCTACGCCATTGATACCGGCGTGGTGCGCAGCCTCGTCGTTCCCGCCGCGACGCCCGCCGCCATCCAGCAGCGCCTCGCCGCGCTGGTGGCGGCCACCATGCGCGACCCCGCCTGGATCGCCGAGGCCGAGCGCCTCTTCGTGCCGCTGCATTACCTCGACGCCGCCGCCACGCGGGAGTTGGTGTTCCGCGAACAGGCGGCGCTGCGGGCGCTCTGGGCGCGGCGCCCCTGGCGGGATGGCTGAGCCATGCGGCTCGTGGATCTTTCGACGCCGGTGCGCACCGGCCATTTCCGCTGGCCGGTGGAACGACGCCTCGCCAAGAGCCACGAGAGCGGCGCGGGCCAGGCGACCTGGGCCGGGTGGAACGTCCATGCCTTCACCCATATGGACAGCCCGCGCCATGTGGATCCTGAGGGCTTCACGACGGATGCCATCACGCTGGAGATGACGGTGGGGCCGGGCGCGGTGCTCGACGTATCCGACGTGCCGGCCAATGCGCCGATCAGCGTGGAGCGGCTGAGCGCGGCGGGCGCCCATCTGCAACCCGGCGATTTCGCGCTGATCCGCACGCGCTGGGATGAGCGCGCCAGCCTCGACACGCCGGAATTCTGGCTGCACGCGCCCTGGATGACGGCGGAGGGCTCCATCTGGCTGCGCGAGCGCGGCATCAAGGCCGTGGGCTTCGACTTCCCGCAGGATCACTGCATCCGATTCTTCCTGACCGGCGAAGCGCGCCCGCCTTTGCCCGAGCATGTGACGCATTACCACCTGCTCGCGCGCGGCATCATCATGTTCGAATATCTGCGCAATATGGGTGCGCTGCGCCAGGCGCGGAACCAGGTGGTGGGCCTGCCCATCAAGCTGCCGGATTCCGACGGCGCGCCCGCGCGCGTCATCGCCATGGAGGCGGAGGCGTGAGCCGCGCGGCGCTGGTCACCGGGGGCGGTGCGGGCATCGGCGCCGGCATCGCCGAGCGCCTGGCGCGCGATGGCGCCTACGTCCTCATCGCCGACCTCAACGCCGAGGCCGCCGAGCGCAGCGCCGCCGCGATCCGAGCGGCGGGCGGCACGGCCGAAGCCTGCGTCATGGATGTGACCGATGAGGCGAGCGTGGAGGCCGCCGTGGCCGAGGCCGAGCGGCGCTTCGGCCGGCTGCGCATCGCCATCTGCAATGCCGGCATCACCGACCGCGTGCCGGTGCTGGAGATGTCGCTCGCCGCCTTCCAGCGGGTGATCCAGACCAACCTCGTGGGCTGCTTCCTCACCGCGCGGGCGGCCGGGCGGGCCATGGCGCGCAAGCCCGATCCGGGCGGGCGGATCGTCACCATCTCCTCCGTCTCCGGGCAATTCGGCGGCACCGGGCGCGCGGCCTATGGCGCGAGCAAGGGCGGGATCGAGATGCTGACCAAGGTGCTGGCGGTCGAGCTGGCGCCGCATGGCATCGGCGTGAATGGCGTGGCGCCGGGGCCGGTGCAGGTGGCGCGCACCGCGCATGGGCCGCGGCAGAAGGCGGCCTTCCTCGATCGCATGGCGGTGAAGCGCTACGGCACGCCGGCCGATGTCGCGGCGGCCGTGGCCTTCCTCTGCGCGCCGGAGAACAGCTTCATCGCGGGGCATATCCTCAATGTGGATGGCGGCTTCGCGGGTTCGGGCGTGATGTATGATCCGGCGGAGGGCGCCTGACGCCGAAGCCGATGGCCGGGCGGAAGAAAAAAAGCGGCCTCCGGCGGCTGGGGCCGGGGCCCCAGACCCTTTTCCTTTGGCAGGGTCATCCGAAACTTATCAATCCAGCGCCACCTGCACCATGCCATCCGTCACGCGCGTCATATAGCTGCGCGTCGGCTCGGTGATCGGGGGCGAGGCGGCGGCGCCGGTGCGGATTTCGACCAGGCCCTGATGCAGCGGGCATTCCACGCAGACATCATCCACATAGCCATCCGAAAGCCGGGCCGCGCCATGCGGGCAGAGATCGTGCAGGGCGAAGAATTCCTCGCCCAGCCGGAAGACGGCGACGGGCACGCCCTCCAGCACCAGGCCCACCACCCCCTCGTCGGCGAGGCTCGACGCCTTCACCGCATCCAGCCAGCGCGTCATATCGGGTAAGCCAGCAGCGTCTGCACGCGGGAGGTGTCGTAGATCACGCGCTTCTCCGCGAAGCGCCAGCCCGCCTCGGTGCGGCGGATCACGTCGCGGTAGATGCCGGTCTGATAGACGGCGGAGGAGCCCTCCACATTGGTGTTCAGCACGCAGTAATTGGTGCGCAGGCGGATGCCGGATTCATCCGCGCCGGTCACGATCATCGCCGAGAGGAAATGCCGGTAGCTCGGCTGCTCGAAGATGTTCGCATGGCGCAGGCTGGCCACGCGGTCGCGCATCATCGCCGCATTCTCGCAGCGCAGCAGGGGGGCGGGCAGGCCCATCGCCTCATTCTCGCGCGGGATGATCTCGTAGAGCGCATCCTCCAGGAAAAACCTGGGCCAATCCTCCAGCCGGTCATCATCGATGGCGGCGATATACTCGTCCTGGAAATAGCGCAGTTCCGCGAGCGTTTCGGGCGGGATGATCATGCGGAAAAACCCATCAGCCTTTCGTAGCCCACCCAGAATTTGCGGACCATGCCCTCGGAGATCATGGTGCGCGTCTCATCCGGCGCGGCGCGGGACATTTCCAGGATGGAGTGGCTTTCCTCCGCGCCGCGAATGCCGCGCTGGACCAGCTCCGTCGCCTCCGTGTCCTCCATCGAGATATAGCCGGCCGCGCCCACGAGATTGGCCTGCTTGATGCGCATGGCGCGCAGCTCCGGGCTGTCATCCTCATAGCCGAAGAAGTGGAAGACCAGCTCGAACTCGTCATGCGCCTTCGCGATGAGCTGCCGCGCGACCAGCGTGTTGTGGATCTGCTGGATCACCAGCTGCGGAAAGACGGGCTGGATGTGGTTGGTCGAGAGCTCGGCATATTCGGGCACCATGTCGAGCACGGAGGGGTCCTCGAGCCGGAAGCCATCCTGGTAGGAGCGGATGCTTTGTGCCTTGTAGGCCTCGCTGTTCTCTTCC
>JAIYDS010000142.1 GCA_027487385.1 Acetobacteraceae bacterium | reverse complement strand
TGCTGGATGTTCACGCCCAGCCAGCCGCGCCGCACGCGGCCGCCCTCGGCGAGTTGGCGGGCCACGCCGCGCGCCAGGTTGGAGGGGATGGAGAAGCCGATGCCGATGGAGCCGCCGGTGGGCGAATAGATGGCGGTGTTGATGCCCACCACCTCGCCCCGCATGTTGAAGAGCGGGCCGCCGGAATTGCCGCGGTTGATGGCGGCATCGGTCTGGATGAAGTCATCGAAGGGCCCCTGGCGGATGTCACGCCCGCGGGCCGAGATGATGCCGGCCGTCACGGTGCCGCCCAGGCCGAAGGGGTTGCCGATGGCCACCACCCAATCGCCCACCAGCGCCGTGTCGGAATCGCCCCAGGGCACGAAGGGGAGGGGCGCCGTGTGGTTCACCCGCAGCACGGCGAGGTCGGTGCGCGGATCGGTGCCGAGCAGCGTCGCGCGGAGCGAGGTGTTGTCCTGCAGGATGACGTTGATCTCATCCGCGCCATCGATCACGTGGTTGTTGGTGATGACGATGCCCGAGGCGTCCACGATGAAGCCCGAGCCCAGCGACTGCGCGCGGCGCGGGGCCGGGCGGTTGGGCTGGTTCGGCTGGGGCTGCGCCTCGCCCTGCTGGCCGGGCGGGCGGTTGCGGTTGAAGAAGTCGCGGAAGAATTCCTCGAAGGGCGAGCCGGGCGGCGCCTGCGGGGTCTCGGGCGCATCGGGGCGGCCCGGGCGCGGCGCCACATTCTGCGAGGTGGAGATGTTCACCACCGCCGGCAGCAGGTTGCGCACCAGCGGCGCGAAGCTCTCAGGCGCCACGAAGGGCGCCATGGCTGGTGCGGCGGGCGGCGTGGGGGCCTGCTGGGCCATGGCCGGGAGGGAGAGGGCCAGGAAAAGGGCGGTTGCGACAAGCCGCATCGGGCAAGCACCTCAGGAAAGAGAAAGGCCTGGGGAGGCGGGACGCCACCCCAGGACCATCACATGGAAGTTAAAGCCGCGCTGTCCACCGCGCCAGTGGCAAAGCGCTGCGGCGCCGTGCGGCAGGCCGCACCCATCAGGGTGGCGCGGCAGGCCGCGACCATCACCGTGGTGCGGCAGGCCGCACGGGCATCTCCCGGAAGTAGCGGAAGAAATCGCTCTCCGGGGTCAGCACCATGCGGGATTCGCCGGTCGAGAAGACGTCGCGATAGGCCTGCATGGTGCGCCAGAACTGGAAGAATTCCGGATCGCGCTGGAAGGCCTCGGCGAAGATGCGGATCGCCTCCTGCTCGCCCGTGCCGCGCAGGATGGCCGCATCGGCTTCGGCCGAGGCCAGCAGCACGGTGCGGTCACGCTCGGCCTGGGCGCGGATGCGGGCCGCGACCTCGGCACCCTCCGCGCGGGCCTCGCGGGCCACGCGCTCACGCTCGGACTGCATGCGCGAGAGAATGGCCTGGGTGTTCTCATCCGGCAGGTCGGCGCGGCGGATGCGCACATCGGCCACCTCAATGCCGAAGCGGCGCGCCTCGTCATTCACCTGGCGGCGGATCTCGCCCATGATCCGGCCACGATCCGCGCTCAGCACCGCCAGCAGGCTCTCGCCCGCCAGGACGCGGCGCAGCGAGGAGGTGACGATGGAGTTCAACCGGCCGCGAATGCCCGCCTCCGTCGCGCCCACCGTCTGGAAGAAGAGCAGCGGATCGGTGATGCGGTAGCGGGTGAAGCTGTCCACGATCAGGCGGCGCTGGTCGCCCAGGATGACTTCCTCGCCCGGCGCCTCGAAATCGAGCAGGCGGCGGTCGAAGACGATGACATTCTGGATGAAGGGCAGCTTCATGTTCAGGCCAGGCGTCTGGATCACGCGGATCGGCTGGCCGAATTGCGTGATCAGCACCTGCTGCGTCTGCTGCACGGTGAAGAAGCTGGAGGCGGCGACGAACAGGGCCGCGACGAGAACGCCGGCGGCGATGGCGAGCTTGTTCATCGGCCCACCCCCGGGCGCGGCGGTTGCTGTTGCTGCTGGATCACCGGGGCCAGGGCGGCCGGCGGCATCACGGGCCGGGGCGTCGTCTGGCCGCTCGGCGCCGCGCCGCGCGTCTCGCCGAGCGGCAGGAAGGGCACCAGGCCCTGCAGGCGGTCATCCACCAGGGTCATGCCATTGCGCTTGAAGATTTCTTCCATGGTTTCCAGGTAGATGCGGCGCACGGTCACGTCCTGCGCCTGGGTGTAGGCGCTGAGCACGGCGGTGAAGCGGCCGGCCTCACCACGGGCGCGGGCGATCTGGCTGTCGCGGAAGCCCTGGGCTTCCTGCACCATGCGCTCCGCCTCGCCGCGGGCGCGGGGGATGATGTCGTTGCGGAAGCTTTCCGCCTCGTTGCGGACGCGCTCGCGGTCGGCATTGGCGCGCTGCACGTCGCGGAAGCTTTCCACCACGGCGGCCGGCGGATCGGATTTCTGCATCTGCACCTGGGTGATTTCCACCCCCGCGCGATACTGGTCCATGATCGCCTGGGTGCCGCGGCGAACATCCTGCTCGATCTGCGCGCGCGCCTCGGTCAGCGCGGGCTGGATGGGCGTCTTGCCGATCACCTCGCGCATCACGGATTCGGCGGCGGATTTCACCGTCTCCTCCGGATTGCGGGTGTTGAAGAGGAAGTCGGCGGCGTCGCGGATGCGCCAGAAGATGGCGAAGTCGATGTCGATGATGTTCTCATCGCCCGTCAGCATCAGCGATTCCGCCAGCACGTCGCGCGCCGAGACCACGCGGCCGCCGGGGCCCACATCGGGGGCGCCGCGGAAGCCGACATCCACGCGGTTGATGCGGGTCACGCGCGGCGTCGTCACGGTCTCGACCGGGTAGGGAATGCGGTAGTTCAGGCCGGGTGGGGCCGTGCGGTCAAAGGCGCCGAAGCGCATCACCACGCCCAGCTCATCCGGCTGCACGCGGTAGAAGCCCGAGGCGCCCCAGACGCCCACCAGCACGACGGCCGCCAGCGCGATCAGCTTGCCGCCACCCGCGCCGCCGCTCGGCAGGAAGCGCCGGACGGCGTTCTGGGCGTTGCGGATCATCTCCTCGATGTCGGGGCCCTGGCCACGATTGCCGCCGGGCGGCCCGGAAGGCGGTCCACCCCAGGGTCCGCCGCCATTTCCCCCACCACCGGGAGGACGCGGATTGCCCCAGGGGCTCGGTCCACCATTGTTCCAAGACATTTCTACCGAGATCTCCGCTGCGGCCAGCCGCCCACCC
>JAIYDS010000226.1 GCA_027487385.1 Acetobacteraceae bacterium | reverse complement strand
GCGCCCTTGGCGGTGCCCAGCGCCTTTTGCAGCCCGGCATCGGCCATGGCGCGGCTGGCGTTTTCCTTGAATTGCGGCGAGGTCGAGAGCACGAATCCGGCGTCCTTGCGTGATCGGTCGCCCAGCATAGCGCAGCCCGCCGCACAGGTCTAAGCTCCCGACAAAGCCTGGAGCCCGATGCCATGAACGAACTCTCGATCCCCCGTCCGAACAATCTGGACGCCTTCTGGATGCCGTATTCGGACAACAAGTATTTCAAGGACAAGCCGCGCCTGCTCGCCCGCGCCGAGGGCATGCTCTACTTCACCCCCGAGGGGCGGGAGATCCTGGACGGCACGGCCGGCCTCTGGTGCTGCAATGCCGGCCATGGCCGGCGCGAGATCACCGAGGCGATCCAGAAGCAGGCCGCCATCCTGGATTTCGCCCCCACCTTCCAGCTCGGCCATCCCATCGCCTTCGAGGCGGCGGCGCGCGTGGCGGAGTTGACGCCCGAGGGGCTGGATCGCGTCTTCTTCACCAATTCCGGCAGTGAGAGCGCCGACACCGCCCTGAAGATCGCGCTCGCCTATCAGCGCGCCCGTGGCCAGGCGCAGCGTGTCCGCCTGGTGGGGCGTGAGCGCGGCTATCACGGCGTGGGCTTCGGCGGCATGTCGGTCGGCGGCATCGGCCCCAACCGCAAGCAGTTCGGCGCCATGCTCCCCTATGTGGACCACCTGCCGCACACCCACCTGCCCGAGCAGAACGCCTTCTCCAAGGGCCTCCCCGCCCATGGCGCGCATCTGGCCGATGAGCTGGAGCGCCTGGTGGCCCTGCATGGCGACACCATCGCGGCCGTGATGGTCGAGCCGCTGGCCGGCTCCACCGGCGTGCTGGTGCCGCCCGTTGGCTATCTGAAGCGCCTGCGCGAGCTCTGCGACAAGCACGGCATCCTGCTGATCTTCGATGAGGTCATCACGGGCTTTGGCCGCATCGGCACGCATTTCGGCTCCGAGCGCCTGGGTGTCACGCCCGACATCATGACCATGGCCAAGGGGCTGACCAATGCCGCCGTGCCGATGGGCGCCGTCGCGGTGAAGAACGAGATCTACGAGACCATCATCCAGGGCACCGCCGTGGGGATCGAGTTCTTCCACGGCTACACCTATTCCGGCCACCCGCTGGCCGCCGCCGCGGCTCTCGCCGCCATCGACATCCATGTGCGCGAGGATCTGCCCGGCCGTGTCCGCGCCATCGAGGATTACTGGGAGGGAGCGGCGCATTCCATGCGCTCGGCGCCGAATGTGGTGGATATCCGCAACCACGGCCTGATCGCCGGCATCGAGTTGGCGCCGCTCGCCGGCAAGCCGGGTGAGCGCGCCATGCGCGTTTTCCGCCGCTGCTTCGATGACGGGCTGCTGGTCCGCGTGACGGGCGATATCGTGGCGCTCAGCCCGCCGCTCATCATCGAGAAGCATCATGTGGACCGCATCTTCACCACGCTCGGCGATGCGATCCACAAAGAAGCCGCTTGAAGCTGAGGGGGGTGGTGACCTAAATTCTGGTCATGACGAACCACTCCACCCTGGCTGAGGCGAAAGCCCGTCTCTCCGCCCTGGTCTCCCAGGCGGAGCGGGGCGAGGAGACCATCATCACCCGCCACGGCAAGCCCGTGGCGAAGCTGGTGCCGGTGCGGCCGGCGCGGCGCCAGGGCGGCGAGTTGGCTGGCGCCCCCGGTTGGGAGAATTTCGACCACGCCGAGATCGCCCGCATCTTCGCGCCGCTGACCACCGATGAGGAGTTGCGCGCCGAGGGCTGGGAGGTGTGACAGGCTTCCTCGCGGATGCCTGCGCCCTGATCGATTTCCACGGCCCGGGCCCACGCGGGATGGCGCGGGGCACGGCGGAGATCATGTCGAGCGGGGAGATCGAGGTCGCGGCCGTGACGGTGTGGGAGATTCAGCGCAAGGTCGCGATGGGTCGGCTGGTCCGCCCTGTCCCGGCGGGCTTCATCGGGGAATTCCCGGATTGGCTGGGCGCCTGCGGGTATCGCCTTGCCCCGATGAACTGGGAGGAGGCCGCGTTGGCCGCAACCCTCCCCGAGCATCACCGCGACCCCATGGACCGCTTCCTGATCGCCACCGCCCTCCGGCGGGACATGACCATCATCACCAGCGATGCCATCTTCCAAGCCTATGGCGTCCGCACGCTCTGGTAGCGCCCGCGCCGCCGCCGCATATAAGCCCCAACCGTTTTTCGAGGCTCCCTCCCATGTCCGACCAGATCCCCGTCACCGTCCTCACCGGCTATCTCGGCGCCGGCAAGACCACGCTGCTGAACCGCATCCTCACCGAGAACCACGGCAAGAAATTCGCCGTCGTGATCAACGAGTTCGGGGAGCTGGGCGTGGACAATGACCTCGTCGTGGATGCGGACGAGGAAGTCTTCGAGATGAACAATGGCTGCATCTGCTGCACTGTCCGGGGCGATTTGATCCGCATCCTCTCCAACCTCATGAAGCGGCGCGAGAAGTTCGACGGCATCATCGTCGAGACGACCGGCCTGGCCGACCCCGCCCCCGTGGCGCAGACCTTCTTCGTGGACGAGGATGTGAAGCGCGCCACCAAGCTGGACGCCATCGTGACGGTGGTGGACGCCAAGCACCTGCTGGCCCGGCTCAACGACACCAAGGAAGCCGAGGAGCAGATCGCCTTCGCCGACCTCATCCTCCTCAACAAGATGGACCTGGTGAGCGAGGAGGAGGCCGTCGAGGTCGAACGCCGAATCCGCGCCATCAACCCGATGGTGGAGCTGATCCGCAGCACCAAATCCGACGCGCCGATCGACAGCGTGATCGGCCGCGACGCCTTCAACCTGGAGCGCATCCTGGTGCGCGAGCCCGATTTCCTCTCGGGCGAGGACCATCACGAGCATGACAGCGACGTGAACTCGGTCTCCTTCGAGGTTTCGCGCCCGATCGACCCCGAGAAGTTCAACACCTGGATGACCGACCTGCTGGCCGCCAAGGGCCAGGATCTGCTGCGCACCAAGGGCATCCTCGCCTATCCCGGCGAGGATCGCCGCTTCGCCTTCCAGGCCGTGCACATGATCGCCGATGGCGACTATATCGGCCCTTGGAAGGAGGGCGATCCGCGCAAGTCGAAGATCGTCTTCATCGGGCGGGACCTGAACCGGCCGCAGCTGCGGCGCGGCTTCGAGGCCTGCCAGGCCTGACGCTCAACGCCCTGGCGTTCAGGCCCACTCCTTCCGGGCCCGCGCGAGCAGGCCCGATTCCCGGAAGACCGGCGCAACCCCCGCCGGGTTGACCGGGTCAGGCAGCAGCGGCGCGGCAAGTGGGACGGGCTCGAAAGGATCTCCCGCCGCGGCACCGGGCCTGATGGTCAGGGCTTTCGCGGCGCGGAAGCCCTCCGCCACCGTCGTATCCTTCGGGTCGGTCGACCGCAGCGTGGGGCAGGTCATCAGCAGCGGCAGGGTACGTGCGGCGAGCTTCTGCCCCACGAAGCTGTCGCTCGGGTAGTGGACGCCCAGCACCTCGCGGTTGCGCGCGATGCGCCGGGCCATGCTGCGCAGCGGGGATGTGTCCTCGCTGCACAGTTCCTTTGGCAGGACCTGCTCCAGCATCAGCGCCATCAGCATGGATTCGGTCGCATGGCCGCTCGGATAGGCGGGGTGGGCCGGCACTTCGATGGGCGGCAGCAGCGCCGGATCCAGCCGCGAGGGGCGCGGCCGCGCGAATTGGCGCTTCCAGTGGAAGTGGACGAAGACCGCCGCCATCTCGGCGATGTCCATCAACAGCGCGGTGTTGCGGTGCGAGGATGGCGTGAAGTTCAGCACCCCACGCAGATAGCTCTTGATGCCCCAGCGCTGGGACAGCGCTTCATCCATGGCTCCGCCCCGATACTCGATCAGGGCGCGCAGCTCCTTCAGCTCGGCCGCAGTCAGCGCCGCGCCCGCGGCCCGGCGGGCCGGCTCATCCGGCCCGGGATCATAGCGGTCCTTGTCCTTGGAGAGCGTGTTGGTCCAATGCGTGGCGCCGGGGCCGGTCACCTCGGCCTGGACGAATTCGGCAAGCACGGTGTTGACGAAGAAGGGCGGCGCCCAATCCGCCGGGCGGAAGTTGGCGTCCAGGGAGACCGGCGGCCAGGCCTTGGCATCGATCGGCGCCCAGCGCTCACCCGGAAAGACCAGCGGCAAGTCTGACAATGGCTCCCGGCTCGGGCTGATGACGAGCGGTCGGAAAAGGGCATCACCGGACGCGGCACCATTCGCCCCGGCCGACATGCCGTTCATCCCGTTCATCCCGTTCATGCCATTCATACCATTCATGCCGTTCAGGCCTGAAAAGCTCATCTCTCCCCTCCTCCCTTGGGTGCCGTTTTCAACTGGTTGCCTTCGCTGCGGCTTCGCGCAAATCGCGTGTCATGCGCTCCCGGCGCTCCGCATGTGCGAAGACGGCGAGCCGCGGCAGATAGGCTTCGAGATCGAAGTTCGGTTCGACGCGCAGCATTGCGCGATAGGCCGTCGCCGCTTCTTCCAATCGCCCCTGCGCGCCCAGCGCCACGATGAAGGTCCTCCAGGCGGAAGCGTGGTTCGGGTTGGTGCCGAGAGAAATCCGACTGTGCTTTTCCGACCTGTCGAGGTCGTCGCCCTGGTAACAGGCCATCGCCAGCAGGTGATGCTGCCAGAAGCCCAGCGGATCATGCGGGGAGAGCCGCAGCCCGCGCTCCGCCCGCCGCATCGCCTCCGGCCCGTCGCCCATGTAGGAGAGCGTCGCGCTGGAGAGCGTCATCGCCATCGCGCTGTTGGGCGAAGCCTCGAGGGCGCGTTCGAACAGGGCATAGGCGGTGGTGCAATCCTGTCGGAGCAGCGCGGTGTTGTGACCCAGCACGGCGAGGGCCAGGGGATTTCGCCCGTCGCAGGCAATGGCGCGCTCGCAGAGATCGAAGCTGGCGCGGCGGTCCGCTTCCAGGTCCTCGGAGAAGCCGATGCCGATCCGCAGGCTGTGCCAGTGGCCGCGCCAGGCGAGCGCCAGCGAGAAGTCCGGGTCGTCCTGGATGGCGCGGGCGAGATGCTCGCCAGCGGCGAGGAACTGCGCCGGATTGCTGGAGGAGAGGGCATGGACTCCGCGCAGCATGTGGTCATAGGCGGTCAGGCTCTCGGGGCGCTTGCGCATCGCGGCCTGCAGCGCCGCAGCGCGGATCGAAGGCGCGACCCCCTGCACCACGCGCGCCGCCAGATGCTCCTGCACGGCGAAGATGTCGCGATCCGCCGCATCCAGGCGCTCGGTCCAGAGCTGCTCGCCCGTCTCCGTATCCATCAGCCAGAGCGAGGCCTGGAACCCGCCATCGCGCCGTCGCAGCGAGCCGGCCACGGCGAAGCGCACGCCCAGCGCGCGCGCCACGCGCTGCGGCGTGGGGGATTGGCCGAGGAACATCCGGGCGCTTTCCGGCGCCACGACGAAAAGCTCATGCAGCCCCGCGAGGGAGGCGGTCACATCCTCCACCACCCCCGCCGCCAGATGGTCATCCGCCGGGTCGCCCGAGAGGTTGGCGAGGGGTAGCACGACGACCGAGGGGAGGCGGCTCGGTGGCGGCGGCAAGGGCACCGGCACATGCCGCGCCGGATCGAGCGAGACGGCGCGCACCGCGCGGGAGAGGTTGCGCAGTGGGAGCTCGCC
The DNA here is from genome assembly GCA_027487385.1 of Acetobacteraceae bacterium. Taxonomy (GTDB): domain Bacteria; phylum Pseudomonadota; class Alphaproteobacteria; order Acetobacterales; family Acetobacteraceae; genus Roseococcus. Next base: position 8,391 of record JAIYDS010000226.1, on the reverse strand, counting down.
CAGCTCCCGCGCGCCGGGGGGCAGGTCTCCGCCCAGCAAGGCCGCCGCCTCGGCCGAGAGCAGCGTGCCCCCGGGCGTGGCATATTCCTGCAGCCGCGCGGCGGTGTGCACCGCATCACCCATGAGGCGCTCGCCCGCCACGATGACCGAGCCGGCATGGATGGCGACGCGAAACGTGATGGGCGCCTCATGCGCATCGCCCGAGGTCTCGGCGGCGGCGTGCAGGCGGCGCGCCCAGTCCAATGCGGCCGCGACATCGGGGAATTCCGCCAGCGTGCCGTCGCCCTGCAGGTCCACGATGCGCCCGCCCAGCGCCGCGGCGTCCGGGGCCACCACGTCACGAAACAGGCCGATCCAGCGCGAGGCGATCCGCGCCTCATCGGCGGCGGCGAGAATCGAGTAGCCCACGATATCAGCAAAGGCGATGGCCGCCAGGCGACGGGTCAGAACGGGCTCGGTGCCAAACACGGGGAGCGTCAGGGCCATGAACAACTCGCGACGTTGTTACATTCTTGCCGGTCGCCCAGGGATATTGGCAAGCTTGGTGCATGGCAGCGGGGTGAATTTTTGCGCGCGCTGCGGATTTTGCGGCACAGTCTCATCGCCATGCGCGAAGGGAGCCGATGATGCGCCTGATGGTTGAGATGGATCTGGTCGGCGGGCGCGCCGACCCCCTCTATGCCGCCTATGCCGACCCGGACCCCGCCGCGCTGATCGAGGCCATGCGCATCCGCTATGAGACGGAGGATCTGCCCGTCCTGCTGAGCCGACCCTCCCTCGGCTTCATCTCGCCCGCGCCGCCGCCAGGTGTGGTGGCGCCCTCGCGGGAGGATCTGCTGGACCAGCTCCCCTCGCTGATCGCCGCGGTGGGCTTCGACGATCTGGCCAAGGCCACGCGCTTCTTCGCGCGGGTGACGGCGAAGGGAGACCGCTTCGCCTCGGACCCGCCCATCACGGCGCTGGGGGCCGCCTGGAACCCCTATGCCGATTCCCCGCCGCTGTTCCACACTCGCCCCGCCGCCCTGGGGCTGATGCGCGCGGAGGCCCTTGAGACCCGGAACCTGCGCGGGCAAGGGGTGAACCTGGTCTTCTTCGACGAGGGGATTTCCGGTGCCGCCTTGGCCGCGCGGTTCACCCGCCTCTCGCGCGGTGCCGCCGCGCCGCCGCTGCAATTCGAGGGTGGCTGGAACGTGGCGCAGCCCACGGGCCTCCTGCCGGAGCTGACGTTCAAGAAGGACTGGGACACGGCCGAGCCCGGCTTCGACAAGCGGCAGGCGGGGCGCGCCAGCCCCACCAGCCACGGCACCATGGTGGCGCTGAACGCGCTCTCGCTGGCCCCCGCAGCGCGGATCTTCGACCTGCCGATGCTGCCGGACCGTATTCGCAACGTCATCGCCTTCGCCAGTTCGGCGGCCGCCGCCCTGACCTGGGCGCAGTCGGACATCGCGGTCTGGATGGCCGATGCCTATCCCGGCCCCTGGGTGTTTTGCCATGCCTGGGGCGTCATTGACCGGCGGCTGGAGGGTCCCGCTGGGGGCTACACGAGCAATCCGACCAGCCCCCTGCATCGCCGGGTGAGGATCATCGACGAGGCGCTGCGGCAGGATCAGGTCTTCGCCGCCGGCAATGGCGGGCAGTTCCTGCCGCATCCCCAATGCGGCCCAGGCGATATCGGCCCGGGGCGCAGCATCCTGGGCGTGAATTCCAGCCCGCATGTGCTGACCGCCGGCGCGGTGCGGGCGGATGGGGGCTGGATCGGCTATTCCTCGCAAGGCCCGGGCCAGCGCGAATTCCACGAAGCGATCGTCGCCATCCCGGGCCCGGTGGAGAAGCCCGATCTCTGCGCCCCCAGCCATTTCGCGGAGCCGGATGACGCCGCCTGGATTTCCAGCGGCACCTCGGCCGCCTGCGGCATGGCGGCGGGCGCGGTGGCGGCGCTGCGCAGCCCCGGCTCGCCCCTGGCAGCCCTTTCCCCGGCGGCGCTGCGCGCGCATCTGCGCGCCACCGCCTGGAAGCCTCCCGGCGCAGCCGCCGGCTACGACATCCGGCTCGGCCACGGCATTCTCGATCTGGAGGCCGCGTTGCAAGCGCCGCCGTAACGCGGCAAGAAAGGTCATGTCCGAGAGCACCGATATCGAATTCCTGCTGGCCCAGCGCGGCACCTCCCATGCGCTTGGCGCCTGGGTCATTGGCCTGGCCTTTGGGCGCGAGGGGCGCTCGCTCCATGCGGGCCTCGGCGATGGCACGGTGCGCGTGGCGCAGGTGAAGGCGCCGGGTGAATGGAGCACCGTGGCGGCGCACAAAGGCGCCGTCCTCTCGCTCTGTGCCGATGCCCAGGATGGCGCGCTCACCGGCGGCGATGATGGCCGCGTGATGCGCATCGCGCCCGATGGCACGGCCATCGAGCTGGCGAAGTTCGGCAGCAAATGGGTGGAGCATGTGGCCGCGCATGACAGCGGCATCCGCGCCGCCGCCGTCGCCAAGGCGGTGCATGTGCTGGATGCGAAGGGCGAGTTGATGAAGTCCCTCGCGCATCCCTCCACCGTGGGCGGGCTCGCCTTCGACGCCAAGGGCAAGCGCGTGGCGGCCAGCCATTACAACGGCGCCTCGCTCTGGTTCGTGAATGCGAAGGAGGACAAGCCGCGCCTGCTGGAGTGGAAGGGCAGCCACGCCGCCATCGCCATCCATCCCGAGGGCGGGCATGTGGTCACGGCCATGCAGGAAATGTCACTGCATGGCTGGCGCCTGCAGGATGGCCAGCACATGCGGATGTCCGGCTATCCGGCCAAGACGCACAGCCTTTCCTTCACCCACAAGGGCAAGTGGCTGGCCACCAGCGGGGCCGAGGCGGTGGTGCTCTGGCCCTTCTTCGGCGGCGGGCCGATGGGCAAGGCACCGACCGAACTCGCGGGCGGCGATGGCGTGATGTGCACGCAGGTCGCCTGCCACCCGCAGCACGAGATGGTGGCCGCCGGCTTCGAGGATGGGCTGGTGCTGCTGGCCGACATCAACACCGGGCGCGTCCTGCCCATCGCGCCGCCCGGGCAGGGCGGCGTTTCGGCGATCGCCTGGAATCCGTCCGGCTCGCACCTGGCCTTCGGCACCGAGAGCGGCTTCGTCGGCCTGCTGGACCTCTCCGCCCGATGAGCGCGCCACGTCTCACCACGCCCCGCCTCACCATGCCGGCGCTCGGCCTTGGCACATGGCCGATGAAGGGGCGGGATTGCGAGGCGGCGGTGGGATCCGCGCTGGGCCTCGGCTACCGCCACATCGACACGGCCGAGATGTATGGCAATGAGGAAGCGGTCGGCGCCGGCATCGCCGCCAGCGGCGTCGCGCGGGAAGACATCTTCCTCACCACCAAGATCTGGCATGACAAGCCGGAGGGCGCAGCCTTCCGCGCCGCCTTCGCGGCCTCGCTGGAGCGGTTGAAGCAGCCCTATGTGGATCTGCTGCTGGTGCATTGGCCCTCGCCGGCGCTGAACCTGCCCTCGGTGCTCACCGCGCTGGCGGAGATCCATGCGGCGGGGCTGGCCCGGGCCGTGGGCGTCTCCAACTTTCCGAGTGCCCTGCTGCGTCAGGCGCTGGCCCTGGACATCGCGCCCATCGCCTGCCTGCAGGTGGAGCAGCATGTGATGCTGGGCCAGCAAACCCTCCTCGACATCACCCAGCCCGCCGGCATCGTGATGACCAGCTACACCCCGCTGGGCAAGGGCGAGGTGCTTGAACACCCGGTGCTGCGCGGCATCGCCGCCCGGCATGGCGCGACGCCGGCGCAGGTGGCGCTGGCCTGGCTGCTGGCCAAGCCGCTGGTCGCTGCCGTGCCCAAGGCGCAAAGCGCCGCCCGCCAGGCCGAGAACCTGGCCGCCGCGCGGCTGGCGCTGAGCGCCGAGGACCTCGCCGCGCTCGCGGCCCTGCCGAAGAATCGCCGTTTCGTGAACCCGGATTTCGCGCCGGCCTGGGATCTGCCCCTAGCATAAGCGGAAGGTCGAAGATTTTTCCGGACGCGGCTATGGTCCGGCAAGGTTGAAGCAAGGAGGGTCATCCCATGTCGCAAGCGGAGGAAGAGGGCGAGGAATTCGATCTCGGCATCAGCCTGGAGATCGTCGCCACCGTCGTGGACCTCGCCAATGCCGTGCAGGACGCCGAAGAGGGCCTGCTGAGCGGCGGCGATGACGAGGATGACGAAGATGACGAGGACGAGATCACCGAGGAGATGCTGACCGACTTCATCGACGAGCTGAACGAGGAGCAGCAGGTCGCCCTCATCGCGCTCGCCTGGGTCGGCCGCGGGGATTACGAGCCGGAGGAATGGGAGGAGGCGCTGAAGATCGCCGCCGAGCGCAATGCGCGTGGCGATGCCAGCGCCTATCTGACCGGCATGGAAGGCCTGGGCGATCTGCTCAGCGAGGGTGCGGGCGCCTTCGGCATCGCCATCGAGGAAGTGGAGCGCTAAGTCCCGGGGTCTGGGGCCCCTCGGCCCCAGCCGCCGGAGGCCCTTTTTTCTTTCCTGCGCCTACCCTCGCCGCAAATTCCAAAGCATCGGATTGGGCGCCTGCAACACCCCCGTCAGGTCGCTGCGGAAGGCCGTCCGCAGCCGGAACAGCCCCGTGGGCGCGATCGGCACCGCCTCCCACAGCAATTGCTGCAGCCGCTGGAAGGCGGCCGCCTGCGCCTCGGCATCGGCAGCCAGCGTCCAGGCCTCGACCTGCGCCTCCACCGCGTCATCCGTGGGCCAGCCGGCCCAGGCATTCGCGCCATTCATGCGGATCGCCCAGCTCACCGCCGGATTGGCGATGGTGGCCGCGGGGCCGTTGGTGTTGTGCAGGTTCCAGCCGCCTTGGGCCGGCGGGGCGCGATTGGCGCGGCGGGCGATGATGCTGGCCCAATCGCTCTCCACCGCCTGGATGTTCACGCCGAGGCGCCGCATCAGATCCACCGTCACACGGCCCTGCTGTGTCACCGCCGGGAAGTCGCTCGGGTTGATGTGGATGATGGGCTCGCCATTGTAGCCGGCCTCGCGCAGGGCCTCGCGGGCGCGCTGCATCGCGGCTTCGCCGCGCGGTGCCGGCGGGAATTCCGTCGCACCCGGCAGGCCGCAGGGGAACATGGCGTGGCACTGTTGCCAGTCCTGCGGCAGGGCCACGGCCGTCATGAAATCGGGTTGCACCACCACGTCGCGGATGGCGCGGCGCACGCGCACATCGTTGAAGGGCGGGTGGAGGTGGTTGAAGCGGATGAAGCCCAGAAAGCCATTGGGGTCGTAGATCTGCGTGCGGGTGCCGCGGTCGCGGTCCAGCACGGGCACCAGGTCCGGCAGGGGGTATTCGATCCAGTCGATCTCGCCCGTGCGCAGCGCGGCCGCAGCCGTGCCCCCATCGGGGATCCAGACCAGCTCCAGCCGGTCGAAATGCACGCGCTTGCCGCCGGCGGCGGCCTCGGCCGGCTCCTCGCGCGGGATATAGGCCTCGTTGCGCGCATAGGCGGCGCGGGAGCCCGCATTGTATTCGCCCGGCAGGAAGCGCCAGGGGCCAGAGCCGATCATGGCATCGGGGCCCAGCGCGCGGTCCGGCGGCGTGCTGGCGAAGCGCTCGGGCATCATGAAGCAGGGCGACGCGCCGGGCTTGGCCAACGCATCGAGCAGTGCGGGGAAGGGGCGGTTCAGCCGAAAGAGGATGGTGTTGTCATCCGGCGCGGAGAGTTCCGCCACGGCGCGCATCAGCACCTGGCCGAAGCCATCGCGCACCGCCCAGCGGCGGATGCTGGCCACGCAGTCGCGCCCGCGCACGGGCTCGCCATCATGGAAGCGCAGGCCGGCACGAAGGGTGATGGTCCAGGTCAGTCCATCGGCCGAGACGCTGTGCCCCTGCGCCATCTGCGGGTGCGGACGCAGCGCGCGGTCCGCGCCGTAAAGCGTGTCAAAGACGCAATAGGCATGCGTCGTCACGATCGTCGTCGGGTTGAAGATCGGGTCCAGCACGGCCAGCGCAGCCTGCGGCATGAAGCGCAGGGTTCGGGCGCGGGCGGGCTGCGCGAAAGCGGGGCCAAAGGGGAGAGTTGAGACACTGGCGCCGGTGAGGGCCAGAAAGCTGCGACGGTCCATCCATTTCCTCCATGCGGCGCGCGCGCGACGAATGGAGGGACGGCCCCGCGGCGCAGCATGCGCCCAAGGCCGAAAGCACCGCTCCCTTCGCCGGTACGAACCGGATCAGGTTCCAGGGATCGCGGGATGCATCCCGCCTCTCAGCCCGGCGACCATGCGGCGATACCGCATGGGGGGGTCAGGGCTCACCCAGGTGACGGTTCCGTGATGCACCGGGCGCCCCCGCGTGGCAAGCCCGGTGGGTGGAAAGGCGCGGGCTAACGCCCCACGCCGTTCCAGAATTCCTTCACCTTGGCGAAGAAACCCTCGCTTTCCGGGCTGCTCTTGCCGCCCTGCACCGCCTCGGCCTCGAAGGCCTCCAGCAGCTCGCGCTGCTTGGCCGTGAGGTTCTGCGGCGTCTCGACGACGACCTGCACATACATGTCGCCGCGCGCGGGGTTGCGCAGCACGGAGAAGCCCTTGCCGCGCAGGCGGAAATTGTCGCCCGTCTGGGTGCCGGCCGGGATCTTCACGGCCGAGCGCCCGCCATCAATCGAGGGCACCTCGACGCTGGCGCCGAGTGCCGCCTGCGTCATGCGCAGCGGCACGCGGACCATGATGTTGGGCCCCTCGCGCTGGAAGATCGGGTGCGGCTTCACGCCGATATCCACATACAGATCGCCCGCCGGGGCGCCGCGCAGCCCAGCCTCACCCTCGCCGGTCAGGCGGATGCGGGTGCCGTCCTCGACGCCGGCCGGGATGGTCACGTTCAGCGTGCGGTCGCGCTGCACGCGGCCCGCGCCGGCGCAGACTTTGCAGGGATTCTTGATGATCTTGCCCGAGCCCGAGCAGGTGGGGCAGGTGCGCTCAATCAGGAAGAAGCCCTGCTGCGCGCGGATCTTGCCGGTGCCGCGGCAGGTGCCGCAGGTGGTGGCGGCCGCACTTCCGCCCTCGGCGCCCGAGCCATTGCAGGCTTCGCATTGCACGCTGCTGGGCACGCGGATGGTCTTCTTCGTGCCGGCAAAAGCCTCTTCCAGCGTGATCTGGACCTCCTGGCGGAGATCGGCGCCGCGGCCCGTGGCCTGGCGGCCGCCGCGCCCGCCGAAGCGGCCAAACATCTCCTCGAAGATGTCCTCGAAGCCGCCGGCGCCGAAGGGACCGCCGCCGCCCCCTCCGCCGCCCTCGAAGGCGGCGTGGCCGTAGCGGTCATAGGCGGCGCGCTTCTCGGCGTCCTTCAGCGCCTCATAGGCCTCGCTGACTTCCTTGAACTTCGCCTCGGCCTTGGCATCCCCCTGGTTGCGATCCGGGTGGAACTGCATCGCAAGCTTGCGATAGGCCTTCTTGAGATCATCCTCGGAGGCGTCACGGCTGACGCCGAGCACTTCATAATAATCGCGCTTGGCCATGCTCTCATCCTAGGGGAATTCAGAGTGCGATCGCCTCTGGCCACTTGGCCAAAGCCGTGCATCGCCCTCTCGGCGAAACCAAAAGACGCCCGGGCCATCTCTGACCCGGGCGTTGCAAAGGGCTGATCCGAAGCGGGCTCAGCCCTTCTTCTTCTTCGGATCCACTTCCTCGAACTCGGCATCCACCACCTTGTCATTGGGCTTGGTGGCTTCCGGCCCGGCTTCCGCCTTGGGGGCGGCCTGCTCGGCCTTGTACATCGCCTCGCCGATCTTCATCGCGGCCTGGCTCAGCTTCTCGGCCGCGGCGTTGATCGCCTCGACATCGCCATTCTCCATGGCGGAGCGCGCCTCGGTGATCAGCGCCTCGGCCGCCGCGCGCTCATCCGCCGGCACCTTGTCGCCATTCTCGCGAATGGTCTTCTCGGTGGAGTGGATCAGCGTGTCGAGCTGGTTGCGCGCCTCGACCGCCTCACGGCGCTTCTTGTCGGCTTCGGCATTGGCCTCGGCATCGCGCACCATCTTCTCGATATCGGCGTCGGAGAGACCCGACTTCGCCTGGATCTTGATCTGCGTCTCCTTGCCGGTGGCCTTGTCCTTCGCCGAGACGGACACGATGCCGTTCGCGTCGATGTCGAAGGTCACTTCCACCTGCGGCACGCCGCGCGGCGCGGGCGGGATGCCCTGCAGGTCGAAATTGCCCAGCAGCTTGTTGTCCGCCGCCATCTCGCGCTCGCCCTGATAGACCTTGATGGTGACAGCCGTCTGGTTGTCATCCGCGGTCGAGAAGGTCTGCGACTTCTTGGTGGGGATCGTCGTGTTGCGGTCGATCAGGCGCGTGAAGACGCCACCCAGCGTCTCGATGCCGAGCGAAAGCGGCGTCACATCCAGCAGCAGCACATCCTT
>JAIYDS010000161.1 GCA_027487385.1 Acetobacteraceae bacterium | reverse complement strand
GCCGTGCGGCTTTCCTTCAGCACATCGCGCCACCAGCCGAACATGCAGGACAGGACACCGACGGCACCCAGGACCAGCCACAACTTGCTGCCGCCATGCGCCAGGATGATGATGCCGAAGAGCATGAGGCCCGCGGCAAAGGCGGAGAGGATGGGCCAGATCGAAGGCTCCACCAGGTGGTAGGGGTGCTTGTAGGGGCTTGCGCCCGCGGCGTTGCTGGCCATCGCTCGTCCTGCGTTTTATCCCCCGCGGCACAGGAGGGCGCCCGGGCGTTGCGGCGCACAATCCCGGAAAATGGCGGGCGGATCAAGGGTGGCGCGGCAGGAAAGCGCGGCTCAGCTTTTGGCCTTCGCAGGAGGCCGCAGGCTCAGCGCCGGGCCCCCACATGCGGGCCGGCATTGGCCAGGGCGCCGGCGCGCTCCGCATCGTTCAGGCTGCGGAAGAAGGTATAGTTGATGCTGATGGTGCGGATGCCCCGCGTCGCAGGGTCCTCGGCGATGCGCGGATCCACCCAGAAGGCGAGCGGCATGTCCACGGACTGCCCGGGTTCGAGCGTCTGTTCCTCGAAGCAGAAGCAGGCCGTCTTGTGGAAATACTTCGCCGCGATGTCCGGCGTCACGTTGTAGGTGGAGATGCCGGTGACCGGCGTGGTGCCGGTGTTCCGCGCCAGGTAGAAGGCCAAGGCCTCCTCCCCCACCCGAAGCTGGAAGGAGGGCTGCTGGGCCTCGAAGCGCCAGGGCAGGTTGGGGTGGGTCTGCGCGTTGAAACGGACGGTGACCGTGGCTTGCCCTGGCGAGGCCGGGGCGGCCTGGCCGATCATCGGCGTGCCGCCGAAGCCCGTGACGCGGCAGAACAGGTCATACAGCGGCACGGCGGCGAAGCTGACGCCCACCATGAAGCCGACGAAGCCGAAGGCGGCAAAGCCAAGGCGGCGATTCTTCCGGGCGAGCTGTTCCTGCGGCGTCATGCCGCAGAATTGGCCCCTCCCGGCCAGACGCGCAAGCCTTGGCTCAGCCGCCGACCGTCACGCTGGCGCCCTGCGCCATGCGCTCGACCGGCGCGCGCCGGCCATCGCCGATCAGCGCGAAGGCCGCCCAGTAATAGGGGTGGGCGAGGCTGATCCCGGCGGCCGAGGCTTCGATCAGCCCGAGCTGGGCCCGCTGCAGCGCCTGCGCGCTGGACAGCCCGGCCGTGCCCGGCTCGGTCCCGTTCTGGATGGCCAGCATGCGCGTCATCAGCACCGTCGCCGCCACGTCATTGGCGAGCCAATGGGTGGCCAGCAGGCCGCGCGCGCCCGCCACGAAGAAGGCGCGCGCCAGGCCGGACAGCGCCTCGGCCGACTGGTCCGAGCCGCCGCCACCCGCCGGGCCCGCCGTGTTGCAGGCCGAGAGGATGACGAGGTCCGCATCCATCCGCAGCCGCAGGATGGCGCTGGAGGTCAGGAAAGCCCGCCCCGCATCCGGCAGGTTGGGCGGGTTCGAGACCATGATCGAGGGCTCGGTCAGGCAGGAGAGATCATTCGGCAGCAGGCCGTGGGTCGCGAAATGCACGACGCGGAACTGGTCCAGCTGGGTCTGCTGCACCGATTCGGCCGTGAATTCCCGGCCCAGGCGGCGCTGCGAGCCGGGGCCCATCACGCTGGCGGCCAGCTGGATCTCGCGCGCGAAGCCCGGCAGGCGGCCGAGCAGCGCGGCCTGCGTCGCGTCATTGGCGCAGCGGTCGCGCGGGAAGCTGCGGTTGAGCTGCGCCTGCGTCGCCGGGATGAAATCGCCGAAGCCGATATAGGGCTGGGCGGCGTTGCTGGCCGGGGCCCGCGCGCGCTGCGTCACCAGCGCCTGCACCGAGGGCGCATGCGCCACCGCCTGGCGGCGGATCAGCCAGGGGGCGGCGGCGAGGTTGCCGCCCTCGACCGGGCCGGTGAGCAACAGGCCGAAGGGCAGTGAGAGCAGTGGGCCATCCGGCACCACCACAAGACTGTCCGCCCCCTCGAAGCTGGCCTCCACCGGCCGGAGCATGCGGTCATACAGCTCGGCCGAGGCGGCGGCGTTGAAGGGCGCCGGGGTGCCGTCGCGGCCCAGCTCGGCATCCATGGCGCTGCGGATGGCGCGCACCAGGCGCCCGGCCTCGGCCTCGTTCAGTGCGAGCCGGGCCACCTGCACCGGCTGGCCGCGGCGCAGCGCCAGCGCGTAGCTGTGCTGCGGGCCGAGCACGATCTGCACCAGCACCTCACGCGGGCCGAGGCGGTTGGAGGCATCCTGCGCCGAGATCGCCTCGTCGCGCAGCGCCCGGTATTCGGGGGCGGCGGCGAGCACATCGGCTTCCGCTTCCTCGCGCGCGGCGCGGCGCTCGGCGATCCGGCGGTCCAGATCCGTGGCGTTGCGGCCGGCGGAGAGGGCGGCGTCACGCTCGGTCAGCAGGGAGCGGATTTCGAGGTCGAGATCCTCCCGCCGGCGCAGCGAATTCGCTACGCGTTCATTGCCGCCCGCCGAAGCAAGGCGGGCGCTGGACTGCGCCAGGAAGCGCGCCGTCTCGCTGCGCTGGGCCAGCTGGGCGGCGGCGAAGGCCTCGGCGCGCAGGGCCGGGCGGGCGGCCGGATTGGCGGTGGCCGAAACCTCCAGCGCGTCCAGATAGGGGATGACCTCGGCCACATTCAGGCCGATCCGACGCTCGCGCAGCACCTGGGCGCCGGAGCGGAAGGCGGAGACCGCCTCATCCGGGCGGCCAGCGGCCAGCCATTCGCGGCCGGCGAGGAACTGGGTCTGCGCCACCGGACGCTCGCCCGGCAGGCTGACGGCCAGGCGCAGCCCGGCGTCACTCAGGCGCTCGGCCGCCGCGCGGCTGCGGTCCTGGCGGGTCAGCACCATGCCTTCGGCGCGCAGGGTGCGGCCCTCCAGCGCGCCGGGGGCCAGGCCCGCGAGGCGCAGCACGGAGCGGCTTTCGGCCAGGGCGCTGGCGGCCTGCATGGAATTGCCTTCGCGCGAGGCGATGACGCCGCGGTAGCGGATGGTCTCGGCGAGGCCCAGCACCGCCGAATGGGTCTGTGGGTCGAGCGATTGCGCGAGGGCGGCGAGCGCTGCGCTGGAGCCCGCGAGGCTGCCCCCCCCGGCATCGGCCCGCTGCCCGCGCAGGATATTCTCCGGCACCAGGGCACGGAAACTGGCCTCGGCGGCCGTCATGCGGCGGGCGGCTTCGGGCAGGTCGTTCTGATTGAGGGCGTGCATGCCGCGATATTGCTGCAGGCGGGCCGGGGCGTTGCGGTCCGCCGCCCCCTCGACCAGCGATTCCGCACGCGCGAAGAGGCGGTTCGCCTCGGCGAAGCGCCCCTGGTTCGAGAGGTTGAGCGCAATATGCATGATCGGGTTGGCGAGGTTCGGGTCATTCTCCGAACGCAGCGCGGCCACGCGGATGGCGAGCGCCTGGCGATAGACATCCTCCGCCCCGGCGAAATTCTCAGTCTGGTTCAACTCCCGGCCCAGCAGCATGAGATGCTCGAATCGCGCCTCATCCGCCGCGCCCACGCGGTCCGCCGCGTAGCGGGAGACGGCCAGCTGCACCGCCTGCGAACGGGCCACGGCGCCGCCGGCCGAGGCCTGGCCGGTGGCCAGACGCTCGATCACGGGAAGGCTGGCCGGAAGGCCATCGGCCAGAACCGTGCCATTGGGCCCGGCGATGGCCAGGGCCAGATGTGCCGCGCCGTTCGAGCGGCGGACGCAGCCGAGCAGCCGCGCCTGCGCGCCACCGGCCACCGTGGTCCGTTGCGGCGCCTCGCATTGGAAGCGCTGGTCAATCCAGTTGCGCCAGGCGCCGCCGGCGGCCACCTGATCCAGATCGGCCTGGCCCGAGAGGGCGAAGACGCGCGCCGAAGGCTGGGTCCAGCCGCCGCAGAAGGCTTCCTCGGCGCGGGCCACGGGCAATTCGAGCGCGGGGGCCGTGCCGTTCTGCGCGAGGCAGGCCTCGCCGCGGGTGTTGTTGCCCACGGCGCGGGTCTCCACCGCCGCAGCGCCCGTCCCGCCGCTGACATAGGCCTCGGGTGGGGGGGTCTGGCAGCCGGTCAGGCTGGCGGCCGCGAGGAGAAAGGCGCCCAGCTTCGGAAGGGAATTCATGGCTCAGAAATCCTTCTCGGCGACATTGGGGAGCAGAACGTCCCGGTCATCGAAGGCCGGCTGCTGGACGCCCAGGACGACCGAATTGATCAGGGGGATGGTCGGAAGCTGCAGGAAGGTCGGCACGACACAGTTCACGCTGGACAGGACGCAATTGTTGAAGCGGTAGAGATCCAGCGCGAGCGGCGAGGGCTGGGTGCCGGTCTGGCTGCCCAGATTGCCGAAGCGTGCGGCACTCTCGCCCGCGACGCCGCCCAGCGAGCCGAGCAGGTTCACGCTGCGGCCATCCGGCAGGGTGGCGCCGGGCAGGCCATAGACGCCCAGGCGGGTGGCCGTGATGGTTCCGCTGGCCGTGCCGCCATTCAACAACATGAACACGGGCAGGCCCGGCGCGTTCAGATTGACCAGGACCGCCCCTGCCGTCGCATTGGTCGGCGGCGTCACGGCGCCATCATTCACCCCGAACAGGAGCTGACCGGGCGTCGTGGTCACCTGGGGAACCTGCCAGGTCTGGGCGTTGAAGCTGCGGCTGGGCTGGTCGGTGGTGCTGTTGGTCAGCAGGTCCGGCAGGCGGCTGAGGAAGATGCCCGACCGCGTGTCGTAGATCACGAGGGGCAGGCGGTTGCTGTTGAGCGGCGTCACATTCGTCGCCGCCTCACCCGCCTGGCCGACACCCCCCCGGGCCGAGAGCAGCAGGGCCGTGCCGAGGCTGAAGTTGGAGCCGGCGGTGGTGATGGAACCTCCCGCCACGAATTCCACGCGGTCGGCCGTCACGGTGCTGTTGCGCAGCGTGAGGTTGCCGGTGGCCACGAGGCGCAGCGGCCGGAAGGCCGCGGTGCTGTCGGCCGGGTTGGTGCTCGCACGTAGGCTGGAGTTCTGGAAGGCGATGTCGCCCGTCACCTCGGCCGTGAGGCCTTGCGCGGCGGTCATCGTGGCCTGGCTGAAGCTCAGCCCCGCGCCGGAGACAAGGCTGAGGCTGTCGGCCGTGAAGCTGCTCGGGTTGCTGGTCAGGCTGCCCGTGGCGCGCAGCGTCATCGCCTGACCGGATGAGAGGCTGGCACCGAGGACGGCCAGATTGCCGCCCGCCCGCAGATCCAGCGTGCCGGCGCTGGCCCGCACCGTGTTGCCCTGCATGGTCAGCGCGCCGGATGTGGTCTCGACCGCCAGGTTGCCGCCGGCACTCAGGGTGCCGGTGGCGGTGGTGGCGCCGCCGGTGGTGCGCAGCCTGAGATTCCCGCCGGCCGTGACGGCATGGAGGGCCGGCAGGGTCACATTGCCGCCCGCCAGCACAAAGTCCCGCCCGGCGGAGACGCCCTGCGTGCTGGTGCCAAGCGAGGCGGCGCTGGTGGTGCCGCCCGTGATGCTCACATCCTGGCTGGCCGTGAGGGTGAGCGCGGTGCCGGCGGTCAGCGTTCCGCCCGTCTGCACGATATTGCCCGCGGAGGTGAGGGTTGTGGCGCGGCCGCCGCTCAGCGTGCCGCCGGGGATGATGCTGACATCGCCGCTGGTGGTGCGCAGCGTCATGTCCTGCGCAGCGTTGACGGCGCCGGTGACGGTGAGCGTGCCATTGGCCGTGATCTGCACCGAGCCGGCGGAGCTGCCGAGCTGCTGGATCTGCGCGCCGCTCGCCAGGTTCAGCCCGAGCGCGCCGCGCACCAGCACATCGAGCGCGCCGATGGTGTTGGCGCCGGTGAGGTTGAGACTCTCGGCCGCGGTGGAGCCGCCCGCCGCACCGCGGACGGTGAGCCGCGCGGCATTGACCAAGCCGGTGTTGGAGATCGCGCCATCGGAGCGCAGCGTGGCGTTGCCGGTGCCCGTGTCCAGCTGGGTCACGTTGATGGCGCCGGCCTGACCGAAGGCGAGATCTCCGGTGGTGCGGGCGTCAAGGTTGGTGATGAGATTGCCGGTGGTGACCGTGCCATCCACCAGGCCGACGCTGCCCGCGCGCTCGTTGCCGCCGGCGGCGCCGCGGATGCTCAGGTTGTTCGCCACCACGCCGGTGGTGACCCCGGCGGTGCGGGTGATGGCTCCACCAGAGCGCAGCGTGACATTGCCCGCGCCTGTGTTGGTGCCCATTCCGGCGCCCGTGCCCGCATCGGCCTGCGTCACCGTGAAGCCGGCCGTCTGGCCGTAGGTGAGGGCCGCAGTGATCGTCCGCGCATCCAGAGCGGCGATCAGGTTGCCGGTGACCGTCGCGCCATCCGTCAGGTTCAGGCCGCCAGCCCGCGAGTCGGCATCCCCCGCCGCGCCACGGATGACGAGGCGATTGGCCACCACGCCGGTGGTGGCACCTGCCGTGCGCGTGATCGCGCCGCCCGAGCGCAGCGTGACATCGCCCGCACTCGCGATGGTCCCGATGCCAGCGCCCGTGCCGGCGTCGGCCTGGGTGACCGTGAAGCCGGCCGTCTGGCCGTAGGTCAGCTTGTTGTTGTTGGTGCGGGCATCCAGGACGGTGACCTGATTGGTCAACGCCGTCATGTCGAAGCTCCCGGCGCGGGTCTCAGCCCCGTCGAAGCCGCGCACCACCAGCATCGGGGCTTCGACCCGACCAGAGCCGGGAATCGCCCCGTCGGAAATCGCCCCATTTGCATGCAGATTGAGCCGCGCCCCAGCCCTGATCAGGCCAGTGGCGTCGTTGGTGATGTTGCGGCGAGCGGCGATGGTGAGCACATTGCCCAGGCTGGCCGCTGGCGTGATGTCGAAGCTCGGCGTGAGGGCGCGGATCGCCCCTTCCCGCACCCGCGCGGCGGTCACATCGCCGCTGCTGGTCGCGGGGATGGTGAGGGAGAAGGTGGCGCTGCCGCCACCGGCCTGGATGATGCCGTTGCCGATATTGAGCACATCCCGCTCTGCGGTGACCTCGGCCGCGTTGATCGTGCCTCTGTTCACGACATCGCTGCCGGTCGCACGAACGAAGCTGACCGCGATCCGGCCATCCGCATTGTTGGTGACACTGCCGGCCGTGAGGCTGCCCACGACCCAGGCATTGGCCTGGTTCGTGAAGTCGGCGGCGCCGGTCACCGCGCCCACCAGGATGCCCGCATTGCTGGCGCCGGCGGTCATGCCGATGGTGCCCAGATCGGTGCTGCCGTCGCGCTGTGTCCAGACGCGCCCTGTTGCGGCGTTGGTGGTCAGACCGCTGACTTCCCTGGCGTAGAGCAGGCCGGAATTGGTCGTGATGCCATTGATCGAGCTGGTTCCGGCCGGGGAGCCCAGCGCGATGACGGCACCACCCCGATTGATGCCCGCGCCACCCGATGTGACGCTGCCGCCGCTGAGGCTGGCGCTGATGATGGTGCCGCTGTTGTCGAAGATGCCGCTGCCGCCCGCGGTCACCGTGACCGTGCCGTTTTCCGCGGCGATCCAACGGGTGGCATTGACGGTGATGTTGCCATTGCTGCCGGCGGTGGTGGTCAGCGTGAGGTTCCCCACGCCGGAATTCAGCACCGAGCCGTCAACGACGAGGTTGCCCACATTGTTGAAGGTGAGGCCGCTGGCCACGGGGCCGCCGGCCTGCGCATTGCCCGCACCCGCCCAGAGGGCGGTGTTGCTGATGGAGCGCGTGAGGATCGCCCCGGCATTGTCCAGGAAGGGTGCCGCGATGACATAGGCGGGCGTCGCATTCGCAAAGCTCCCCGCATCGGTGATGCCGGCCAGCGTGTCCACGGTATTGGCACCGGTGAGCGAGATGGCACCACCGGCGATCCCCGCCAGCGAGGCGACGTTGATGGCGCCCGCCCCGGCAATGCCGCCGGTTTGGCTGTTGGCAAAGAGCTCCAGCGCCGCGACGCGCGTGCGCAGGTCAACCGCGCCGGCGACATCGATGCTCCCGACGGTATTGGCGTTGAGCGCGGTGTAGAGGGCGCCTGCATCCGCCGCGGGGCTGACGCGGCCGATGCGCAGCACGGTGGCGGCGGTTCCGCCTGTGCCGAAGAAGGCCAGTTCCGTGTTGCTGAGCGAGAGGTTGCCCGCGGCCTCGCCGCCCAG
>JAIYDS010000205.1 GCA_027487385.1 Acetobacteraceae bacterium | reverse complement strand
GCCGAGCGCCGTGCAAAGCCGCACGAAGGTGCCGTTGGAGGAGGCGCTCAGGCTCACCCAGGCGCCGTCCTTGCATTGATAAGTGTTGCGCGGCGAGACCCAGGGCAGGCGGGAGCCCATGCGCTCCTGCACCACGCCGAGCTGGTCATGCTCCACGATGAAGGGGCCGAGCATGGCGAACATCGCCTCATAGAGCGCCAGATCCACCACCTGGCCGCGGCCGGAGGCATCGCGCTCGCGCAGGGCCGCCAGCGCCAGGAAGGCGCCGCACAGGCCGGAGCTGGCGTCCGAGAGGCCGAAGGGCGGCAGCAGCGGCGGGCCATCCGCCTCGCCATTGATGTAGACGAAGCCCGCATAGCCTTCGAGCGCGGTGCCGAAGCCGGGCTTGTGCGCATTCGGCCCCTCCTGCCCGTATCCCGTCACGCGCAGCATGACGAGGCGCGGATTGATGGCGGAGAGCACATCATAGCCCAGCCCCCATTTCTCCATGGTGCCCGGCCGGTAATTCTCGACGATGAGATCGGCGTCGCGCACCAGGCGCTTCACCGTCTCCACGCCCATCGGCGTGCGGAAATCCGCGGTGACCGAGAGCTTGTTGCGGTTCACGACCTTGTAATAGAGGGCGATGTCATCCCGCCGGCGGCCCCAGTTGCGGAACTCGTCTCCGCCATTGGGCCGCTCCAGCTTGATCACCTCGGCGCCCATGTCGGCCAGGTGCATGGAGACGGTAGGGGCGGCGAGGAAATTCGAGGCGTCGATCACGCGCAGCCCCGCGAGTGGCCCCTTGGTCTGGTTCATGCGCCCTCCTTGTCCGGACAAGCCTCCCGCGCCAGGGCGCTGAGGTCAATCGGCGCGCCCCCTCAACCCCAATGAAGGGCAGGACAGGGAGACGACCGCCTCCTGCGCCACGACCTCCGCACCGGCGGCGCTGCCGCCCGGAAGGCCGATGTGGCTCAGGCTGAAGAGCGTGGTGCCGGTCCAGTGGCCGGACGTGCGATGCTTCGCTGGGAATGAGACCCGCGTCTGGTCGGGAATTTGCCGGGCGGCTTCCTTGCGAAGCCCTGATAACCAAATTGTTCATTCGTCCGTGGATAAGTCATGAATTCATCCGCGCCGAGCCGCGCCATGTCCCGCGCGGACCCCACCCCCTCAACTTCCGCGCTTTCCCTCGGCCCCTGACCGGCCTATCCCCCGGGCTCGGCGCGCGCGCCCCTTCCAGGATTCATTGATGCCCTTCCCCGACCTTGCCGGCCCCCTGGCCACCACCCTGGCCGAACGCGGCTATGCCGAGCCCACAGCCGTCCAGCAGGCCGTGCTGGAGCCCGAGACCGCGGGGCGGGACCTGCTGGTCTCGGCGCAGACCGGCTCGGGCAAGACCGTCGCGTATGGCCTCGCCATCGCCGGCGAGGTGCTGGCCGGCGCGGATCGCCTCGGCCATTCGCCGACGCCGCTCGCCCTCGTTGTCGCGCCCACGCGCGAACTCGCCCTTCAGGTGCAGGTCGGGCTGACCTGGCTCTACGCCAAGGCCGGCGGGCGCGTCGTCGCCTGCGTCGGCGGCATGGACCCGATGACCGAGCGCCGGCAGCTCGCCCATGGCGCGCACATCGTTGTCGGCACGCCCGGCCGCCTGCGGGACCATCTGGAGCGCGGCAATCTCAAGCCGCAGACCATCCGCGCCGTGGTGCTGGACGAGGCCGACGAGATGCTCGACCTCGGCTTCCGCGAGGATCTCGAAGCCATCCTGGAGACCATGCCGGCCGAGCGCCGCACCCTGCTGTTTTCCGCCACCGTGCCGCGCGGCATCGCGCAGCTCGCCAAGGGTTTCCAGAAGGACGCGCTGCGCATCGCCGCCACCAATGAGGGCAAGCAGCACAGCGACATCGAATACCGCGCCCTCTCCGTGGCGCCGGGCGAGATGGAGCGCGCGGTGGTGAACACGCTGCGCTACCTCGACCCGCGCACCGCCATCGTCTTCTGCACCACCCGCGCCGCCGTCTCGCGCCTGCATGGCAACCTGGTGGAGCGCGGCTTCTCGGCCGTGGCGCTCTCGGGCGAGCTCTCCCAGGCGGAGCGCACGCGGGCCATGCAGGGGCTGCGCGATGGCCGCGCCCGCGTCTGCGTCGCGACCGATGTCGCCGCCCGCGGGCTCGATCTGCCGGACCTCGCGTTGGTCATCCATGCCGACCTGCCGAATGACCCGGAGACGCTGCTGCACCGCTCGGGCCGCACCGGCCGCGCGGGGAAGAAGGGCATTTCCGCGCTGATCGTGCCGCACAACCGCCGGCGCATCGCCGAGCGACTGTTGCAGGCCGCCAAGCTCCAGGCCGCCTGGTCCGGCGCGCCGACCGCCGAGGACATCCACGCCAAGGATGGCGAGCGCATCCTCGCCAGCGGCATCGAGATGCTGGAAGCGGATGCCGATGAGAGGGACATGGCGCTGGGCCGCCGCCTGCTGGAAGGGCGCTCGCCCGAGGCGATCGCGGCCGCCCTGGTGAAGCAGCTGCGCGCACCGTTGCCCGCGCCAGAGGAACTCGCCGCGGGCCAGGCCCCGCCCGCGCCCCAGCCCCGCACCATGCCGGCACCGACCGAAGTGGGCGAGGGCGTGTGGTTCCGCATGAATGTGGGCCGCAGCCATGACGCCGACCCCCGCTGGATCCTGCCCTTCCTCTGCCATCGCGGCCATGTGACGCGCGAGGAGATCGGCCGCATCCGTATCCTGGACCGCGAGACGCGCTTCGAAGTGGCGCCCTATGCGGCGGCGCGCTTTGCCCATGCGGCGGCCAAGCCCGGCCGCGATGACGCGCATATCAAGGTGGAGGCGGCCGAAGCGCCGCAGGAAGGGCCGGCCCGGCGTGGGCCCGCCTATCCGCCGAAGCGGCCTTATGCGGGCGCCAAGCGGCGGGCCTGACAGAAAAAACAGGCCTCCGGCGGCTGGGGCCGAGAGGCCCCAGACCCCAGGACTAAGCCGCTTGTAACAACCCGCCCGCATCCGCCAGGGCGCGGAGGTGGTGGTCGGTGTCGCCGAACAGCGCCTCATTCACGGTCAGGCGCTTGAAGTAGTGGCCGGCGCCGTATTCCATCGTCATGGCGATGCCGCCATGCAGCTGGATGCTCTGCTGGCCGACGAAGCGCTGCGAACGCCCCACCTGCGCCTTCACCGCATGCATGTTGCGCCGGCGCTCGGCCGCGTCCGTGCCCTGCGCCGCCATGGTGGCGAAATAGGCCATGGAGCGCGACTGCTCGATCGCCACCAGCATGTCCGCCGCCTTGTGCTGCAAGGCCTGGAAGCTGCCGATGGCGCGGCCGAATTGCTGGCGCGTCTTCATGTAGTCGAGCGTCATGGCATGCACCACGTCCATCGCGCCGATCGCCTCGGCCGCCAGCACCGCGATCGCCTCATCCACCACGCGATCCACAAGGGCAAGGCCGCCCTCGGCATCGCCCAGCACGTGCGCCGCGCGCGCCCCGGTGAAATCCACCTCGGCCGCGCGCTGGCCATCCACCGTGCGGAAGCCGCGCACGGAGACGCCCTCGGCCGTCGCCGGCACGACGAAGACGCCGATGCCGCCCTTGTCGCGTGACGCACCTGAGACGCGGGCGGTCACGAAGAAGTGATTCGCCGTGTCGCCATGCAGCACCATGCCCTTGCGGCCGGTGATGACGAAGCCCGAGCCATCCTTCTTCGCCGTGGTCTGCACGTCGAAGAGATCATAGCGCGACTGGCGTTCCACCTGCGCGAAGGCGAGCAGCGTTTCGCCCGAGGCGATACCCTCCACCATCTCCTGCCGCAGCGCCGTCTCGGCGCCATGGCGGAGGAAGCCGCCGCCCAGCACCACGGTGCTGAACCAGGGCTCCAGCGTGATGTGCCGGCCCATCTGCTCGGCGACGAGCATGGTCTCCTCCGGCCCACCGCCGAAGCCGCCATCCTCTTCCGCGAAGGGCAGGCCGAGCAGACCGAGCTCGGCGTACTGCGCCCACATCTCGCGGCTCCAGCCGGTCTCGCTCGCCATATAGGCCTTGCGATTCTCGAAGCCGTATTTAGCCGTCAGCGTCTTGCGGATGCTGTCCTGCAGGAGCGACTGGGACTCGTTGAGATCAAAATCCATGTTGGTTCAGAGCCCCAGAAACGCTTTTGCCATGATGTTCCGCTGGATCTCGTTGGACCCGCCATAGATGCTCTGCTTGCGCCAGTTGAAGTAGATTCCGGCCAGGCCGAAGGCCCAGTCGGGCGCCACATCCCAGTCATTGCTGCCCTCGGCATCCGGGTCGCCATCCACCCAGGCATAGGGGCCGGCGGCCTTCATCAGCAGCTCGGAGACACCCTGCTGGATCTCGGTGCCCTTGATCTTGAGCACGGAGGTCGCGGGGTCGGGCTTGCCGGTGCCGGCGCGCTTCGTCTCATTGGCGATGACGCGCATCACGGTCATCTCCAGCGCCTTCAGCTCGATCTCCATCTCCGTCACCTGGCGGCGGAATTCCGGATCCTCGATCAGCGGGCGGCCGCCATCCATGGTGTCCTTGGCGATCATCTTCAGGCGGCGGATGCGCTCGCGGCTGGCGCCGACGCGGGCCTGGCCGAAGCGCTCATTGCCCAGCAGGAATTTCGCGCAATCCCAGCCCTTGTTCACCTCGCCCACCAGCTGGTCGGCCGGCACGCGGACATCGTCGAAGAAGACCTCGTTCACCTCATGCCCGCCCTCGATCGTGATGATCGGGCGGACGGTGATGCCGGGCGACTTCATGTCCACCAGGAAGAAGGAGATGCCCTCCTGCTTCTTCGCGGTGAAATCGGTGCGGGCGAGGACGAAGATCCAGTCGGCATGCTGGGCCAGCGTGGTCCAGGTCTTCTGCCCGTTGATCACCCACTCGCCATTGTCCAGCACCGCCTTGGTCTTCAGCCCCGCGAGGTCGGAGCCGGCGCCGGGCTCGGAGAAGCCCTGGCACCACCAATCATCCAGGTTGCGCATGCGCGGCAGGAAGCGGGCCTTCTGCTCGGGCGTGCCGAATTCGATGATGACCGGCCCGCACATGTTGATGTTGAAGCCGAGCGGCGAGGGCGCCGGCCACATCTGCAACTCCTCGCGGAAGATGTATTTCTGGGCCGGCGTCCAGCCGGGGCCGCCATGCTCGACGGGCCATTCCGGCGCCGCCCAGCCGCGGGCGTTCAGCTTCTTCTGCCACTCGACGACCATCGCCTTGGTGGGCGACTTGCCGGCGACCATATGGGCGCGGGTCTCGGGCGGGCATTCGGCGGCGAGGAAGTCGCGCACCTCCTGCCGGAAATTCAGCTCGACATCGGTGAAGCGGAGTTCCATGGGGGGTGTCCTTATGCGGCGCTCTTGGCGCTGCCGGTGGCGAAGCTGCCCCCGGAAGCGGCCAGGGTTTCGATCAGGGCAGCAGGCTTGAGGTTGGGGTCTTGGGTCGCGGCGGCATAATGCGCCAGCTTGTCGCGCACATTCTTCAGGCCCATGCGGTCGGCCCAGAACATGGGGCCACCGCGCCAGGCGGGCCAGCCGAAGCCGTTGCAGAAGATCACGTCGATGTCGATGGCGCGCGCGGCGACACCCTCTTCCAGGATGCGCGCGCCCTCATTCACCATCGGCAACAGCATGCGTTCCAGGATTTCGCTATCCTCGATCTTGCGGCGCCGGACCTGCATCTTCTCGGCGATGTCGAGGATGATGGCCTCGACTTCCGGGTCCACAAGGCGCGTGCGTTTCTCGTCATACATGTACCAGCCCTTGCTGGTCTTCTGGCCGTAGCGGCCGAGTGCCACCAGCGCATCGGCGATGGGGGCGACCGTGCCGCGCGCCTTGCGCACCGCGGCGCCGATGTCGAGGCCGGCCAGGTCGCCCGTGGCGCAGGGGCCCATGGCCATGCCGTAGGCTTCCATCACGCGGTCGATATCCTGGGGCAGGGCGCCTTCCAGCAGCAGCTTCTCCTGCTGCGGGCCGCGCTTGCCGGTCATGCGGTTGCCGACGAAGCCGTCGCAATTGCCCACCAGCACGGGCAGCTTGGCGATGCGTTTGCCCACCTCGGTCGCGGTGGCAATCGCGATGTTGTTGGTCTTGGCCCCGCGCACATTCTCCAGCAGGCGCATCACATTCGCCGGCGAGAAGAAGTGCATCCCAATCACCCATTCGGGACGGGAGGTGGCGGAGGCGATCTCGTCAATGGAAAGCGTGGAGGTGTTGGAGGCGAGCACCACGCCAGGCCGCGCCAGCTTGTCGAGCTTGGCGAAGAGTTCCTTCTTCGCCTCCATGTTCTCGAAGATCGCCTCGATCACGATGTCGGCGTCCTTCACCACGTCGAGGCTGGTGCTGCCATGCAGGAAGCAGCGGCGCTTGTCATATTCGGCCTGGGTCATGCGGCCCGAGGTGATGGAGCGCTGCCAATTCGCCTCGCAGCGCGCCAGGCCCTTGTCCAGCGCCTCCTGGCTCGTCTCCACGATGGTCACCGGGATGCCGACATTCGCGAAATTCATCGCAATGCCGCCCCCCATGGTGCCGCCGCCGATGACGACGGCATTCTTCACCGGCGTGCCCTGCACATCCTCGGGCAGGCCAGGGACGCGCACCGCCTCGCGCTCGCCGAAGAAGATGTGGCGCAGCGCGAAGCTCTGCTCGCCGGCGACGAGCTTCTGGAACAATTCCCGCTCCAGGTTCAGCCCATCCTCGAAGGAATGGGTGATGGAGGCGCGCACGGCGGCGGCGCAGCCCTTGGGGCTTTCCTGGCCGCGCGTGCGCTTGAGCAGGGCGGCGGCGGCGGCGTCGAAGGCGGCCAGATCAGCGCCCTTGATCTTGTCCTCGCGCTTGCGGGCCAGGGTGAAGCTCTCACTCGCATGGGCGCGGGCCCAGGCGACGGCGGAGGCCTCCAGCGGTGCATCCACCACGGCGTTGATGGCGCCGAGCCGGGCGGCCTCGGAGGCCGAAATCGGGTCACCGGTCACGATGATCTTGAGCGCGGCCTCGGGGCCGATCAGCCGTGGCAGGCGCTGCGTACCGCCGGCGCCAGGCACGAAGCCGCGTTTCACCTCGGGCAGGCCGACCTGCGCGGTGGGGAGGGCGACGCGCGCATGGCAGGCCAGCGCCAATTCCAGGCCGCCGCCCAAAG
This sequence comes from Acetobacteraceae bacterium, assembly GCA_027487385.1. Lineage (GTDB taxonomy): Bacteria > Pseudomonadota > Alphaproteobacteria > Acetobacterales > Acetobacteraceae > Roseococcus. Next base: position 74,872 of record JAIYDS010000205.1, on the reverse strand, counting down.
CCGAGCCATGGATGGCGGCGATGACGGGAACCTTGCAGGTCTCGATCGCCTCGAAGACCTCGGGGAGGCTGGGCGGCTGGCGGGGCTTGTTGAACTCCGTCATCTCGGCGCCGGCGGAGAAGATGCGGCCATCGCCGATCAGCACGATGGCGCGGGCGCCTTCCTTCACGGCGGCGGCGATGCCGGCATGCAGCCCGGCGCGCACGCCGGTCCGCAGCGTGTTCACCGGTGGGTTGGCGATGCGCAGGATATGGATATCGCCGTCGCGGTCATGCTCGACGAAGCGCTCTTCGGCCATGGACTCTGGTTCCCCGATCTTTCTTGTCGCGGGGAGTGTCCGGCCGGGGCCGCGTGGCTGTCAACGGGGCCGGGCGCATGTCAGGGCCGGCGGGATGGCACCCGCCGGCCCTGATGGATCAGCCGATGCGGATCGGCGTCAGGTCCTGGAACCAGCTCTGCGCCTGGACGAAGCCCTGCACGCGCCGGCTCATCGCCCGCGGGTTCAGGTCATGCGCGACGAAGAGGAAGAGCGCGTCATCCACCACGCGGGCATGCAGCTCGGAGAGCAGCGCGGCCTGCCGCGTGGGGTCGAACTCGTTGTAGACGCGGTTGATGATGTCGTCATACCAGGGGTCGCTGAAATAGCCCCAGTTGTTGGCGGCGGGCGGCACCAGGTCGCTCTTCAGGAAGCGCACCAGCGCGGTGAAGGGATCGAGCGCCGCATAGCTGATGTTGATGGCGCTGATGCCGCGGTTGGAGGGCGCGCGCGCGCCATCGCGCCAGATGCCGAGCAGCGCGTTCCATTCCAGCACCTCGAAGGTCACCTCGATGCCGATGTCGCGCAGGTTCTGCTGCACGGCCTCGTTCATCGGGAGCGGCTGCATCTGGCCAGAGCCCGAGGGCGAGATGCCCACACGGGTGCGGATCGGGTTCTGGCGCGAGAAGCCGGCCTCCGTCATCAGGCGACGCGCGGCGGCGACATCGGTGCGGATCGGCTCGCGCGGGGTGCCGTGCCAGGGATGGCCGGGCGGCAGCAGGCCGGCGCCGGGCACCATCATGTCGCCCAGCATGGAGCGCATGCCGGCGCGGTCAATCGCGAGGTTCGCGGCCTTGCGGACGCGGATGTCCCGCCAGGGCGAGCCCTCGGACATGTTCAGGTGCCAGGTCCAATTGTGCGGGTAGGTGTTGGCGACGATGGTCATGCCGGCGCCGCGCAGCGCGGGAATGGCATCGGGCGGCGGGGCCTCGATGAAATCCACCTGGTTGGAGCGGAGTGCCGCCACGCGGGTATTCGCCTCGGGCAGGGGCAGCAGGACCAGGCGCTCATGCCGGGGGATGCGCGAAGCGTCCCAATAATTGGCGTTGCGCAGCATCACGCAGCGCTCACGGACGGCGAAGGTCTCCAGGCGATAGGGGCCGGTGCCGACCGCGCGGTCCAGGAAGCGGTCCCAGTCGCGGCCCGCGGCCTCCCAGGCGCCCTGATGCGTGATGCCGACCCAGGTGAGGCCGAAGGGCACCAGGCTGTCCGGCGTGCGGGTTTCCAGGATGAAGGTGAGCGGGCCCTCGGCGCGCCAGGAGGCGATGGTGGGCATGCGGATGCGCGCCTGGGCCGCGGCGCGGGGATCGAAATGCGGGGCATCGGCCTTGAAGGCGCGGTCATAGGAGAAGACGACGTCATCGGCCGTCATCACCTTGCCGTCATGGAAGCGAACGCCCTCGCGCAGGGTGATGATCCAGCGCTTGGGGTCGGCCGGGTCATTGCGCCAGGCGGTGGCCAGGCCCGGGCGGATGGTCACCGGCACGTCGGACTTGCTGAGGTCCCACATGGCCAGCTGGTCATAGAGGGTGATCCCCATGAAGCGATGGCCCTCGGCCCCCTGGTCCGGCACGCCATTGGAGAGCGGCACGGCCGAGGCCGTCATGCCGACGCGCAAGGTGCCGGTCTGAGTCTGCGCCTGGGTGACATCCCAGGGCAGGGTCGCGGCGAGAGGCGCGGCGAGAAGGGCGCGGCGTGTGGGGGTCATGGGCAGGCTCCGGTTGGGTGGTGGGAGCTTGCGGGTGGGGCAGGGGAGGGGTGAAGCCTGGATTTTGGGCGGATCGGCATCTCGGGGATAACATTGCCGCGCGGGTGGGCAGATTTAGGCCGGCGTGATGAAAGGGGGGGCTTTTGGGGGCGGCTTAGGGCGAGGGGGCTTGGCCCCCTCGCGCTCCCCCACCAGGAAACGTGTTTCCTGGACCTTCGTTCGTGGGGGCTGGCGCGGCGGAAGCGGCGGGAAAGCTGCGGCGCCGGTGAGCGGATGCTGTTTTCGGACAAATACCCGCTTCTTGGCGGCGGGGTGGGCGGACGGATGCGAGTGTCAAACAGCCTTGACAGAAATAGGAAAAAATGCCCTATTTGTCAAGCTTTGGGATGGGCCGGCTTCGCCGCGAGCCGGTCCGGCAGGCACAGCCTGGCGGAAACCACGCGGCAGCCGCCGAGATGGCCCGGAGGGAGCCCCGCCTCACCTGGACAAACCTCCCCCAATCCTGGCTTCTCCCCCCATGTTCCGCCGCATCATGATCTACTTCCTCGCCGCCCTCCCGCTCCTGCTCATCCCGGCCCTCTGGTGGCTCTACACGCCCGACCAGCCGCGCGCGGCGCTGGAGGCGCGGCATGCCGCGCCCCCCTCGCAATTCCTCGAGGTCGAGGGTCTGCGCCTGCATCTGCGGGACACCGGCCCGCGCGCCGCCCCGCCCGTGCTCTTCCTGCATGGCTTCGGCTCCTCGCTGCACACCTGGGAGGAGGTGGCCCAGGGGCTGGAGCCAGGCTTCCGCATCATCCGGATCGACCTGCCCGGCTTCGGACTGACCGGCCCCGACCCCTCGGGCGACTACACGGATGAGCGGGCGAACATCATCCTTCTCGCGCTGATGCAGCGCCTCGGGCTGGAGCGTGTGGCGCTGGTCGGCTCCTCCATGGGCGGGCGCATCGCCTGGCGCTTCGCCGCCGCCCATCCCGAGCGTGTGACGCGCCTGGTGCTGATGGCGCCCGATGGCTTCGCGAGCCCAGGGATCGGCTATGACCGGCCGCCCCGCGTGCCCCTGCTGATGCGCGCGCTGCCCTATACCCTGCCCGATGCGCTGCTGCGCCCGGGCCTGACCCCCGCCTATGCGGACCCCGCCAGCCTGACCGAGCCGCTGTTCCAGCGCTATCGGGACATGATGCTGGCGCCGGGCGTGCGCCAGGCGATCCTGGACCGCATGGGCCAGCACATCCTGCGCCCGCCCGAGCCGCTTCTGGCGCGGATCACCCTGCCCGTGCTGCTGCTCTGGGGCGAGCAGGACCGCATGGTGCCGCTCAGCAATGCCCAGGATTACCAGCGCGCCCTGCCGGATGCCCGGCTGGTTCAGCTTCCCGCCATCGGCCATGTGCCGATGGAGGAAGCGCCCGCCGAAGTGGTGCGGGCGCTGCGCGAATTCCTGGCGGGTGGCGGTTAGGCGCCGCTGGCCATCTGGGCCAAGGCGGGCCGGGCGCCCGGCGTGAAGCGCACCCTTTGCCCGGGGCGCATCCAGGCGCCGGCGGGCTCGATCAGCGCGATATCCCGGCCGCCGCGCTCCAGCCGGATGGTCACCTCCACCGCGCCTGGCGCTTCCGGCGTGCCCGCACCCCGCGCGGCGCCCACCACCTGCGAGACCAGGCGCAGCTGCGCCGCGCTGCCGGGGGCGGGGGCCAGCGGCCGCACGCCCAGGATGAAGCCGCTCTCCAGCGTGGGTTCGGCCGCCAGCGCCGGGATTTCCGCCGGCTCCGTCGTCGCGCCGCCGCATCCCGCGAGCAGCAGGGCGAGCAAGGGATAAGGGGTGAGTCGCAAAGGTCGCATCCGCCCATGTTACGCAGGGCCGGCCGGTTTGCCCATCGCGGCCCGCCACAGTGCTGACGTCTTTGCTTGATTAGAACGCTGGCGAGGCGTTATGACTCCCCCAAGCCTGGGGCCGCCTGACGGTCCGGGGAGCCTTCGCCGCTGCGTGCCGCGCCATGGGGGTGGTGCGGAGCGTCTTTTTGCCCGGCGAGGATGAGGGGGAGTTTTTCACCATGGCCCGTTTGAGTTCCGGCCGAATGCGGCGTTTGGCCCGGCCCTTGGCCGCGATGACGGTGCTGTGCCTGCTGGCCGCCTGCGCCCAGGGCCCGAGCGCGCCGACGCGCTCGGCCGGCGTGACGCGCGGCAGTTATGATCCGCCCGGCCCGCCGAGCGACCCCTGGGGCCCCTGGATCCGCGAGGCCTCGCGCCGTTTCGACGTGCCCGAGCGCTGGATCCGCGAGGTGATGCGCCAGGAATCCGGCGGCCGCGCCGGCGCCACCTCACCGGTCGGCGCCATGGGGCTGATGCAGGTGATGCCCGGCACCTACCGCGAATTGCAGCGCCGCCACGATCTGGGCGACGACCCCTACCACCCCTATGACAATCTGATGGCCGGCACCGCCTATATCCGGCAAATGTATGAGCTCTATGGCTCGCCCGCCTTCCTCGCCGCCTATAATGCGGGGCCGCGCCGTCTGGAGAACTACCTCTACAACAACCAGGGCCTGCCGGCGGAGACGCGCAACTATGTCGCCCGGGTCGGTCCCCGCATCATCACCAGCAGCCCGGTGCGCCGCGCCCCGGCCGAGATCTATGCCGCCGGCGAAATCCCGCTGAACGTGCCGCAGGGCCCGCGCCGGATGGATGCCGCCACGCGCACCGCCCTGGCCGAGCAGCGCGCGATCCGCGAGCAGAACGCCCAATTCGCCGCCCTCCCGCCGGCCGAGCCGAGTGCCGCGCCGGTCCGCATGGCCGCCGCCGCGCCCGCCCCCGTCTCCTCGCTGGGCCGTGGCAGCGTCGTGGCGATGGATCCGATCCCCGATGGTTCCACGCCGGAGGGCGCCGCGCGCCTGGCCGAGAGCGCCAGCCGGGCCGCGCCGGCCGGCGAGGTGATGGGCGATGGCCGCATCATCGTGGCCCGGATGGACCCGATCCCCGATGGTTCCACGCCGGAGGGCGCCGCCCGCCTGGCCGAAAGCGCCGCCCGCCAGGCGCCGCCGGCCCCGTCCGCGCCGCAACTCGTCGCCAGCCGCCCGCCGGTGGCGGCGCAGCCCACGCCGCCGCGCAGCTTTGGCCTGATCGGCACCGCCCAGGCCAGCACCCTGCCGGCCGGGTTCCGCCCCGTCGCGCCGCAGGCGGCCGGCGGCTGGGGCGTTCAGGTCGGCGCCTTCTCCTCGCCCGAGCAGGCGCGCCAGGCGGCCCAGGCCGCTCAGGGCAGCATTGGTGGAAGGGCGCAGGTCACGCCCGTCCAGGTCGGCCGCGCCACGCTGTTCCGCGCGCGGGTGACCGGCCTCAGCCAGTCCAACGCGCAACAGGCCTGTGACCGGCTGCGGCTGCGTGGCGGCTGCAACACGCTGGCGCCCGGCTCGGTCTGACGCCGGGCGGGGCGCTCAGCCCAATCCGAGCGCCCGCAGTTCGGAAATCGCCGCCCGCACCGGGGTGAAGCCTGCCACGGCCTCCAGCGCCGCAAGCCGCATGCTCCGGAGTTCCGCCTCAGACAGAGAAAGCATGCGCCGGATGGTGGCCGCCACCGCCGCGTCATCCGTGGTGGGGGCCAGGAAGCCGCTCACCCCATCGGTGATGAAATCCACCGCCCCGCCCAGCGCGGGGGCCAGCACCACCGCGCCGCAGGCCATGGCCTCCGCCGCCGTGCGCCCGAAGCCCTGGTAGTCCGAGAGGTCGAGGAAGGCGTCGGTGGCGCGCAGCAGCTCCGCGACCTCCACCTGGCGCAGCCGCCCGAGCAGGGTGACGCCCTCGGGCAGGGCCAGCCCGGCCTCGGCCAGATCCTCGGCGGTGCAGCCAAAGGCGGTGAGCGCGACCGGCCCGAACTCCCCGCTGGCCAGGCGCGCCAGCATGCGCAGCGTGCGGCGCGGCGCCCGGCGCGGGGTGGAGGGCCGGACCATGGCGGCGACCAGACGGCGTTGCCCCTCGGTCCGCCGCGCGGGCCGGTAGATGCTGTGGTCGATGCTGGGAATGACCAGCGCCGTCGGGTGGCCATGCGTCGCCTCGACCATCCCGGCCAGCCAGCGCGTCTTGGCGAAATAGGTGCAGCTGGGCAGCACGCCGTAGCTTGCCACGGCCATGGCATGCTCCGTGCTGCCGGCGGCGTAGAAGAGCGGCTCGTAATCCTGCACGTAATAGCCGGGGCGCGTGCCCTGGCCCCGCAGTTGCGGCAGCGCATCGGCGATGGAATAGGCCGAGGTGTTGGTGGTGGCGACGACGACCTCCGCGCCGGCCAGCAGACCCGCGAGGTCCTTGCTGCCGTCGAAGGCGGCCATGCCGCCCTCGGTCACCCAGGGGAAGCGCTCATAGCTGGCGAGGAAGCTCTCGACATTGCGGCGGTTCACCAGAACCTGCGCCTCGATGCCGAGGTCGCGCATGGCGTTCACCTCCTGCACCACGGAATGCGCACCGCCGCCGCCGCCGCCCACCGGCAGCACGAAACACAGACGCGCCATGCTAATCCAGCTCCGCGGCGAGGTTGGTCAGCCGCGCGCGAAGCCGCCCCAGGGGCGCGCAATCCTGCATCATCCGCTCCAGCGCCGGCACGATCACGCCGGCATGCTTGTTGGTCATCTCAAGGCCCCCGGCGCGGGAGAGCCGGGCGCGCGCCACGCCGCCGAAACTCACGCTCTTGTGGTGATAGACAAATCCGTCATCGGCCAGCGTCAGCCGGAAGCCGGCACGGCGGGCGCGCAGACAAAGATCGGTCTCCTCGCCATAGCCCATCGGGAAGGCGTCCTCGTCATAGAGGCCGATGGTCTGGAAGACCTCCCGCGCGATCATGGTGCAGAATCCGTTCAGCACCGGGAATTCCGGATAGGCGCGCTCCGACACGCGATCCAGGATGGCCTGGATGCGGTGCAGGTGGCGCGGCTCGATCACGTCATTGGTGGACCAGCTGCCATCCGGCCGCTTGGCGGCGGGGATGCTCTGCCAGGTGGCGGCGTTGGAAAGCGGGCCGACCATGCCAGTCCCCGGCCGGGCGCGGGCCGCGGCGTGCAGCCGATCCAGCCAGCCGGGCGGGGGCAGCGTGTCGGAATTCAGCACCACGACCCAATCGGCGCCGGTCAGCAGCACGCCCTCATTGATGGATTTGGTGTAGCCGCGGTTGATGTCGCGCCGGTGCAGGATGAAGCGCGGGTCGGCCGCCGCCTCGGCGCGCAGCATCTCGGCGGTGAAGTCGCGGCTGCCATCATCCACCATCACCACCTGCATGGGGCCCGTGGCGGCGGCGCGCAGCGCGTGCAGGCATTGCTTCACCTCCTCATGGCCGTTGTAGATCGGCAGGATGATCTGGGTGAAGGGATGAGCACCTCCGGCCGCCCGGGCCGGCTGGCTGAGGCGCGGTGGCGCCTTCCAGAGCGCGGGCAGCAGGGGATGCGCCTCGGCCCGCGCCTCGCCATGCACGCGCACGAATTGCACGGCATCGCCGAAGGCGCCGTCCAGCCGGCCATCCTCGAAGAGGGGCGCATCCGGCAGGCGCAGGGGGCCAGGCTCAGGCAGCCAGGCGGAGAGGCCCTTGGCGCGATGCGCGCGCAGGCCGAGCCAGACGCCCTCGGCCGCCAGCAGCGCCGCCTCCTCGGCCGAGAGCCAGAACTCCACCGCATGCTCCGAGCGGCGGCGGAACAGCGTGCTGCGGCGCAGCCGGCGCATCTCGTGGAAGGCGCCGCCCTCGCGCCGTTCCAGCGTGATGTCGAGCCGGGCGCGCAGATGGTTCTCTGTCGCCTCCGGCAGCCAGGCGATGATCCGCCAATGCGCCATGGTCTCGGCCACGGGTGCGCCGAGCCGGACATGCAGGGTCACGCTGCCGGCCACCGCATCGGCCAGCAGCCGGAGGCCCCGGCGCGGCTCGGCGCCGGCCTCCGGCTCGGCCAGCAATTCGAAGCGCAGCGTCCGGGCCGGCGCCTCCGCCTCGGCATAGAGCCCCTCGGCGAGCGGGGAGACCAGGCTTGCCGCACGCTCCCCCGCCAGGCCCTCCGGCCAGCGCAGCCCGGTGCCGCTGGGCTCCGTCGCCATGGCCGTCGCCGCCTCGCCCGTGGCGAGGAGCGTGAGGGGGGAGCCTGCCAGCTCCAGCCCGGAGATCATGTGGAAGGCCCGCGCCGTCCGCGCCACCCCGTCGCGCAGCCCGGCCGGCAGTGGCCATGTCAGCCGATAGCGCCCGGCGGCGTCGCAATGCGGCTCGGCGGTGATGACGCAGCCTGCCGCCCCGGCGATGTCCAGGGCGATTTCGGGCAGGGCCTCCGGGTCCTCCGGGTCGGGCGCCACCCAGCCCCGCAGCGTGGCGGGCTCCAGGGTCAGGCGAAGCTCGCCGGCTGCCTGGGCCTCGGCTTCTGCCTGACGGGTTTCGACGCTGCCATCCATTCGCTGGGTTGCCGCCTTTGCACAATGAAAAGCCCCGAAGGCCATAGCATCGTGACCGGATGCGAGGAAGGCTGCTTGAGCCGGCGCCGCGTGAGGGATACACCTCAACGGGCACCACTCCGATGCGAAAGGCCTCTCCCTGGATCAGGACGCCCCCCATTCGCCTCCCCTTGGGGCCACGCCGCTCCGTCTCCTGGTGGTGGCGTCCCGCCGTGATCCGGAGGCGGCGCCCTATCGCATCCTGACCGCGGCGGCGGAGGAGCCAGGCATCGAGGCGCGGCTGCTCTGCGGTGCCGGCGGGCAGGCGCCACCGCCCGGCATGCGGCTCTTTCAGCCCTTTCCCGATGGCAGCTTCCTGGCCGAGGCCGAGCCCGGCTTCGACGCCACCGATGTGACGCAGCGCGATGCCGACCTGCTGCGCCGCCTCGGCACCTGGCTCGACGACTGGGCGCCGCAGATCGTGCACCTGCATGACATCGCGCCCTTCGGGCTGGAATTCATCGGGCTGCTGCGGCGGCATTTGCCGGCGGCGCCGATCCTGCTCTCGCTGCGCCCCGAACTTGCCGCGCGTCTGGGCCTGACCGGGCCCGCGCGCGGCTTCCTCGAACAGGCGCCGCTGCGCCGCTTCCTGGCCGAGACGACGCTGCTGCTGCCCTGCGAAAGCCTGCTGCCCGCCTGCCTGGAATTCGGGCTGGATCCGGCGCGGCTGCTGGTGCATCCGCCCCTGCCGCGCCTCCTGCCCGATTGCCCGCTGCCGCCGCTCGGCCGGTTCCTGGTGGTGGCGGCCTACCCGGCCCATGCGGCCGAGCGCGCCTTGCTGGCCGCGACCGAGGCGCTGCTGGCGCGCTTCCCCGGCGCGCCGCTGCTGCAGATCGCCGACCCCGCGGCCACCCCGCGCCACGCCGCGCTGGAAGGCGCGCATCTGCTGCTGCTGCCGGACCCCGAGGGGGCGGATGCCGAGAGCCTCGCGCGGCTTGCCCTGGCCCTGGGCCGGCCGGTGGTCTGCGCCGGGCGCGGGCCCTTGGCCCGCCAGGTGCAGCCCGGCCGCGATGGCTGGCATGTGCCCATGAACGCCACCGCCCTGGCCGATCTTCTGCTGGGCCTCGCCGAGGCGCCGGAGCAGGTCTCCGCCATGGCCGGGACGATCCTGCCGCCGCCCAGCCCCGCCGAGGGTGCCGCCGCCCTCTTTGCCCTCTACCGCGAAGCCTTGGCCGATCCGGTCCGCATCGCGCCGCCGGAGCGGATCTGAGCCATGCCGGATACGCTGCATCCCCCGCTGGCCCAGAAGCTGCGCTTCAGCGCGCGCGCCGTGGCGCGCTCGGAAAGCGCCAACTACCATCAGGGCGAGGATATCCGCCTGCACCTGGTGGTGCGCGGCCATGAGGGCCGGCCCTGCCTGATCGTGAATGACTGCCTGGACGGGCAATGGGGCGAGGAACTGCGCCTGCCGTTGACGCCCGAGGAAGCGCTCGCCCCGGAGGTCGAGGTCGCCTTCACCGGAATGGGGGTGATGGTGCGGCTGGAGGGCGGCGTCGCCGTCCCCTTCCGCCCCGGCGTGGCGCCGCCCCAGGCCCTGCTGCCCCGCCACGGCCCGGATGTGTCAGCGAGCCCGGCCGAATTGCCTGAGGCCCTGGCGGATGCCACCGCCCCCATCACCGGCGAGGGCGTGATCGAGGCGGCCTCCGCGCTGCCCGGGACCGGGCACCGCCTGCTCATCCTGCGGCTCTCGGATGCCGCGCTGGAGGCCTCGCTCACCGCCGCCCCGGTGCTGCTGCGCCTGCGCGACGCCCAGGGCCTCGGCGCGGCGGCGCCCGCCTGGTTCTGCGCCCTGCCGCCGGGCCAGGGGCTCATGGCGGCCGTGGTCAGCCAGGGCGACGCGCCCTTGACCGGCGCGGAACTGCTGCCGCCCGGCCGCCCGCCCCTGCACCTGGTGCCGGCCCGCAACCAGCCCGAGGCGCCGCGCCCCATGCCGGGCGAATTCCTCAACCGCCTGGCCGCCGCCTCCGGCCCCGCCCGGCGCGAGCTGGAGCGGCTGCTGGCGCGCGGCTTCACTGGGCGCAACACCCTCTCCTGGCTTTCGGCACCCGTCCGCATGCGCGTCACCCGGGCGCTGCGCACGCCCGAGGGGCTGCTGCTGCAAGGCTGGTGGCAGGACCCGCGCGGCGCCATCGCCGCCATCCGCCTGCGCGCCGGCGAGGAGGCCTGGCCGCTGCGCCCCGGCGCCTGGGTGGAGACCGAGGCGCGCGATGGCGAGGGCGGCCAGGGTTTTCTCGCCCGCGCGCCGGTGGCCAAGAAGCTGGGCGAGGCCTGGCTGGATGTGACGCTCGACACGGGCGAGATCGGCACCCTGCCGCTGCCCACCCCGGAAACCGCCGAGGCCAGCGCCATGCGCGCCATCCTGGCCGAGGCCGGCGGCATTGCCGAGGATGCGCTCGAAACCTGCTATGATCGCGTGCTGGGCCCCGCCTTGGTCGCGCTGCACCGCGAACGGCTCAACCGGCCGATGCTGGTGGAGGAGCGCAGCTTCGGCCCTGCTCCGGACGCGCCGCGCGCCAGCCTCATCATCCCGCTGCATGGCCGGCTGGACATGCTGCCGGTGCAGATCGCCCTTTTCACCGCCTGCCGCATGGCGGGGGACGAAATCATCCTGGTGCTGGACGACCCGCCCCGGCGCGAGGCGGCGATCACGCTGGCGCAATCCCTCTGGGACCGCTTCGCCCTGCCGATGCGGCTGATCCTGCCCGCCGAATCCCGCGGCTTCGGCCCGGCCAGCAATCTCGGCCTCAAGGCGGCGCGGGGCGGGGTGGTGGTCTTCGTCAATGCCGATGTCTTCCCGCAGGGCACGGATTGGCTGGACCTTCTGGTGGCGGCAGTGGCACCGGAGGGCGTTGGCGCGGCCGGCGCGCGGCTGCTTTTCCCCGATGGCAGCCTGCAGCATGGCGGCATGAAGATGCAGCCCGGCCCGGCCGGCTGGCGCTTCCCCGAGCACCCCGGCAAGGGCCTGCGCCCCACGCCGCCCGCCGCCGAGCCGCGCGTGGTGGAGGCGCTGACCGGCGCCTGCCTCGCCCTGCGGCGCGAGGTGGCGGAACGCTTCGGCGGCTTCGACCCCGATTATGTGATCGGTGATTTCGAGGATGCGGATCTCTGCACGCGCCTGACCGAAGCGGGCCTCACCTGCGTGATGGAAGACCGCGCGGTGCTGGTGCATCTGGAACGGCAGAGCCAGGGGCGCGCGGATGAGAATGCCGGAAGGTGGAACCTGACGTTGTTGAATGCCTGGAGTTATCGGCAGCGCTGGGGGTGAGGGTGGACCGAGGGGCGCTGCCCCTCGGGCGCCCCGGCAAGAACCGTAGGTTCTTGCATCTCCAACAAATAGGGGTGCAGGGAACGAGTTCCCTGCCGGGGAGTTTGAGGGGGTGGTCTTTGCTTTACCGTCAGCATGCGTAGGATTGCACCAGAATAGGGTACGGCTTCAATGGCGCCCAATCGGTGATGGTTGAGACCAGGCAGATGGCGGCGAGGACGTTCCGTGCCGAGGATGACGGTCCCGCTTGCGGCGAGGAGGCGGCGCAGATGGATGGCGTCGGAGTCGCTTTCGCCGGATAGCTCGGCGGGTGTTGGCGCCGCCGAAGCCAGTCTGGCGGCTGTGGTGATGTCGGCAATACTGCCGCCGGCCAGCAGTATGGTGTGCTGGCGGGCTTGCCATCGCAGCGCGCATGGATCTTGGGGGGTCCGCCCGCCGCGCGAGCGGCCGGCCCCTGGGTGGCAGGGGTCGCCTTTGCCCCCTTTCTGGCGCCTGCGGCCGAGCGGTGCACCTTCACCGTAGAGTTTTTTGGATCATCGTGACGTCGGGTGAATCGGCGTAACCGGCGAGTGCCGCGAAGATTTCCTGCCAGAGCCCGCGCTGGCTCCAACGGTTCCAGCTGTCGAAGACCGTGGTGCGTCATCAGGCGGCAAGGCACCCGACGCGGGATGCTCTGCTGCTGCGAGCGGCCTCCTTTGCCTGGCTGCTGGTCTCGGGACAGCTTGCGACCGCGACACTCCACCGCCCGGGCCGCCGCCGCCTCGACTCTCTCGCCCCATGTCACCCATTTCGCGAGCCACCATAGGACCTGTGGCGCATGTGGGGCGACCGAGGCGTTGCTCACCTCGCTCCATGACATTGTCCATTTCATCCTGCTGGGCGCGGAGCTGGAGGCGGCGATTGCGCGCGCCGCCCAGGGGCCCGGGCGGCGGAGATTCCGAGGGCTCGCCGGGCGACACCCGCCCACTCCGCCTATGGGCCATCGCTCCGGTGAGCGGCGCGCGGCGGGGGGCAGAGGCGAGCATCACGGCCAGGCGAAGCGCCTGCGCCATGCAACCTTCCCCCAACCGCGTCGTTCCTCAATCCGAGTGCGTGGAAAATGATGTGGCACTCGTCATAACAGCGAATGGATTCAGTCATCATGCGCGCCGGAACACTTGGACTTCTCATCATCGGCACTCTCGCCGCGGGCTCGGGCGCCTGGGCGCAGACCGCACCCGCGGCACCGCCAAGCAGCATGGCGCCCGCCATCCCGTCCGTCGCCATCCCGCCGGTCCAGAACACCATGCCGCGCGCCGCCGCGCCGGCCACCGTGACGCCGCTCGTCACGACCACGCCTTCGATCATCGTCGAAGCCGCCACGCTCGAGGCCGGCGCGAACAGCTTCACGGAGAGCCAGGCAAAGGGCCGCTTCGAAGCGGCGGGCTTCAGCGGCGTCCAGGGGTTGTCCAAGGATGAAGCAGGCTTCTGGCGTGCGCGCGGCACCCGCAACGGCATGGCCACCGATCTGGCCATGGACTTCCACGGCCATATCGCGGCCGGTGCGGGAGTTGCCACGCTGCGCTCCGGCGCCATGGGCCCTGCGGGCTCGCCCGGCACGACGCCGCCGCCGCGCTGAGGCGCATCGCGCCGGACAGATGGGACTGGCGGCACCCTTGCAGCCAGCACCGTCTGCCCGCCACGGGCTTTGACAATCCCCATCAAGGAATTTCGCGAATGACAACACGCACCCAGACCAGGCTCTTTGACACCCATGCCCACGCCGTTGACGCGGTGCGCGACCTGGAGGCAGCAGGTTTTTCGCCCGACGAGGTCAGCATCATGAGCAACAATACGCCGGGTGCTCCGGCGGACGCCTCGCACGGCGCCACCATCGCTGACGCGTCCACCGAAGTCGGTGCGTCACTCGGCACCGTGCTGGGCGGAGGTGTGGGCCTCCTGGCTGGGCTTGGCGTCCTGGCCATCCCAGGTGTGGGTCCGATCGTGGCCGCAGGCTGGCTGGTGGCGCTGCTGACAGGTGCCGGCGCGGGCGCAGCGGCAGGTGGCCTGATCGGCTCCTTCGCCGAGGCCGGTGTCGATGCGAAGGAAGCGGAGGTCTTCGCCGAAGGCGTGCGGCGCGGCGGCACGATCGTGACCATCCGCGCCGAGGAGGTGCGCAGCACCCAGGCCGCCACCGTCCTCGCGCGCCATGCATCAGTGGATATCGGCGCCCGTGAGGCCGAGTACCGCGCCGCGGGCTGGACCGGCTACCACGATGATGGCCGTACCCTGGTGGAAGGCCGGCGTGACGGCAGGCCCGGCAATCCGTCTGGCACCATGGCGGGCCGTGGGTTGGAGCACGGTGCGGGGACCAACATCAGCGGCGCCCGCCCGGAGAACGAAACGCGCCAGGGCTGAGCCTCTGCCCGGGGGCCGCGCGACGACGCAGCGCGTGGCCCAAGGCCGAAAGGCCGCTGACATGACCCGGCGCTTGCCGTCCGATTGGCGGGCCACCCGCACACCGCTGCCGCGCGACGTCCAGGCGACATCGCGTGGAACGACGGAGATTGCGACGCACGGGAGGCCCAACGATGGCGATGGAGCGCTCCATCCATGGGCGTCAGCCCGATCGGCCTGGCGGGCTGCTGGTGGCGGATGATGCCGGCAACACGGTCTGGCGGGTCAGCGCCGGCGGCCGCTGAGCTGAACCCATCCCGCCCGATGGATGCAACGCGGGGCCGGCCCCGGCGTTCCGCTGCCAATCCACAGGAAAGTCCCCGCCATGCCGCGCGTCCCACGCAATCCCTTCATGAGCCTTTGGCTCAGCGCGGCCCACCGCATGGCCAATACAGGCCACGGGATGATCACGGCCGAGGTCCGGCGCCAGCAATGCGAGATCGTCGCCACGGCCACTCGGAATGTCGAGCAGTTCTGGACCCACGCCCTGGGCCGGACGAGCCCGCCCCGGCGCCCCAAGGGGCGGTGAGTGTCGCTTCGTTCCCGGCGGGCCGGGCGGCCCAGGGCGGCGAAGCGGCTGCGCGCCAGCGGCCTGATGGTACATCTCGGCCAGGCCGCCGCCCGGCTGATCCACCTGGCCTGGGCCCCGCCTGAGCCAAGCCGCGCGCCGATAGCGCCACGTGGCAGGGTCACCGAAGTCGCGCATTTCGGGTCCAATCCCGGTGCGTTGCGCATGCTGGTCTTCCATCCGCGCCGCAAGCCGCAGACGGGTGCGCCGCTGATCGTCGTCCTGCATGGATGCGGCCAGGACGGCGCGGACTTCGCCGCGCAGACCGGCTGGATCATGATGGCCGAGGAACTCGGCATCCCGCTGGTGCTGCCCGTTCAGGTCACGGCCAATCATCGCAACCGCTGCTTCAACTGGTACCGGCCGATGGATGTTGGCCGCGGCCAGGGCGAGGCCCTGTCCATCCGGCAGATGGTGCGCCACGCGAGCCGGGAATTCGGCTCGGACCGCCGGCGCGTCTTCATCCTGGGGCTCTCGGCCGGGGGCGCGATGGCGGCGGCCATGCTGGCCGCCTATCCGGCCGTCTTCGCGGCCGGGGCGGTGGTCGCTGGCATGCCGGTCGGCGCGGCCAGCACCTCGCCCATGGCTCTGCTGCGCATGCATCGCGCGGATCCTTTCAGCACGCGCATCGGACTCGCGGCGGCCGTGCGCGCGCGAACCGCGCCGCGCGGCCACCAGCCCTGGCCGCGCCTCTCCATCTGGCAGGGTGAGCGGGACCGCACGGTGGACCCGGAGAATGCCGAAATCCTCGCGGCACAATGGGCCGAACTGCATGGCTGCGCGCATGAGCCCAGCAGCGAAACGACGCCCATTCCGCAGGCGCGGCACCGCGTCTGGGCACGGCGCGGCGTGGCGGCGGTGGAACTCTGGACCTTGCCGGAGATGGGCCATGGCTTCCCGATCGCCGCGGGCCTCGGCCGGGCGGGGCCCTGGGTGCTGGAAGCGGGCGTCTCCGCCGTGCGGCACATCACGGCCTTCTGGGGCATCGCGGTCGGGCGCGACTGATCGCTCCGGTCGGGTGAGCAGGCCGCGCGCGGTGATCCATGCGCCGGCCGGCGGGCTGGCCGTCCAGGGGGCCAGCAGCGGCGCGCCGATCAGGCTGAACAGTTCAGGCGCAGCACACGGTCTCGCACATCTGGCGCTGGACCCGGATGAAGGCCATCAGCAGCAGCGTGATCGCCAGCATGGCGACGGGCGCGATGATCATCAGCGCCGGCTCGAACAGCCTGCGCGGTTGACTCTGCCCGGGCCCCATCACGGCGACGGTCATGGCCGCGGGAGCGGCCTCGGGCGGGGTCAGGGCGGAGCCGAGGCGGCGTGCCAGCCGCATCACGCCCTCCATTCGGGCCTCAGTCCTGGCAGAGCCCCGTCCGATCATTCCCGAAGCGGCGACGCTTACAGCACCCCGAAGAGATACAGCGCGATGATGATGGGGATGGGAATTCCGACGAGCCAGAGCAATGCGCCACGCATGGTTCTCTCCTGAGTTGATGGACCGTGGCGGGAACGCGGTGGATCGCTTCCGGTTGCGGTCCGGCAACCCGGGCGTTGAAGCCGCGTTGACGAAGGGCAACCCTTCAAAGGACGAGAGACCATGACCCTGTTCCGCAACCTGACCCTGGGCGCCCTGCTGCTCGGCACCGCCGCCTGCACCGACCCCTCCGACGGGCGCCCCGGCAATCCGCCCGGCACGGCGGCCGAACGTTCGCTGGATCGTGCGGCGGGGACCAACACCTCCGGCGCGTATCCCGCCCAATCCGATGGCCGTCCCGGCAATCCGCCCGGCACGGCGGCGGAGCGCTCCCTGGATCGCGCGGCGGGGACCAACAATTCCGGCGCCTATCCCATGCAGTCCGACGGCATGCCGGGCAATCCGCCCGGCACCGCGGCTGGCCGGACCCTGGGCCGCGTGACGCCACCCGCCTCGCGCTGACGCGATGAGGGCGGCGCTGATCGCGACCAGCGCCGCTCCTTCCGCCTCCCTTCGCCAGCCTTGCCGCGCCTCTTGGCCGGCGGTGTCCGGGGAACCGACAACCCCGACGAAGGTGGTGGCACCCGCGATCAGCGCCACCACGGGGAAGGCATGGCCCAGGCGAGCCAGGCAGGACCCTTCGGGCGTTACCCCAGGTCGGTGCCCTCAGCCGGTGCTTTTCGTCGGAAGCAGGCGGCCCCGCATGGAGCGGGACCGCCTGGCACCCTCAGGAGCGGTGACGCTCTTCCCAGGCTTTCACCTGTGATTCCGCCTCATCCTTGGCGATGCCGTAGCGCTCCTGGATCTGGCCCACGAGCTGGTCGCGGCGGCCCTCGATGGTCGTCATGTCGTCATCGGTGAGCTTGCCCCATTGCTCCTTCACGGAGCCGGTCATCTGCTTCCAATTGCCCTTGATCGTATCCCAGTTCATCTGCGTTCTCCTTGTTGACCGCGGCACATGCGGTGCTGCGAGGTGAACGCCTCTTGCCCAGGCGGGTTGCAGCGCGATCAGGACAGCGGAACGCAGCCGGCGCTAATCCCCTGCGTGAGCGCGCCAAGTCTTGGCGCCCGCCCCGGATGGCCATGGTCAGTGCTTCGACCGCGACGGTCATGGGGGGCGGGCAGCGCGCGCCTCCGCAAGCGCCTCGCGGCTGGCCGGGCTGAGCCAGAGGCTCATGAAGGGATGGCGGAAAAGGCGCGGCATGCGGAGCGTGTCTCTCCTTGGGCGGCGCATGCCAAACGGGCGGGCCGCCGCCGGGTGTCCTGCGCCTGACATGACCTAATCCAGTTTGGCGATCCGCAGCCCGGCCGCCCGCGGCGGTGCGATGGAGACGGCGACGCCGACGGGCGCCTCGGCGCGCCGGACGGAGATGCGGGCCCAGATTGCCGCGACATCGCCAGCCGTCGCATTCGCGACGAGGTAGAGCAGCGGCGCGGTGTGCCGGAACAGGAAGCGCAGCTGGTGCAGGATCGGCTGCGGTGCGGAGAGGTCGGACATGGCGGGTCCTTCAACCATGAGCTTCGGGACCGCCGTGCCGTCATGGCCGGCATGGCGACACCCATGCTGCGGGAAGGCCGCTCCGCCTCATAGCCTCGGAAACCACGTGCCCACTGCTGCGCGGGGCGTGGCGCCCCCGCTTGGTTTCCGCAGACCCTCAGAACGCGAACACCGCATCGCCCGAGGCCAGGAGTGACGCGTGCCGGTGCAGATCCACCCCGTTCAGCGAGAGGCTGTCCACATGGAGGTTGCGATCCTGCGCCGCGGTGCCGCCCCAGGCATCATCCAGGAAACGCACGGTGAGCTGGTGCTGCCCGGTGCCGAAGCTGCCATGAATCTCCAGGAAGTCATGCTGTCCTGCTGCGTGGCTGGCCGAGGCGCTCTGCACGCCGCCCATCTGGCGCCCATCCACCAGGATGAGGAAATGCGGATTCCCCCCCCAGGAATCGGCGGAGAGGCCGAGCGTCAGCGAATCCGGCCCGCTGCCGATCACGGGGGCGGCCCCCTGCTGGGTGAAGGAGAAGCTTGTGTCGCGGCTCCAGAGCAGTGCGGCGGATTGGTGCAGGTCCACGCCACCGATGGCCACGGAATCCACGTAGAGGTTCCGGTCCGCCGCGGCATTGCCGCCCCAGGCATCGTCAAGGAAACGCACCGTCAGCGTGTGTGCGCCCGCCGTCATCTCGGCACGCAGGTCGAGATACTGCACCTTCCCCGCCGCATGGCTGGCGGTGATCTCCCGGTTCGCGGCGAGGACGACGCCATCGAGCAGGATGGTCGCATGCGCATGGCCCGCCCAGGCATCTTCCGAGAGGCCCAGATGGATCAGCACGCCTGGCACGGCCGGCGGCGGGGGCGCGGGAACCGGCAGGGCGGGCGGCGCGGCGCCGGGCAGGCGCAGCGTGACCTCGCCCGTCGCGAAGAGATCCGCGTGCTGGCCGGTCGAGACCTGGTCGAGGCGGAGATCCTCGACATGCAGGTTGCGATCCGTGGCCGCGGTGCCGCCCCAGGCATCATTGAGGAAGCGCACCGTCACGGCATGCGGCTCGGCGAGCGAAACCTGGCCGAGCTCGATGGCGATGCCGCCGCTCGCATGGCTGGCCGCGATGAGGCCGTGGAACACCTCCCGCCCATCCAGCAGGATCACCGCATCGGGGTGGCCCTGCCAGGAATCGGCACCGAGCACGACGGAGAGCGCCGCCATGGTCGGGCTGGCCGGTGGGATCAGCGAAAAGGTGGGATCGCGGGTGAAATCACTGGTCGCGGTGAAGGGTGGCGCATCGGCCAGCAGCGCCCGATAGGCCCGCGCGGCGGCCTGGGAGGCGGTGAGTTCGGCGATACCGGCCAGCGTCGCCAAGGCCAGCTGCGGGTAATCGCCCTGGCTCTGCCCCCAGCCCGCGCCGTTGGACCAGCCCAGCGCCGCGGTATGCGCGCCGATGGAGGCCCATGTCGCATAGGGCGTGCCGGTCGCGGGGTCGGCGATGGCGAGCAGATAGGCCGCGCCGTCATGCGCGGGCATGCCCTGCTTCGTATGGGTGAAGCGGCCCACCAGGAAATTCGCTTCCCAATTGAGGAAGGTGAGCGCATCCGCATTGCCATGGCGGGCGGCGGCGATGGCCGTCGAGGCGAAGTAATCCTGCTGCCAGGGCGGCAGCGCGCCCGGGGTTCCGTAGGCGCCGGGCAGCCAGCCATGTGCCTCGCCCTGCTGGGCGGTCCATTCGGGAATCTTGCTGACGAGCCAGGCCCAATTGGCGGCCGAAGCCTCGGTGAAGGCGGCCTTCTCGGCGCTGCCGGTGGGGCTTGCCCAGGCGGCCTCGTCGATCTGGCGCAGGCTCCAGGCCGCGCCGCGCACCTGGTTGTCCTGCACCACCAGATCCTGCGCCTCGCCGCGCATGGCGGGCCATTGGCTCATCAGGTTCCAGCTGGCCTGGGCCTGGAGGTTGTCCAGCATCCAGCGCGCGCCGGTCATCAGATAGGGCACATAGGAGAGGTCGGGCTGATGCGCCGTGTCGAGCGTCCAGCCCGTGGCGGCGTCGGGCTGCTGCGTCAGGCCGGTGGAGCCCGCGGCGCCCGGCCTCCCCACGCCGCCGCGCGCGTCGGTCCAGAGTGACGGATAGGCGTTGGTGCCGAGCCAGGTGCCGTGCTGCGCATCCCAGAGGTGCCAGGGCGCCGCACTCGCCGCCTCGGCCTGGCCGATGGCGTAATTCGCGGCCCGCGCATCCTGCGTCATCAGCCAGGCGGTGTTGGCGGCGGTGGTGAAGCCGATATCGGCCCGCCCGCCGGTGCCCGGCATGAAGGTCGCCACCCCATGCGTGCCGAGCGGCGCATTCCAGCCCGGTGCGGCGGCGGCGGCCGCGAAGCCGTCAAGCAGGGAGGTGTTCACGCCATGCGTCAGGTCGTAATGCGCCACGGCGCCCGTGGCTTCGAGGTGCGCCACATCCTGGCGGATGTTCAGCCAGCCGCCCGCGGCACTCCCCAGCCCCTGGCCGCCATCGCGCGTGGAGGTGGAAAAGCTGCCATGCCAGTTCTGGTACTGGCCCTGGTCGAGCGAGACGGCGGGTGCGGCCACGCCATCCAGCGTCACGGCGATCTGCCGCACGACGCGCCCGCCCGTGGCTTCCATCGCGCCGTCATTGTTGAACTGCGCCTCGACCGAGAGGGCGCCGTCGCGGAACAGCGTCACGTCGAAGACCAGCCGGGCGGAGCCGGGAAGGTCGATCGCCACCCGCGCCTGGCTGGCGAGCGGCCCGCTCTGCCAGATCGAGGCCGTGCCCGCCGCCAGCGCGTGGTCGAGCGCGGCCAGCACGTCGAAATGCTGGGGCGCGAGGCCCGGGCCGGTCAGCGTGGCAGCCAGGTGATGCCCGTGCAGGCCGGCGCGCAGGTCGAGCGCGGCGGGGGCGGGCCCGCTGCCGAGCGCGAGATCCACCTGCAGGCTCGCTCCGGCGGCCAGAGCCGGCCGCTCGACCGTGAGCAGGACCATGTTGGCGGAACCATCCGGGTGCGTGGTCTTGATGTCCATCTGGACCGCGACAGTCACGCCGGCGATGGCGGCGGTCAGTTGCGCGTGGCGGGGCAGTTCGCCCGCGGCGAACACCTGGCCCAGGACTGACAGGCCCGAAGCGAGTTGTGCCACTCCGGCATTCTGGTAAAAAAAACTGACAATCGAATGCGGCGTCTGTGGCGAATGTGTCGGCGTAATATTGAATATAACCTGCGCTGGTGAACTTGCCATTTCACTCCTGAACGAGAGAATTTCTCTCTACGTTATTTCAGGAGCGAAGTTACGGCATTTGCCGCTCAGCGAAATTCTTTTTTCGTGACGAGTTAGAAAGGATTGTTTAGCGATACTCTCCTGTTAAATTGAGATCACACCAGCGAGCGCCGCGCAGCGGTGACGAGAAGCCGAGGGAAGAAGACATGGCGCGCCGGCGCGGTCAGCGACGGGGGGGAAGCAAGCGCCCCCCGCCCCGGCCGGAGGTCAGCCCTCGCCATTGGTCTTCGCGGCGTCGCCCACCGGGAACATCCGCGCGATGGAGAGCACGGCGCTGCGGTGGCGCGGGTCGGTCAGGCCGCTGAAGATCTGGATCAGCTCCAGCAATTCATCGCCCGAGGAGAAGATGGCGGGCGCCGGCGCCTCCGGCTCCGTCGTGCAGGAGCCGATCAGCGTGTCCGCCCGCACGCCCAGTGCCTGGGCGAGCGCGACAAGGCGGCTCGCGGCGATGCGGGTGCCGCCGGTCTCGTAGCGATGCAGCTGCGCGCCGGTGACGCCCACCATCGCCGCCAATTCCTTCTGCGTCAGCACCCGCGCGCGCCGAAGCCCCCGGATCTTCTGGCCGAGCGCGGTGTCGGACGCGGTCGCGGAGCGCACGCCCGGCACGGGCGGCAGCGGCAGGCGCTCGGGCAGGCCCACATGGTCGCGCGGGGAGATCATGTGGCGGTGGTCCGCCAGCGCTCCCGCGCCGTTGGAGATCGCGCCATTGGCGTGGGAGGCGGTGGAGAGCGGAGACTGCGAACTCGGCATGTCGGACATCCTTTTCGGCAATGGTGGGCTGGCGGCTTCGAGACGGCGGAGGCAGGGCCTGGGCGGCGATGCAGGGCAGGAAGCAGGCTGCATTTTATAGGCGGGGCCCGTGCGGTGGCGGGAGGATCGGAAACTACGCACCGGCGTGACACGGCACGCGGAATGAATTCTCCGACCGACAGCGCAACGTGCTAGACGGATCTGCGTTGCGAAGAGCGTGACGCCATGTTCGAAAGTGCCGGCCCATGTCTGACGCGCCGACACTTGTCGCAAGACACCCGATGGATGTTGTGGCGATCGGCGCTTCCTCCGGCGGGCTGGAGGCGTTCCGCCGCCTGCTGGAAGCGCTGCCCACGCCCAGCGGCATGGCCTTCCTCCTGGTCCAGCACCTCGATCCCGATCACGAGAGCCTGCTTGTCGAATTGCTGGCGCCGCATACCGGGCTCGTCGTGGAGGAGGCGGAGGACGGCATGCCTGTCCTGGCCGATCACCTTTATGTGATCCGCCCGGGAACCACCCTGGCCCTGACGGGCGGCATTCTGCGCGTGGCTTCCGTGCGCGAGAAGCACGGGCTGCGCTTACCGCTGGATTTCCTGATGGCCTCCCTGGCGAAGGATCAGGGCGCCCGCGCGACGGCGGTGGTTCTCTCCGGCAACGGGCAGGATGGCAGCAAGGGAGCGCGGGCGATCCTCGCCAAGGGCGGCCTGGTTCTGGTGCAGGATCCCGCGGAAGCGGAGTTCAAGGGCATGCCGGAAGGCGTGATCGCCTGCGGCGGCGCCAGCGCGGTGTTGCGGATCGCGGCGATGCCGGCGGCCCTTCAGGCGCATTCCCGCGGCCATGCCGGCGCCTCGGATGATCAATTGCCGCGCATCATCACCCTGCTGAAGGAGCAGGCCGGCAGCAATTACGAGCTCTACAAGCCCGGCACGCTGCGCCGCCGCGTGGCCCGGCGCATGGGAATCGCCGGCACGCGCGAGATCGGCGCCTATACCGCCCGGCTGGAGGCGGATGGGCAGGAGCTGGCCCTGCTCGGCAAGGACATGCTGATCCATGTCACGGCCTTTTTCCGGGACCCCGCCGTCTTTGCCAAGCTGGAGGCCGATATCCTGCCCGGGGTCATATCGAACCACCCCGCGAACCTCCCCTTCCGCCTCTGGGTCGCCGGCTGCAGCACGGGGGAGGAGACCTGGTCGCTCGCCATGCTGCTGCAGGAGGCGATCGCCGCCAGTGGCAAGCCGATCCGCCTCCAGGTCTTCGCCTCGGACCTGGATGCCGAGGCCATCGCGACGGCGCGACGCGGCATCTACCCATTCAGCATCGCGCGCGAGGTCTCGGCGCAGCGGCTCGGGCGCTTCTTCGTCGAGGAAAACGGCTGCTGGCGGGTCAACCAGGATCTGCGCGGCTGCGTGATCTTCTCCGTCCAGGACGTGCTGGCGGATGCGCCCTTCTCGCGGCTCGACTTCGTCTCCTGCCGCAACCTGCTCATCTACCTCAAGCCCGAGGCGCAGGCCCGCGTGATCGGGCTGTTCCACTTCGCGCTGCGGCCCGGCGGCCTGCTGCTGCTGGGCAATGCGGAGGCGCTGGGCCAGGCCGAGGCCGGCTTCCACCCCGTGGCGAAATCCGAGCGCCTCTGGCGCCGCGGGAAGGAGAGCCGCAGCATCGAGGTGAGCTCCCTCAACCTGATCGGCGAGGGCGGGCGGGGCGGGCCGCAGGGCGGGCGGATCACATCGCGCCAGATGCGCCTGGCCGACCTCTGTCGTCGCCTCGTGCTGGAGAGCCATTCGCCGGCCGCCGTGCTGCTCGACCGGAACAACAACTGCCTCTACTCCATGGGCGCAGTCGAGCAATACCTCTCCCACCCCTCGGGGCAGCCGACGCAGGATCTGCTCCTGCTCGCGCGCCCCGGCCTGCGCGCCAAGCTGCGCCTGGTGATCCAGCAGGCGCGCGAGAGCGGGGCGCCGACCAGCGTGACCGAGGCCGCGTCTGGCGCGGGCGGCAGCCGGCTCAGGATCGATGCCCGCGGCATCACGACCGAGCCGGATGAGATGCTGCTGGTCTGCTTCGTCGAGATACCCGGCGGGCCAGCCCTCCCTGATTCGGGGCGGAAGGGGAGCCCGCGCGTCGCGACGCTGGAGCGCGAATTGGAGGAAACCCGCGCCGAGCTGCGCAACGCCATCCGCCAGCTGGAGCTGTCCGGCGAGGAGCAGCGCAGCATCAACGAGGAGACCCTCTCCGCCAATGAGGAGTATCAATCCACCAATGAGGAGTTGCTGACCTCCAAGGAGGAGCTGCAATCCCTCAACGAGGAGCTGACCGCGCTGAACGGCCAGCTGCAGGAGACGCTGGAGCGCAGCCGCACCACCTCGAATGATCTGCAGAACGTGCTCTACAGCACCGATGTGGCGACGCTCTTCCTCGACCCGAAGCTGCGCATCCGCTTCTTCACCCCGGCGACACGCACGGTCTTCAACCTGCTGGCGGGCGATATCGGGCGCCCACTGGCGGATCTCCGCGCGCTAGCCCCGGATGAGGACATGCTGGCGGATGTGAACGCGGTGCTGCGGGGCGAAGCGCCGGCGGCGCGGGAAATCCGCACCGTGGCCGGGCTCTGGCTGCTGCGCCATGTCCTGCCCTATCGAACGCAGGATGGCCAGGTGGACGGCGTGGTGATCACCTACGGCGACATCACCGCCCGCAAGGAGATCGCCGAGGCCCTGGAAGAGGCGCGGCGCCTGGCCGATGCCGCCAATGCCGCCAAGTCGCAATTCCTCAGCGCCGCGAGCCATGATCTGCGCCAGCCGCTCCAGACCCTGATCCTGCTGCAGGCCATGCTGGCACGCAGCGTGGAGGGCGCCGATGCAACGCGCCTGGTGCGCCTGCTGGAGCCCGCGCTGACGGCGATGGGCGGCATGCTGAACACGCTGCTCGACACGGATCCGGTGGGCTCCGGCACGCTGGTGCCCACGCATGCGCCGTTCCGCATCGCGCCCCTGCTGGAGAAGCTGCGCGAGGAATTCGGCTACCTCGCCACGGCGCAGGGGTTGGAGCTGCGCGTCGTGTCCTCCAGCCTTGCGGTCGAGACCGATGCGACCCTGCTCGAGCTGATGCTGCGCAACCTGCTGGGCAACGCGCTGAAATACACGCCGAGGGGCCGCATCCTGCTGGGCTGCCGGCAGCGCGAGGGAATTCTCCAGATCGAGGTCTGGGACACCGGCATCGGCATCGCGGCGAAGGATCTGCAGACGATCTTCGGCGAGTACCAGCAGATCCGGAAGCTGCCGCGCGAGCGGCAGGGCGGGCTCGGCCTCGGCCTCTCCATCGTCCAGCGCCTGGCGATGCTGCTGGGGCACCGCCTGCAGGTGCGGTCCCGCCTCGGGCATGGCTCGGTCTTCGCGCTGGAGGCCCGCATCGTCCCGGCGCCGCCGCTCCCGGCCGAGAGCATCCCGGCCCTTCCGCCGCGGTGCGGCAGCATCCTCGTGATCGAGGATGACGCGGATCTGCGCGGGCTGCTGGTGAGCACCCTGATCGCCGAGGGGCATGACGCGCGGGGCGCGGCGGACGGAGCCTCGGGCCTCGCGCTGGCGCGGGAGGCGGGCTTCGGGCCGCAGCTGGTGCTGGCGGATTTCAACCTGCCGGGCGGCATGACCGGCCTCGATGCCGCCACGCGGTTGCGCGCCGCCGCCGGGGGCTCTCTGCCCGTGGTGATCCTGACCGGCGACATCTCGCCCGAGACGCAGCAGGCCATCGCGCGGCTCGAATGCATCCAGCTGCGCAAGCCGGTGAAGCCGGCCGACCTGCTGGCCCTGGCGCGGCAGCTTCTGGCCGCCCCGCCGGCCAGCCCGGCGGCCGAGGCGGGCTGCACCGTGCATGTGGTGGATGATGACCCGCTGCTCCGTGCCGCGATGCGCGGGATGCTGGAACGGGAGCACTACATGGTCGAGGACCATGCCACGGCGGAAGCCTTCCTCGCCGCGCAGCCGCCCGGCGGCGAGGCGTGCGGCTGCGTGCTGATTGACGCGAAGCTGCCGGGGATGAGCGGGTATGAGCTGCTGACCCTGCTGCGGGAGCGCGGCGACGCGACGCCGGCCATCATGATCACCGGCTTCAGCGATGTTCCGGCGGCGGTGCGCGCGATCAAGGCCGGCGCCACGGATTTCGTCGAGAAACCCGTCGAGGTCGCGAAGCTCCTGGCGGTGATCGCCGATGCGCTGCGGCAGTCGCAGGATCTTGGTCAGCAGGCGGCCGACCGGCGCGCCGCGGCCGCGCTGATCGGGCGGCTCACGCCGCGCCAGCGCATGGTGATGGACCGCGTGCTGGCCGGCCAGCCGAGCAAGAACATCGCCGCCGATCTCGGCATCAGCCAGCGCACGGTGGAGGCACATCGTGCGGCCATCATGCATGCCACCGGCTCGCGCTCGCTCCCGGCCCTGGCACGGCTGGCGGTGGCGGCGGCGACGCCGGACGCGAAAGGCTGAGCGCCGAAACCGGGGGCGCGACACCGCGGGCTGCGGCGGTCAGGGACGGGCCAGGCGGTCCATCAGCACGGCATGGGCCTGGAACATCGCCTCCTCATCATACACCGCCTCGGCCCGCGCGCGATTGGCCTGGCCCATGCGCGCGCGCAGCGCGGGATCGCGCAACAGGGTGTGCAAGGCCTCCGCCATTCCCGAATCGGTCAGTGGCGTGACGAAGCGCCGGTTCTCCGCCGCCAGCATCGCGCGCACATCGCCCACATCCGTGCTGGCAACGGCCAGGCCGCTCGCCATGGCTTCCAGCACGGCGAAGGGCATCTGCTCCGTGTCGGAGGAGAGGGCGAAGACATCCATGCCGCGCAGCAGCGCGGCCGGGTCCGCCACATGCCCGAGAAAACGCGTGCGATCGGCGATGCCGAGGCGGATCGCGAGCGCTGCCAGGATAGGCCGCTCGGGCCCGTCGCCCAGGATGTCCAGCCGCAACCCGGGCAGGTCGGCCTGCATGAGCGCCACCGCGCGCAGCAGCCGGCCGAGATTCTTCTCCGGCCGCAGCGCGGCGGTGGTGCCGATCACCAGGCCGGGCGACTTCGCCGCCGGATGCAGCCGGCGCAGATCCACGCCATTGGGGATCAGCCGGCAGCGCGCCGGCGCCAGCTTCCAGCAGCCGGTGGCCAGCTCCAGCAGCGTCTCCGAGGGGAGCACCACCTGGCTCCATCGCAGGATGAGCCGGCGGGCCCGCACGCGGCGCGGGAGTTGGGCGCTGTGCTCCTCCGGGCCGAAGCCATCCTCCAGATGCAGATGCGGTCGGGCGGCGAGGCGGTTGGCCAGAGCCCATTCCATGCTGCCCCAGTTGCTGGTGACCAGCAGCGCCGGGCGTCGCCCGCGCAACAGCCGGGTGATCGCCCAGAGCCGCGCGGCCAGCCCGGCGCCGGCGGCGTAAGGCGGGGCGATGCAGCGCAGGCCCACCTCTGGCCGCACCCGGGCGGCGCAGGCCGTGTTGCCATCCAGCGCCACCACCACATGGCGCCAGCGCCCCGGAAAGCGATTGGCGATGGCAGCCAGGCGCACCTGTGCCCCGCCCACGGCAAAGCTCGGGAAGACGTGCAGCAGGAGGGGCGCCTCGCTCATCGCGGGCGCGCCGCCTCGGCCAATGCGACCACGCGCCCCGCCAGCGCCGCCCAGCTCAGCCCCCGGCGCGCGATATCGGCGCGCGCGGCGGCGCCCAGCCCGGCCCGCAGCGCCGGATCGCCGGCCAGGGCGAGGATGGCGCGCCACATCGCCTCGGGATCGCCCGTGTCGAAGAGCAGGGCGTTGCGGCCATCCTCCAGCAATTCGCGGAGATTGGGCTGGTCGGGCGCCACGATGGCACAGCCGGCGGCCATGTATTCCAGGATCTTGAGCGGGCAGGCATAGGCCACGGCGGCGGGCTGCAGCGCGATATCGAAGCCGGCGATGAGGCCCGGCACCTCGGCACGGGAAGCCAGCCCCAGGAAGGCGACGCGCGCGCCAAGCTCCAATGCGGCGGCCTGCACCCGCAGCGCCGCCAGGGCCGGGCCGTCGCCCACGATGCGCAGCACCAGTTCCCGCGCGCCAGCCTCGCGGGCCATGGCAGCCAGCACGCGATCCATGCCGTGCCACTCGCGCAGGAAGCCGATGAAGCCGAGGGTGACGACCGGGCCTGCCGCGCGCGCCGGCTCGGCCGCGAAATCTGCCGGCGTGATCCCGTTCGGAATGACGCTGATGCGCGCCTCCGCCACGCCCGCTTGACGCAGATGCGTGGCCAGCACCTCCGTCACCGGCAGTACATGGCTGGCACGGCGCCAGACCAGCCGCTCCGCCGCCCCGGCGATGCGGCGCAGCGAGAGCCGGCCATGCACCGCGCGCTCCTCCGCCAGGGGCGAATTAACCTCCAGCAGCAGCGGCAGCCCGCGCCACCCCGCGACCCAGGCGCCGGCGAGATGGAACAGGTTCGCGCGCTCATAGATCACATCCGGGCGAAAGGCGCGTGCGGCGCGGTCCAGCCGCCAAGCGGCCGGGATCGCATAGGCCATCTCCGCCACCTCGCCGAGCCAGCCCGGCAGGCGCTGGCGCAGCGCATCCAGCAACCGGCTGCTGCCGCCCAACGCCGTGCCGGCGAAGCTCTCCGGACCGCTCACCCGCACCTCATGGCCGGCGGCGCGCAAGGCACCTACCATGGCTTCCAGATGCACCGCCTGGCCATCGCGCGAGCGGATGCGGTGGCTGTAGAGGATCCTCATGCCGCGCGCCTGAGCAGCAGGTCCCGCCCGCGCTGCGCCGCCTCTCGCGCCATCTGCAACAGGCCGGCGGGATGCCAGGGATCGCTCAGGATCAACCCGATGCGCTGCCGCCGCCGCCCGCACCAGAGCTGCTTGTAGGCATCGTCGCCGCGGCCGAAATCAAGGGCGGTGGCGCCATCCACCTCGATGAGGTGGCGGATCATCAGCCCGGTCAGCACCGTGCCGGGCGAGGCCGCCTTCGCGTCGCGCACATGGGCGAGCTTGAGCAGCATCGCCCGCCCGCCGGTCAGCACCCAGTATTGCGCCGCGATGGGTTGCCCATCCGGGCCCCAGAGCACGCCCAGGCGCAGCGCGCCGATGGCGGCCGTGGCGCGCAGCAGCGCCGCGTCGAAGTCGGGGAAGGGCTCCAACGGCTTCCAGCTGCGCCCGCGCACCTCGGCATAGGCGAGGATGCCGCGCTCCAGCCCTGGCCCGGGCGCATCATGCCGGGAGAGATGGCCATGGCGGAGCATGGCGGCGGTGCGGCGCAGGATGGTCGCGCGCAGCGCCGAGGGACGGACAGCGAGGTAGCCGGGCCAGCCGGCGCCGGGTGTCAGCGCCTCATGCCAATTCCCGAAATGCCGGTAGCGGCTGATGGCGAAGCCGCCCTCCCGCAGACCCTCCAGGGTGTCCTCGAGGCCCGGCGTCTCCGCATCCAGCGCCTCCAGCCGTGTCGGTGCCCGTCGCGCCAGCAGGCGGGCCAGCTCCCGCCCCGCCGCGCGCAGCATGGCCGGGCTCGCGTGACGCGCCGGCAGGGGCCGCCATTCGAGACTATAGGGCGTGACGAGCGCGCCGAGCCGCCCGCCCTGGCGCAGCAGGGGCACCAGCAGGGCCTCGCCGCAGCGGGCCAGCCAGGGTTCCGCCCCCGGCGGCAGGGCATGCGCCAGGAGCGTGTCGTACCAGGCGCGGCTGGCGAAGAAATCCGGAGCATCCGGTGGGGCCAGATGCGGCTCGCACCAGGCCGGCAGGGGCCCACCCTCAACCTTGCAGGACATGAACAAGCCTCCCTGCCCATTCGCGCAGCGCGTACCAGCTTTCGGCCAGGTGATCGGGCCGCGGCAGCCAGTCGGTCATGCGTGTCATCGAGACGGGGGTGAGCGAGAGCGGCGCCGGCGTCACGCTCAGGCTGCCGCGCGCGAAGCCATCCATCGCGCGCGGGACATGCCAGGCATGGCTGACGAGATAGGCGCTGGTGATGCCCTCGGCCTGCAGCATGGCCGCGCTGAAGGCGGCGTTCTCCGCCGTATTGGCGGCGCGCGCTTCGATCCAGCGCGTGGTCACGCCGAAATCCTCGGCGAGGCTCAGCGCCATGAGCCGCGCCAGCGGCGGATCGCCCGGGGCCAGCACACCGCCCGTGACCAGGATGGGCCAGCCCATGCGCCGATGCAGCGCGGCGCCCGCACGCAGCCGCTCGAGCGTCAGCGGGCCCACCATCGGGCCATCCGGGCCCGGCGTGACCTCGGCCCCGAGGATGATGATGGCGGTGGGCGGTGCGCTCGCCGCCGATGGCAGCGTCACCTCGCGCTCCAGCGTCCAGCGCAGCAGGCCCGCGAGCGCGGGCGTCGCCAGCAGCAGCAGCGCCAGCGCAGAGGCCGCGCCTACCAGACCCGCCAGCCGCCGCCCGCGCCAGGCGAGCAGCCCGCAGACGAGGCAGCAGAGCACGAGCAGCATCGGCGGAAGCGTGAGTGCCGGCAGGGTGTGTCGCCAGGGGATGCTCATTCCGCGGCCACCCGCTGCGGCGCGGCCTCAGCGGGATAGCGGATCTCCCGCCAGCTTGCGCTGCGGCCACCGATCTCCTCGCGGAAGAAGCTGTAATAGCCGTCGAGCCAGGCGAGGAAGGCCTCGCGCTCGGCGAGCGTGCGGACATAGGGCGTATTGCCCGGCACCAGCGAAGGCGAGTGGTAGGTGAGCACGAAGACGCGCTGCCCGGCCGCATGCAGCGCGCGCGTCAGGCGCTTTGCTTCCTCCAGCGTCATGCCCTCGGGCGTCAGGCGGATGCGCTCCATGAGGCCCATGCGCGCGGCCAGGCCCGGTAGGCGCAGCCGCTCAGCGGCGGGGTGGAACAGCAGGGGAGCCAGGCGCCGGCCGAGCCGCCCGTCCAGCCGGCCGACCAGGGCGGCGGTGACCGGGATTTCCATCAACGTCCGGTCCCGATCCACCCAATAGGGCGCCTGGCCGGAGCGCCAGGCTTCGGCATCGCCGCGGGCCATGCCGGGCGGCCAGCAGGCGGCGACGCTGCTATCGGCCGCATAGCCCAGATGCTTCAGGATATCTGCCGTGCGCGGGCCGACGCCGAAGCGGCCGGTGCGATAGATCAGCGGGTGCTGGCCAAAGGTCGCGCCTAAAGCCTCGGTCAACGTGCGGGCCTTGGCGACCTCGATCGCCACGGGAAGGTTGCCGGCAAAGCTGTTGCCGGGCTCCATCGCCTCGGTGAAGGGTGGCGTCACCCAAGGGTGCAGCTGCGCGCCGATCTCGCAATGCCGGCCGCGCAGCAATTCCTGCAGCGGCGCGCGGCCGTCATCCTGCGCGACCACGGGATGATCGGCGAGATAGACGGGCACCACCCCATGCCGCTCGAAGACGCGATGCGCCAGATGCTGGTGGCGCATGGAGCTGACGTCCCGCGCCTCGCGCGAGAAAGGCCGGGACCAGTCGAAGGCCTCCTCCGCATCCACCATGGTGATGAGGCGGGCGGGTTCGGTGACGGGAACCGGGCTGTGGAAGCGGCGATCGGGGATGGAGGCGGTGGCGGCCAGCCTGGTTTCCGGCGCGTCGAGCGGCCGCACGGCATCGGCCATGCCGTAGAGAGCGAGATAACCCGTGGCAATGCGCGCCATGTCGAACTCGCGCGCGACCAGCGCGGCCCCGGCACGGCCCATGCGCGCACGCAGTTCGGGCGAGGCCGCGAGGCGCAGGACGGCGGCGAGGTAGCCGGCCGCATCGTCAAACAGGAGGCCGGTCTCGCCCTCCAGCACGAAGCCGTCATTCACGCCCGGCAGGCGGCGCGCGACGACGGGCAGGCCATGAGCCATCGCCTCGGGCACTACCGTACCGAAGCCTTCGAGGCGCGAGGCGAAGACCAGAATGTCGGCGGCGGCGAACCACGGGTGCGGGTTGCTTTGCTCGCCCGCGAAGATCACGGCGCCGCACAAGGGCCGCGCGGCCGCTTCCAGGGCCCGCACATGATCCGGCTCCAACGCGGGTCCGACCAGCAGCAGCTTCGCACCCGGATGCTGCGCGAGGATGGCGGGCATGGCGGCGATCAGCGTCGCCGGATCCTTCCGCGCGCAGAGACCGCCGACGAAGATCAGCAGTGGGTCGCCCGCGCTGAGGCCGAGTTCACGCCGCATCCGCGCGCGCTCGCCGGGTTGGGCTGCGGGCACGGTGATGCCGCAGGGCAGGAGGTGGCAAGGTGCGGCCGCCACCGCCGCGCTTTGCGCATGCAGCCGCGGGCTGATGCTGATGAAGCCGTCGAAGAGCCGAAAGCCCCGCGCCGCAAGCTGCCGCCAGAGCGGCCGGTAATGCCCGATCAGCACAGGCAGGCTGTCATCCAACGTCGCCGAGAGCAGCAGGCGCCGCCCGGCGAGCTTCGTCATCGCATAGCTCAGGAAATACCAATCCGCATGGGTGCGGAAATGCACCACCTCATAGCGATGCAGGTGGCGCAGGAACCACCAGCAGAGCATCGCCTCGCGCCGCAGATCCCCCACTGGTCCGGTGGTGAGCCAGGTGACGCGCGCCAGCGTGCCGCACCAGGCCGTGGCCTCAGGTCGGGGCGTATGGGTCACCAGCAGCTCATGCGTCACATCGCGCGCGAGCTCCTGCATCACGGCGCTCGAGCGTTCGAGGAAGACGCCCTCGCCGGTGAATTGCGGGCGATAGCTCTTCAGCACATGCAGGACGCGCCGCGGGCTGGTCATGCGCCGCGCTTCGCCGCAGGGTGGGGGCTGTGCAGATCCATCTCTCGCCGGTCAAGGATTTCGCGGCGCTGGGCCGCCTGTGGCGAGCGCTTGAGCCCGAGGTGGCGGGGCACGGCTTTTTCCAATCCTGGAGCTGGGTGGGTTGCCTGGCCGAGGAGCGCTACCCCGACCCGGTGCTGCTGAGGGCGGAGCAGGATGGCCGCCTGCTGGGCCTCGCGCTGTTCAACCGGCGCGGTGATCGTCTGTGCCTGGCGGAAAGCGGCGACCCCGCGCTGGACGCGCCCTTCATCGAGCACAATGCGCCGCTCGCCCCGCCCGCCATCGGCGCGGCGCTGCTGCGCGCGGCCTGGAATGTGAGCGGGGTGCGGCGGCTGGTGCTGAGCGGCGTTGCCGCCGAAGCGGTGGCCGGCACCACCTGGCGTGCCCAGCGGCGTGAGGCGCCCTTTGCCGATCTCGTGGCGCTGCGCGCGGTCGGGCAAGGCGCCCTGGGCCTGTGCAGCGCCAATGCGCGCCAGCAGATCCGGCGCTCGGATCGCTACTATGCGGCGCAGGGGGAACTCACGCTCAGCTGTTGCGCGGACCCGCTGGCCGGCTTCGCCGCGATGCTGCCGCTGCATCAAAGAAGCTGGGAAGCGCGCGGCCAGTCCGGCGCCTTTGCCGGCGCCTGGATGCGGCGCTTCCACGCGGCGCTGATCACGGCGGCGCATCCGCGCGGCGAGGTCGAGCTGCTGCGCATCAGCGCCGGCGGCGGCGATGTCGGCTACCTTTACAATCTCCGCCACCAGGGGCGCGTGCATGCCTATCAGAGCGGCTTCGACCTGGCCGGCGCGGGCCGTCATGGCAAGCCCGGCCTGACCAGCCACCACCTGGCCATCGAGCGCGCGCTGGCTGCCGGGGACAGCGTCTATGACTTCCTGGGCGGTGCGGATCGCTACAAGCTCAGCCTCAGCCAGGGCAGCCAGGCGCTCTGGTGGGTGGAGCTGGTGCGGCCCTGGTCCTGGCGCGGCATGGTGGCGCGGCTGCGCTGATCTCATCAGATGTTCCATTCGCTGAGCAGGCGCGGGGTGAGGCTGTGCCGGGACGGCGCGTGGCGCATGCGGGCCAGGGCCAGGGCGGCGAAGGGATCGCGCCACAGCCTGGGCGGGCGCACGGCGTCGAGGGATTGCAACACACAGGCATCGGCATCCACGGGCAAAGCGCCGAAGCCAGCCGGGTAGATCCGGGCGCGGATGGCGGCCCATTGCAGCCGGCCACGCCCCTGCTGGATCAGCCGCTGCCATTGCCGCCGCCAATCCCGCCAGCGCCAGGGCTGCAACTGTGGCGCGGCCCATGTCGCCCGCGGCTCCACCGCGATCCGCTCGCCATGCCAGCCGCCCTGGGCGGCATCGAGGTCATGCAGCACGAAGGAGCCGAGCAGCCCGTCTCCGCGATAAAGCCCGACCGGCAGCCCGAGGCCCAGCGCCGCGATCCGCGCCACGAAGCCGCCGCGCAAGGCGAAGAGCGAGCCGTGCAGCCCGGGATGCCGGATCATCGCCGCGCGCAGCCGGGCCGCGCTGCGGCCCGTGCTCGGCACGGCGGCGGCGGCCTGCGCGCCAGGGTGATCCAGCAAGGCCTGGGCGAGATGGCGCAGCGCATCCGGCGCCACCCGCGCATAGGCATCCACGAAGAAATAGGTTTCGGCCTCGGGGCGCAGCTTCCGGATGAACTGGTTCACCGCATTGGCCTTGTCGGCCTCGGCGATGGCGTGGATGGAGCCGGGCAACCCGCAGCGGCGCAGCGCGAGGCTGGCCTCGCGGTGGGATCCATCCGTGGTGCCGTTCAGCAGGATGGTCAGATGCAGCGATCGCCCTTCCGCCGCCAATGCCAGGGCTGCGATGCAGGCGCCGATGCTGGCGGCCTCGTTGCGGCCGAAGATCGCCACGCTCCAGCTGGGATCGGGGGCCGCCATCTCAGCGGGGCGCCAGGCGACGCCAGGCGAAGCCCATCCGCGCCAGCAGGGACTGGATCAGGCGCAGCAGATCAGCCTCTGCGCCGGCCGGACAGGCGGCCAGCCGCCAGAGCGCGAGCAGCACCAGCGCGTAGCTCGCCACGGCCAGCGGAATGGCCTGGCCGAGCCGCGCCAGCGCCGCAGCGGCGGCGCCGGGTGCCGGCGCCCAGCCCAGCCCGCAGCCCCAGAGCAGGGCGGCCATGGCCATGGCCGCGATGGCCGGGCGATGCACCACCCGCAGCAGCGCCCAGGGCCGCAGCGCCAGCATCCGCAACGCGCCGCCAACCAGCGCCAGATGCTCCAGCAGCAGCGCCATTGCGATCGCCAAAGCCGCGCCGAACAACCCCCACCGGGGCATGAAGAGCAGCAAGAGCCCGATGCGCAACAGCGCGGCGGCGGCGGTGACGACGAGGATGCCGCGCAGCGCGGCCCGCGCATTCAGCAGCGCCGCACTGACATTGCCGGCGAGCGAGAGCGTGCAGCCGAGTGCGATCAGCGCCATGACCGGCGCCGCCTCCAGCCAGGCCGGCCCGAAGACCAGGGCGACGACCGGCCCCGCGATGAGCGAGGTGCCGATGCCGGCCGGCAGGGTCAGCACCGCCATCAGCCCGATGATGCGCAGATAGGCGGGCGCCACGCCCTCGCGCCCGGAATCGCGCAGCGTGGCGGCGAAGCCCGGCATGCAGGCGCGGCAGATCGGATCCACCATCTCGGTCGTCGGGAGTGCGGCGACCTCGACGCCCACGGCATAGATGCCGAGCGGTGCGGGGCCCAGCACGCGGCCGATCACGAAGCTGTCCGCGCGGTCTCGGATGGTGGCGGCCAGGCTGATCGCCCAGCTCCAGAAGGAGACGCCGGAAAGCTCGCGCCAGGCAGCCAGCGAAAGGCGCTGGCGATAGGGGTGCAGCACATGGCTCATCACCACGATGCCGAAGCGGTTGGTGAGAACGCCCAGCACCAGCGCCCAATGGCTGCGAAAGGCCCAGGCGATGCCGATGGTCATGCTGATGCCGGCCAGGCGCGGCAGGAATTGCAGGCGGAATTCCTTGTCGAAGGAGAGATGCCGCCGGAAATCCGCGATGCCGATATTGGTGGCCCCGCTCAGTGCGGCCGAGAGGGCCAGCGCCAGCAGCACATCGCGCAGCCGCGCATCGCCAAAGAACTCCGCCGCCGGTGCCGCACTCATGGCCAGAAGCAGCGAGACGGACAGCGCCTTCATCAGGTTCAGCGTGAAGGCTGTATCGTAGAGCGCGCGGCCCGGCGCCTCGCTGCGGATGATCTGGTCCTCGACGCCGATGGAAAGGCAGACATCGAGCGCGAGGGCGAAGGCCGTCGCCAGCGCGACCAGGCCGAAATCGGCCGGCGAGAGCAGGCGCACCAGCACGAGCGTGCTGAAGATTCCGAGCAGCCGCGTCATCAACCGCCAGGCGATGACCCAGCCGGCGCCGTGGGCAGTGCGTACGAGGATGCTGCTCACGCCGCTTCGGCCAGGCTGGCGCGGCTGCCCTGGTTGGCGAGGAAGCCCTCCAGCACCAGCAATTGCCAGAGCGCGGTGCCGTGGTCGAAGTGGCCGCTCTCATGCTCGGCGATGAGGCGCATCAGCCCGGCCTCGCTCAGCAGGCCGCTATCCATCAGCGCCGGCCCGCGCAGGCGGGCGCGCATTTCCGGCATTCGGGCGCGGAGTGCCGCGCCCATCGGCGCGGCGAAGCCCTGCTTGGGCCGCGTCAGCAGCTCGGGCGGCAGCAGCGGGGCCAGGGCGTCGCGCAGGATCGCCTTGCCGGTGGTGCCGCGCAGCTTCAGCGCGGCCGGCAGCGCCATGCCCCAGGCGACGAGGGTGTGGTCCAGCAGGGGCGGCCGCACTTCCAGCGAGGCGGCCATGCTGGCGCGATCCACCTTGGTGAGGATGTCGCCGGGCAGGTAGGTGTGCAGATCGGCGTACTGGGCCTGCAGCAGCGGCTCGTCGGGGTCGCATTCCGCCATGAGGCGGGTGAAGCGCGCCGCGGGGTCATGCCCCTCCAGCGTGGCGCGCAGCGCGGGCGAGAGCAGCGCGTGTCGCCGCGCGGCATCCATGCGGCAGACCATGGTGTAGTAGCCCAGCGCGCTGTCGAGGCTGAGTTCGGTCAGCGTGTGCTTGGCGCGAAGCCATTGCGGCGCGCGGTCCATCTTGGGATAGGCGCGGGCCAGCGCGCCGAGGATGCGATGGCGCAGCCTGGCGGGGATATGCCGGCGCACCGCATCCGTCATCTGGTGCCAGCGGTGGCGGCGATAGCCGCCGAAAACCTCATCCCCGCCATCGCCGGAGAGCGCCACGGTGACGCGCCCCCGCGCGAGGCGGGAGACGGCCAGCGTCGGCGTCGCGGAGGAATCGCCAAAGGGCTCGCCGAAGATGGCGGCGACCTCGCGCGCATCGCGCAGCGGGTCGGGCGTCACGGCTGCCGCATGGTGTGATCCGCCGAGGGCCGCAGCGAGGGCCGCCGCTGCCGGCCGCTCATCCGCGCTGCCGGCGAGCCCGATGCTGAAGCTTTCCAGCGCCGGGCCGAGCTGGGCCGCAAGTGCTGCGATGCCGCCCGAATCCACCCCGCCCGAGAGGAAGCAGCCCAGTGGCACATCGGACATCAGGCGCAGTTGGACCGCCTCGCTCAGCCGCTCGCCGAGTTGTTCCATCGCGTCTGCGGGTGCTTCCGCGACGCGGGTTGGCGCGCGCCAGTAACGCTGCGGCGCCGGTAGCCCGGAGAAGCCATGCTCCAGCAGGAGGAAATGCGCTGGCTCCAGCTTGCGGATCGCGGCGTGAATGCAGCCGGGATCGGGCACGTAGCCGAGTGCCAGGAAGTCGGCGAGGGCCGCGGGGTCCAGCCGTCGCGAGACCGCAGGCAGGGCCAGCAGGCCCGCGATCTCGGAGGCGAAGGCGACGCTGCCATCTGGCAGCCGCGCGTAATGCAGCGGCTTCTCACCCAGCCTGTCCCGCGCCAGCAGCAGGCGGCCCAGCGCCGCATCCCAGAGGGCGAAGGCGAATTGGCCGTTGAAATGATCCAGGCAGCCCACGCCCCATTGCCGCCAGGCCTGCAGGATCACTTCGGTGTCGGAGCGCGAGCGAAAGACATGGCCGCGCGCCTCCAACTCGCGGCGCAGCGCCGCATGGTTGAAGATCTCGCCATTGAAGCTCAGCACCGCCTGCCCATCGGCGCTGAGCATCGGCTGATGGCCGCCCGCGAGATCCACGATGGCCAGGCGCCGATGGCCGAGACCCAGGCCCGGCTCGACGTGGAACCCCTCGCCATCCGGGCCGCGGTGGCGCAGCGCATCGGCCATCCGGCGCAGGCTCGCCAGCTCGGGCAGCGCCCGCCGGTCCTGCGGGAAAAGGCCGATCACCGCACACATGTCTTGCGTTCCTCTGGATGGACGCCGATGGTGAGGATGCTTGCCGCGCAGGGGCGGTGCGGCCGATGCTCGCGCAGTGGGCCCTTGCATGGCCCAGGCTTGCGACAGGGCGGCGCGCCCTGGCCGTGACGCGACCAGACAGGATCAGAAGAGGCGATGCGCATGGCTGGCGGAAAGCCCAAACCGGCGAATGGCCGCATGTCCTGGCAGGCGGCGACGCTGCTGATCGCGGGTCTCTCGATCGCCGCCTGGTTCAGCCTGGCGCTGCTCATGCGGTGGCTGTCGCACTGACGGGTGCCCGGCCCCGCGGCGGCGGAAGCATCGCCTGCAAGGTCGCGCGCAGGCCCTCCCGCAGGGGAACCGGCATGCCCAGGCCCAACAGCTCCCGCGCGCGGGCGGGTGAGCCCAGGGAATGGGCGATCTCACCGAGGCGCGACGGCTTCCGCCGAACCTCCAGCGGCAGGCCATTGAGGCCCGCGATCATCTCGGCCAGGCCCTGGATGGTGACGGCGATGCCGGTGCAGACATTCACCACGGGCCCGCTCAGGGCGGCGCGCGGCAGGGCGGCGATCAGCGCGCGCACCACATCGCCCACGAAGACGAAGTCCCGCGTCTGCCGACCATCGCCGTAGATGGTGATGGGCAGCCCGCGGGCGAGCCTATCACAGAAGATCGAGATCACGCCCGAATAGGGCGAAGCCGGGTCCTGGCCGGGGCCGAAGACGTTGAAGAAGCGCAGCCCCAGCGTGGGCACGCCATGCACCAGCCCCGCCACCTGCGCATGCTGTTCGCAACCCAGCTTGTCGGCGCCATAGGAGGACAGCGGGGCGCGCGGCGCGCCTTCGGCCAGTTGATGCCCGTCGCCACGCCCATAGACGGCAGCGGAGGAGGCATAGACCACCGGGATGGCGCGGCGGCGTGCCACGTTGAAAAGGCCGATGGTGGCGGAGAGGTTGGTGCGGTGCGTGCCGAGCCAATCCTGCGTCCCGCGCTCGACGGAAGCGATGGCGGCTAGGTGGAAGCAGGCATCCACGCCCTCCATCGCCTCGGCGAGGGTGGCTATCTGGTTGATGTCGCCGCGCAGGAAGCGCGTACCGCGCGGCAGCTTTGCCTCGTAGCCGGTGGAAAGGTCGTCGAGGACGCGCACCTGGTCCCCCCGCGCGCTGAGCGCGGCGCAGAGATGCGCGCCGATGAAGCCGCAGCCTCCAGTGACCAGGATCGTCGCCATGGGGGAATTTCCTCCGTCAAAATCGCTGACGGAACATAGGTGTAGATGCCTGATTTTGCAGTAAAAATTGTATTTAAATCGTTTTTCATGGCAATAAAATCTGTCAAAGTTTCAGTTATAATTCGATCTGTATTTTAATCTTGAGGAATAAAGGGAGTAAAATGCCAATTATACTGGCTCTTTCGGCCGTATTGATCTAAGTTTTTAGGATGATCGAAGTCAGCGTCATTTGCCCGGTGTTTGATCCGGACATCGTTCTCCTGGTCGCGGCGGTGCGCTCGGTGCTGGATGAGATGGACGTCGCGGGGGTGGCTGGCGAGGTGATCCTGGTGGATGACGCCTCGCTGCAACTCGGCGCGATTGCGGGGATGGAGCGCCTGGCCGCCCCTGGCGGGCGGGTCCGGCTGCTGCGCAGTACTGTCAATCAGGGCCCGGCCTCGGCCCGCAACCGGGGCATCCGGGCCGCCCGCGGCACCTGGCTTGGGTTCCTCGATGCCGATGATATCTGGCTGCCGGGCCGGCTTGCGGCCATGCAGGGCCTCATGGGGCGGCCCGAGATCGGCTGGATCGGCGCGCGCCACGCGCTGCTGGGCGGTGATGGCACGCTGCTTCCCGCCCCCGCCCTGGCGCCGGCGGGCATGCTGGATGGCGATGCGCTGACCCGCCGGCTGCTCGCGAATTTCTGGATGCATCTGGGCGCCACGCTGATGCGGCGGGACCTGGCGCTGCAGGCGGGTGGCTTCGGCGAGGGCCTATACTATGGCGAGGATGTGCTGTTGCTCACCCGCCTCTCGCGGCTGGCGCCGCTGCATCTGCTGGATCGGGAGGTCTATGCGTGGCGGCGCATCGGCGGAGGGCTCACGGGGTCCAGCGCGCGGCTCCGAACCCGCTCCTTGCGCTACCTCACGCTGGCCGCGCGGGACCCCTTGCTGCAGGGCTTCCGGCAGGAGGCGCGCTGGGCGCTCTACAGCGCGCGCAAGGGTTTGGCGATGAACAATCTGCGTGCCGGGCGGCGCTGGGCGGCGCGGCGCATCGCCCTGACCGCCTGGCTTTCCGACCTGCGGGAGGGGCGCGACCTCCTGCGCTTCCTGTGCCTCTCGCCCCAGGCCGGCGCGGATGAGCGCGCCGCCTATAGCTGCGCCGAACCCTTCACCATCGAGGCAAGCCCATGAACGCTCTGGCTGAGACAAGGGCGGGGCGTTTCGCGCTACGCAGCACCTGCGCGGGGCTGCGCGTGATCTTCCGCAGCCCTGGCCTGCCGCGCCTGCGCCTGTGGCTCTGGGACCGCGTGGTGCGCCCGCACATCCTCTGGCGCAGCTTCCGCATCGAGGCGCGGACGCGATTCGGCGCGCGGCTGGAAGGCGGCTTCCCGGATGTGGTGCACAGCTTCGTCTATTTCTTCGGCGTCTGGGAACCGGCGGTCACCCGCCTCTTCCAGCAGGCACTCCGGCCGGGCGACATCATGGTGGATGTCGGCGCCAATGTGGGGCTGCACAGCCTGCTGGCCGCGCGGCTGGTCGGCCCCACGGGGCGGGTGCATGCGGTGGAGGCCTCGCCCTGGATCTTCGCGCGGTTGCTGCGCAACATCGCCGCCAATGGGGCGACGAACATCCAGGCGCGCAACATGGCCGCAACCGCCGTGGCAGGCCCCGTCGCCGTCTATCTGCACGATGACAGCAACCTCGGCGGCACCACGATCATCGCGAGCGAGGCCGCGCGCTCCGGCGCCGTGCTGGAGGCGACGGTCGAGGGGCGGCCGCTCGCCGAGATCGTCCCGCTGGAGGATCTACTCGCCGCCCGTCTCATCAAGATCGACGTGGAGGGCGCGGAATGGATGGTCATCCAGGGCATCGCCGCGCTGCTGCCGCGCCTGCGGCATGACGTGCAGATCCTGATCGAGGTGAAGCGCGACGCGCTGCTGGGCATGGGCGGCTCGGTGGAGGCGCTGCTGGCGCTCTTCACCGATGCGGGCTTCGCGACCTTCGAGGTGGAGAATGACTATGGCGCCGCCTCCTACATCGCCGGCCAGCCGCGCGGCCCGATGCCACTGCTGCGCCGTGATTTCGAGATGGCGGATCTGGTCTTCCAACGCGCGGGCCGGCCTGCGTGATGGAGATCAGCGTCGTCATTCCCAGCTGGAACCGCGCTTCGCTGCTGCCGCAGACGCTGGACGCCGTGCTGGCGCAGACCCATCCGCCGCTGGAGGTGATCCTCGTGGATGACGGCTCCACCGATGGCACGGCCGAGATGGTGGGCGCGCAGTATGGCGCGCGGGTGCGGGTGCTGCGCATCACGAATGGCGGGGACCTGCTGGCGCGCAATGCGGGGCTTGCCGTCGCGCGCGGGCGGCTCGTCGCCTTCTGTGACAGCGATGACATCTGGGAGCCGGATTTCCTGAAGGCCATGGCCGCGCTCTGGGCGGCCGAGCCCCGCTTACGCGTGGGCTTCGCGGATTTCGTGCTGCTGCGGGACGGCGTCTGCGCCATGACCACCAAATTCGCGGATGCGCCCCCGGGCTTTTGGCGGGGCTTGCGCCTGCTGGCGCCGGGCGGGCTTGGCGCCTTCGACCAAGCCATCGTGGCGCGCGTGATCGGCTTCCAGCCCTTCTTCCCCTCGGCCATGGTCGCTGACCGGGTGTTCCTGCTGGGTCTCGGCGGCTGGGACGCCTCGGTGGGGCGCATCGTGGGCACGGATTTCGCCACCATCCTCCTGCTCTGCGAGCATGCGCCCATCGGCATCGTGCATCGCCCGCTGGTGATGATCCGCAAGCATGCCGGCGGCCATTCCGCGGATGTGCAGGCGATGAATCTCGGCGATGCCGCCATTCTCGAGCATGTGCTGGCGCGCCGGCCTTCGCTGCGCCCGCTGGACCGGCTGATCGGCGAGAGTGTCGCGCGGCGGCGCGTCCAGGCGCTAGACATCGCCTTCGCGCGGCAGGATCACGCCGCGGTGCGCGGCATCTGGCGGCTGCTGCCGGAGCCTTGCAAGGCCTGGCCCCTGCGCATCAAGGCCGGCGTCGCCGCCTGGCCGACGCCGTGGCGGGAGATCGCGGCGCGTGGGCTGCTGGCGCTGGGCACGCTGCGGGCGCGCTGAGCGGCCATACGTCCAGCGCAAAGACAGAGCCCCGGCCCCAGCCGCCGGACGCTCTCTTCCCTTGATGAGGCGCCGCTTCCCGGATCGGGTCTCAGTCCCGGCAGGGGGCCGCGCCGCGTGGCACGATGTGAAAGGCCGGGTCGCGGCGGAAATCTTGCGGGCGGGTGAAGGGCGCGCCGGCCGCCGCTAGCCAGGCGTAGGCGCCGCGGGAAGCCGGCAGTTCAAGCACATCGCTGATCGCCGCCAGGGATTGCAGCGCGAGTTGCGCGTAGTCGCCCTCCGTCTTGCTCCAGCCCATGCCGTTGGAGAGCCCCGCCGCGCGGGTGGCCGCGCCGATCTCGGCCCAGCCGCGCGCCGTGCCGGTGGCGATGAGATAGGCGCAACCATCATGTGGCGCGAAGCCACGTGGTTCTGCCGTGAAGCGGCCCACCAGGAAATTTGACATCCAGAGCAGCACGGCGCGCGCCTGCGCGTTGCCGCGTCGGGCGGCGCTCGCCGCGGTCGAGGCGAAATAATCCTGCTGCCAGGGCGGTGTCACGCCCGGCGTGCCGTATTCGCCGGGGATGCGGCCGTGCGCCTCGCCCTGCGTGGCGGTCCAGGCGGGAATGCGGCTGATGATCCAGGCCCAGTTCGCATCGGCGGACGCACGCAGCCAGGCCCGGTTTGCATCGCGCTCGGGGCTGGCCCAGGCGGCATTTTCCAATTGCCGGAGTGACCACGCGGCCCCGCGCACCTGATTGCCGCGCACGACATTCGTCCCCTCACCGGCGCCGCGCGCGGCCGCCGCCGGCCATTGTGAGAGCACCGCCCAGGCGGCCTGCGCCTGGAGATTGTCGAGCAGGGCGCGTCGGCCGCTCAGCAGATAGGGGATGAAGTTCAGGTCAGGCTGATGCGCGCAATCCGTGATCCAGCCCGTCTCGCCTGAGATGGGCTGGGCCAGGCCACCCGGGGCGGGCCCACCGCGCCCATCCGTCCAGAGGCCGGGCCAGCGGATCGTGTCCATCCAGCAGCCGCGCGCGGCGTCTTGGAAATGCCAGGGGATGCTGCCGGCGGCTTCCGCCTGGCCCAGGGCGAAGGCGGCCGCACGGCGGTCGCCGCTGATCAGCCAGGCGGCCTGCGGCATGGTCGCCGGGCCGATATCCGCGCGCCCGCCCGTCTGCCGCATATCCTGCGTGACCCCGCGCGGGCCGAGCGGCTTGCTCCAGCCGGGCGCCGCCATCACGCCGTCCATGCGCGCCAGCAGCGCCGGTTCGATCCCGGCAGTGAGGCCATAACGCGCGACGGCGCCGGCATCTGCCAGGTAACCGGCGTCATGGCGGATCAGCGGAGGCGGCGGGGCCGGCCCCGCACGCGTGCTGCCGAGCAGGCGGCCCCAGCCGGTGTAGTGATGCTGGCGGCGGATCTCGGCCTCCAGTGCCAGGCGCCCATCCAGCCGCAGCCGGACGACATAGGCGACCTCGCCCCCATTGGGGCGCATGGCGATGTCATTGCGCAGCCAAGCCTCGACCCAGAGCGTGCCATCCGCGCGCAAGGCGACATCCGCGACCAGCCGCAGCGAGGCGAGCCCGGTCAGGGTCACTGGCAGCGCCAGGCGCCCCTGCACGGCCAGCGGGCCGGATTGCCAGGGATCGGCACCGGGGAAGCCTTGCATCAGATCGGCCCGCCAGACCTGTCCGCCGGATTGAATCTCGATCAGCGCGGAACGGCCCGTGGCGCCGAGCGCCGCACCGGCCTCCCGCGGTTCCGCGCGCATCAGGCAGGGTGCCAGCGCGCCATCCGCCAAGGCCGGGCAAGCGACAGCGATCTGCGCGAGGCGTACGGAGCCATCGGGGTGGCGGTTGCGCACATCCATCTGCGTGGCCAGCGCGGCGCCGCTGGCGAGGCGGATTGTGGGTAGGCTGCCGCGCGGCATGTCGCCGGGGCGGAAGGCCTGGCCGAAGACGGCGATGCTGCCGGCCGGCGCGCCCGTGCCCTCCAGCGTGAGCCGCGCGAAATCCGGGGCGCAGGCGGCCTGGGCGGGCCAGGGCATCAGCCCTAGGGCCATCGCGTGGCGGCGGCTCAGCATGGCCCGCCCAGCACACGGCGGAACACGGCCAATTGGCCCGCCGTCGTCTCCGCCCAGCCGAAGCCCTCGGCGTAGCGGCGGGTCGCGGCGCGGTCGGGCAGCGCGGCGAAGAGGGCGCGCACGCCGGCCACGATGGCACCCAAGGAAAAATCGGTCAGCAGGCGGCCGGCTTCCGGCGCCTGCACCGCCTCGCGGCAGCCCCATGCCGGGCTGGCGAGGACAGGCGTGCCGCAGGCCATCGCCTCCAGCAGCACATTGGCCCAGCCCTCGCGGCTCGAGGCCAGCACCAGCGCATCCGCCGCGCCATATTGCGCGGCCAGCGCGGCATGCGGGACGGCGCCTGGCATCGCCACCCGATCCCCTACGCCCAGCGCCCGGACCTGGGCTTCCAGCCGGCCCCGCTCCGGCCCCTCACCGAGGATGCGCAGATGAAAGCCCGGCAGCTCCGGCAGGGCGGCGATGATGCGGTCATGCCCCTTGCGCGGGATGAGCAGCCCCACCGAAAGCAGCGTCGGCGGATGCGGCGCGCGGGTTTCGGGGGGGTGGAAGAGATCGAGATCCACGCCATTGCGCAGCACAGTGATCTTTGCGGCGTCCGCGCCCAGTTCCACCATCGCGTCCTTCAGCCCGGCGCTGACCGCGATCAGCGCATCGGCCTCGCGCATCGCGCGCAGGATGGCGTGCCGTGGGCCAGGGTAGCGCGG
This sequence comes from Acetobacteraceae bacterium, assembly GCA_027487385.1. Taxonomy (GTDB): domain Bacteria; phylum Pseudomonadota; class Alphaproteobacteria; order Acetobacterales; family Acetobacteraceae; genus Roseococcus. The sequence goes on along the minus strand of JAIYDS010000205.1, from coordinate 30,013 downwards.
CAGCAGGCTGACATCCGAGCCGCGCGCGGTCAGCACCACCGGCTTGCCGAGGAGCTGCCCAAGCCGCACGGCCACGATGCCCTCGGGGTGCAGGTAATGCGCGTCCAGCACGTCGAAATCGAAGCCATCGGCGAACATCCGCTCCAGCGTGCGGCGCGCGCTCCAGAAGAGGCCCATGGGGCTCGTCCACAATCCCAGGCCCGGCACCATGGGGAAGCGCGGGTGCAGCACGCGCAGCCCTTGCCGCATCTCCTCGCCCGGCACGCGCGTGTGGAAGGGCACCGGCGCCAGCACCGTGCTGCAAGCCTCACCGCCGGCGACGAGATGGCGCAGCCGGTTTTCCACGAAGACGCCATGGTTGGGGGCGGCCTGGTTCGGATAGAGGGTGGTGAAGCTCAGCAGCCGGATCATCCGCGCACACCTCGCGCATCGCGAAGGGCGACCAGCCGGCACCCCCCACCGACCACCAGGCGAGCCAGGCAATGCCGCCGAGCATGGCGAGGAAATAAAGGCCATCCATGGCGCGTCTCCGTCATCGGGTGGCCAGGGCGGCGCCGCGCCAGCCCCGCGCCGGCACGGGCGCCCGCGCCCGCGAAGCCAGCACCTGCGCGCCGGCGAGGACCACCAGCAGCGTCCAGTAGAAATCCCAGTAGGAGAGCGAGAGGAAGCTACCGCTCACGAGATAGGCGGCGATGGCGACCAGCCCCATCCGCCCCAGATCCCCCGCCCAGCCCAGCTCCGCCCGCCCGCGCGCCATGCGCATCAGCCCCCAGGCCTGCACCACGCCCACGCCGCTCAGCGCGGCCCAGATCAGGAAGGTGGGGAAGCCGTGCTCGCCCAGCAATTCGAACCAGATGCTGTGCACCGCCCGCGCCGGCCCGCCCGGGGCCACGCGGTCCACCACCGCCCGCGTATAGGGTCCGGTGAAGCCGGAGCCGACCAGCGGGCGATCCAGCGCGAGGCGCCAGGAAATGCCCCAGAGCACCAGCCGCTCGGAGGCGCTGTCATCGGATTGATAGCTGGAGATCCCGCCCATCCGTTCGCTCCAGCCGCCCGGCATGAAGGCGACCACGCCGGCGAGGCAGAGTGCGAGCCCGGCACCCAGCAGCAACTTGCGCGCGCTCATCAGCCAGAGCACGAAGAGCACGGCGCCGAGGCCCAGCAGCGCCCCGCGCGAATAGCTGGCGACCACGGCGAGCAGCGTCAGCCCCATGGCGATGCCAAGCCCGAACCGCACCACGCGATGCGCCGATTGCAGCCGGAGGTAATTCATCAGCGGCAGCGAGATCAGAAGCGCCGCGGCGAGGTGGTTGTTGTCGGTGATCATGGTCTGCGGCGGGCCCCAGACGCGATAGCTTCCGCCCGTGGCCAGCGCGAAGATGCCGCCCCGCACGCCGTAATAGCCGAGCGAGATCACCATCACCCAGACCAGCGCGTGCAGCCGCTGCCGCGTCGTCAGCATCGCCGCCGTCAGCAGCAGGCCGAGCAGGATCTTCACGCTTCGGTCCCACTTCTCCCAGACCGCCGCGGGGTCGCCGAGGGCGACGAAGGAGGTCGCGGTGAAGCAGAGCATCAGCGCCACGAAGAGCAGCGTGGTGGCGTTCAGCGGCGGCAGGCGCAGTTCGCCCGCCATGAGGCAGCCGAGCAGCGTGGCGGCGAGCACCATCACCGCCCAGGGCAACTCGCTGGCCATCCCATAGGCCAGCCGGTGCGGATTCATGAAGGCGATCCAATTCCACAGCAGAATGCCGATGAAGGGCTGCGCCAGCACCGCTGCCAGCAGCGCGCCCAGGGTTGCGATCAGCGCCGCGTCGCGCATGACGTCAGTTCTGCCGGCGCAATTCGGCCAGCAGCAGCAGCGCGGCCGGCCGCTCGGGGAAGCTGGGCGCGGGCAGGGCCTCCAGCGCAGGGGCCAGCACGGCCAGCGCTTCTGCCCGCGCGCCGCTCGCGTTCAGCGCGAAGGCCAGGCGGTAGGCGGCACCTGCTTCCGGTACCGCGTCCGGGCGCAGCCGGGCCGATTGCCGCAGCAGCAGCACCGCCTCGGCCGGATGCCCGTCCCGCGCCAGGATCCAGCCTAGTGTATCCGCCACATCCGTGCCGGGGGCGAGGTAATAGCCGCGCTCCGCCAGGCCGCGTGCGCGCAGGCGCGAGGCCGGATCCGCCTTCTGGCGCAGCAGCCAGGCGAGGTTGTTCAACGCCAGCGCGTCATCCGGCCGGCGTTCCAGCAGCGCCTCCAGCCGCGGCTCGGCCGCGGCCAGGCGGCCGGCCTCGATGTCGAGCTGCGAGAGCATCATTGCCGCGTCATTGTCATCGGGCGCGCGCTCCAGCCAGGCGCGCAGCGCGGCGGCCGAGGGTTCGGGCTGGCCGGCCAGGCGCAGGGCGCTGGCATGGCGCAGGGCGAGATAGGCCGAGGGGCCTTCCGCATGCGCGATGGCATAGGCGCGCGCCGCCTCCAGCGGCTGATCCGCCCCCAGCAGCAGATCCCCGCGCAGCGCCGCCCCGGCAGGCTGCGCGGTGGGTTCGCGCGCCATGCGGGCGGCGAAGTCCTGGGCGGCATCCATGCCGCGCGCCTGGCGCAGCAGGGCGGCCAGGCCCTGCTGCAGCGCCGGGTCAGCGGGGTCTTCGCGCAGGCCTTGCAGCAGGGTGGCCTCGGCACCGGGCGCATCGCCGGCGCGGAATTGCAGCGCGGCCAGTTGCCGGCGCGCCCGCTGCGCACGCGGCTGCATCGCCAGGGCGGCGCGGCTCGCGGCCTCCGCCGCGGGGAAATCGCCCGCCGCTGCAAGTGACTCGGCGCGCTCCGTCTGCATTTCGGCATCCTCCAGCGCGGCCAGGGGGCCTTGGGTCAGCAGCGCCACGGCCTGGGCAGGCTCGCGGATCTGGACCAGGGCCTGGGCCAGGCGGATGCCCAGCGCGGGGTTGGTGGGCGCGGCCGCCTGGCTGGCCCGCAGCATGCCCAGCGCCTGTGCCACGCGCGGCCCATCGGGCCGGATCGCGTCTAGCAATTGGCCCGCGGCCTCGGTGTTGGCGGGATCCAGGCGCAGCACCTCGCCCAGCAGCGCTTCCACCTCATCGCTACGCCCTTCGAGCCGCGCGATGCGCACCAGCCCAAGCCGTGCCGCAACCGAACCCGGGACAGCGAGCAGCACCTCATCCAGCATGGCGCGCGCCGGGGGCAGGTTGATCTGCATGATAAGGGCAGAGGCTTCGAGAATGCGCGCGGCCTCCCCGCGCCGCTCCTCCAGGGTGAGCCGTGCCAGCTCGATGCGCACCCCGTCGAGGTCACCGCGATACAGCGCCGCAAAAGCCAGCAATTCGCGCATGCCCGGGAGGATGGGGTTGAGGGTGAGCGCCGCCTGCGCCGCGCGCACCATGCTGCCCAGGTCGCCCACGCCAAGCTGAGCCGCAGCCAGATGCGCCAGGATCGCCGGGTCCTGCGGCGCCAGTTCGCTGGCGGCGGCAAAGGCGGTGACCGCCTGGCGCCGTCGTCCCGCCCCCGCGTGCAGCTGGCCCAACAGGTCCAACGCCTCCGCATCCGCGCCGCCGCGCGCGGCGAGCTGCGTCAGCACGAGCGCCGCATCGCCGGGCCGGTTGGCCTGGAGGTCAAAGGCCGCGACCAGCCTGGCGCCGCGCGGATCGGCCGGCTGGCGGGCCAGGTGACGCCGCGCCGCGTCCTCGGCCTGCGCCATCTGGCCGATGCCGCGCTTGGCCGTGGAGAGCAGCAGGAAGCCATCCGGGAAGCTGCCCAACATGGGCCCGACGCGCTGCAGGGCACGGTCCATGCCCACCCAGTCGCGCGTGCCCGCGGCCGCCACGGCGCGCAGGTAATGCCCGGCCGCGCTGTTCGGCACGACGAGCAGGGCGGCGTCGAGGTCCTGCGTGGCGCCTGGGAACTGGCCTAGCGCAAGGCGCGCCTCGGCCCGGCGCAGCAGGGCGGAGACCTGGCCCGGGGTGATGACCAGCGCGGCGTCGAAGCGTTGGATCGCCTCGACCGGCTCATTGCGGGCAAAGAGCAGGGAGCCCTTCCGGATCAGCGCCTCGGTGAGGCGAGGTTCGCGCGCCAGCAGCCGGTCCATCAGAAGCTCCGCGCCGGTGCGGTCTCCCTCGGCCTGGGCCAGCGCCGCGGCGGCGAGGTTGGGGGCGGCGCCTTCCGGCGCGCTGCGCAGGCCGGCCTCGATCGCGGCACGCGCCGGCTCAAGCTGGCCGAGCGCCAGCAGCGCCATGCCGCGCGCGGCGGCGACCTGCCCGCCGGGATCGGGAACCGTCTCGGGGAAGGCCTGGAGCAGTGCATCCTGCCGGCCGTTGACGAGATAGGCGCGCAGCAGCAGCGCCATGGCGGTGGAGGGATCGGCCCCCTGTTGCAGGGCCGCGCGGGCCTCGCGCTCCGCCGTCTCCCCATCGCCGATTTCGAGGCTCGCTTCCGCCAGAGCGAGGCGTGCCGCGTTGGAGCCGGGATTTTGCCGCGCCGCGTTGCGCCATTCGATCTGCGCCGCGCGCAGGTCCCCCCGGGCGGCGGCCGCCGCCGCGCGCAGTTCGGCCGGTTGCGCCAGGGCGGGCGTTCCCGCGAGGCTGAGCAGCAACGGCGCCAGCAGGCGCGCGCGGCGAAGGTGTGAAGCGGTGGGGGTCATGGCGGCCTCGTCTCAGGGCGTTTCGTGGGGCGGCGTGGGGTGGTCGGCATGGCGGCGGCCGGCGCTGATGCCGTGGGTGTCGAGCAGCGCGTAGATGGTGGGCCGGCTGATGCCGAGCAGCCGCGCGGCGGCGGCCAGCCCGCCTTGGGTGCGGGCGAGCGCCTGCTCCAGCGCCGCGCGCTCGGCCCGCAGCCGCAGCGTGCGGAGATTGAGATCGGTCATCTCGCCCTCTTCCGCCGGTTCCAATTCCAGATCGGCGGGCGAGAGCAGCGGGCCGTCGCTCATCACTGCGCCACGACGGATGCGGTTGCCCAATTCGCGCACATTGCCGGGCCAGCGATGCGAGGCGATGGCCGCGATCGCGGCCGCATCCAGGCCGCGCAGCTTGCGGTTGAACTCCACCGCGTAGCGCGCGACAAACCAGCGCGCGAGCAGCAGGCTGTCCCCGCCGCGATCGCGCAGCGGCGGGATGCGGATGATGAGCGAGTTGAGGCGATAGAGCAGGTCGGCGCGGAAAGCGCCACTTTCCGCCAGCGCCTCCAGCGGCTGGTTGGTGGCGGAGACGAGGCGCACATCCACGCGGATGGGCGTGCGGCCGCCGACGCGCTCGATCACCTGATCCTGCAGGAAGCGCAGCAGCTTCGCCTGCAATCCCGCCGGGAGATCGCCCACCTCATCGAGGAAGAGCGTGCCGCCATGCGCGGCCTCGATCCGCCCGGCCACCTGCCGCACGGCGCCGGTGAAGGCGCCGCGCTCATGGCCGAAGAGCTCGCTCTCTAGCAGCGGCTCGGGGATGGCCGCGCAATTGATGGCGACGAAGCTGCCCTTGGCGCGCGGCCCCATCTCATGCAGCGCGCGGGCCAGCGCCTCCTTGCCCGTGCCGCTTTCGCCCAGCAGCAGGACGGGGACGGAGACCAGGGCCAGCCGCTCCACCGTGCGGCAGATGCGGAGCATGCCCTCATCGGCTGTGATGATGTCCTGGATCGGGCTGGTCTGCGGGATGAGGGCGAGGCGGCGATTCTCATCCTCCAGCTCGCGCAGGCGCAGCGCACGGTCCAGGATGGTGCGCAGTGCGGCGAGGTCCACCGGCTTCTCGCAGAAATCATAGGCGCCCTGCGCCACGGCGCGCAGCATGTTCTCCCGCTGGCCCTGCCCGCTGACGACGATGACCAGCGTGCCGCGGCTGACGCTGCGCAGGCCATCCAGCGTGGCGAAGCCCTCGGTCACGCCCTCGGCATCGGGCGCGAGGCCGAGGTCGAGCAGCGCGGCCTCGGGCTGCTCGCGCTCGGCCAGCATGAGGGCCTGACGCCGGTCGCCGGCCAGCAGCACGCGGCAATCGGGGAAGGCCCAGCGATATTGCGCGGCCAGCGCCGCGTCATCCTCGATGACCAGAAGCTTGGGCTTGCTCATCGGGCGAGCCCCGCTGCGTGCGGCAGGCGCAGGCGCATCGTGGTGCCCTGGCCCGGGCGGCTTTCCACATCGAGATCGCCGCCGCAGCCGCGCAACAATTCCCGTGCTTGCCAGGCGCCGATCCCGCTGCCCGCCTCGCGTGTCGTGGCCAGCGGGCGAAACAGCGCGTCGCGCACGAATTCGGCGGACATGCCGGGGCCCCGGTCGGTGATCTCCACGATGCTGCAGGTCGCCTCACGCCGCAGCCGCAGCCGCAGCGCCCCGCCCTGCGGCGCGGCCTGCACGGCGTTGTCGAGCAAATGTCGCACGGCGGAATCGAATTGCTCCGGGGCCATGGCGATGCGCGGCGCCGCGGCGCCGTCATGCAGCAGCTCCACCGGGCGGCCCAAGCCCTGGGCCAGGGCGCGCAGGCGCGGCAGGGGGTCGGTCTCCGCCCGCGCGGGCGCCTCCTCGGCCTGATCGAGGCGGGCGATGAGGGTTCGGATGCGCTCGGCCGAGGCGCGCAGCGTCAGCAGCATGTCCTGCTGGAATTCGGGGTTGCCGATATGCAGCGCGGCATTGCCCAGCAACATGGAGAGCTGGGCGCCGACATTCTTCACGTCATGCGCCACGAAGGCGAAGCGGCGGGCATAGTCCTGCAACTGCGCCTGCTCGGCCAGGTGTTCGGCGGCGCGGCGCTCGGCCACGAACATCGCGACCTCGCGCCCCAACATCTGCAAGAGGGCGAAGGCGTCGCGGCCCAGCGGGAAAGGGGCGCGGGGCGGGGCCAGCAACACGGCACCGATCAGGCCGTCTCGGTGATGCAGCAGCGGGATGACCAGGTGAATCGCGCCATAGGCCCGCGTAATGGCCGGCAGGCCGCCCGGGCGCGTTTTGGCATGGCATGGGCCGTCACGCAGGGCATCGCTCACCTCGGCGCGGAGCGCGGCATCAGGCTCGGCCGCGATGGCGTTCCAGCCACCGCCCCAGCGCCAGGCCGAGGTGACCGAATCCCGCAGCAGCAGCACGCCTGAGGGCGAATCCGCCGGGTCGGCCAGGGCGCGGATGGCGCGAATCTCGGCCGGCGCCTCGGCCTCAGGCAAAGTGAGGGTGGCGAGGCAGCGCAGCCATTCATGCCGGTAGTCATGCCGGGCGCGGAAGAAGTGGCGCGCCAGCAGGCGTCGCAGCCTTCCGCGCAGCGAGGCGGCGCTGAGCGCCACGGCCAGCGCCATCAGCCCTGCGGCCAGCAGCGCCGCCGAGGCCCAGGCCACGCCCCATTGGCGCAGCGCCTCGCTTAGCGCGCCGATGGCGAGCAGGAAGGTCCCGGCGACCATCAGCGTCGCGCCGTGGAAGACGAATTGCCGCGAGACCGGCGGCTCGCGCCGTGCCCGCCGGTCGCGCAGGGCGGCGATGGCCAGGAGCGGCGCCGCCACGGCCGTCAGCGCCGCCCGCGCATCCAGCAGGGCGGGGGAATAGGCGCGGGAGAGGGCGCCATCGGCGTAGAGCAGCAGGTCGAAGCCCGCGAGGCCGCCGAGCGCGATGCAGGGCAGCACCACATGCCAGCGGGCGGCCTCCGGCGCGTTCCGGTAGAGGTTCTCGGCCGTCAGTACGACCAGCAGCGAGAGGGCGAGCCGCGGCAGAAAGCCGAGCGATCCCAGCAGCGGCAGGCTGCGCGCCAGCGCCGGCCAGAGCGCGGCCAGCGCCAGCACCGCACCCGCGAGCCCCAGCCAGGCCACCCAGCGCCGCGCCCCCAGGCGGTGGCAGACCAGCAGCAGCATCGCGAGCCAGCTGAGGCTCCGCAGCACCTCGAACACGCCGCCCGCGCCGGCCAGCGGCTCGGCGGGCATCAGGGCCACCACCGCGGCCCAAAGCGCCGTGACGAGCAGACACGCGGCGAGGAGCGCCGCCGTCCGGCCCCGCCCCAGCATCAGCGTGAGAACCGCCCAGGCCAAGCAGAGCAGGGCCGCGCCGGCGTGGAACCATCCCGTGCTGTCGGGGCTCATCGCGCGCCTTCCTGGAAGAGGACGACGCGCACCGTGGCGACGAGGATCAGCAGATCGAGAAACAGGCTGCGCCGGCCGACATAATAGAGGTCATAGGCCAGCTTCATCCGCGCATCCTCGACCGAGGCGCCATAAGGGTAGTTCACCTGCGCCCAGCCGGTGATGCCGGGCTTCACGCTGGAGCGGTCATGGTAGTGCGGGATGATGCCACCCAGCTGCTCGACGAAGCCCGGGCGCTCGGGGCGCGGGCCGACGATGGACATGTCGCCGCGCAGCACGTTCAGCAGCTGCGGCAGCTCATCAATGCGGGTCAGGCGCAGCCAGCGGCCGATGCGTGTGACGCGCGGATCGCCGGCGGTGGCCCAGCGCGGTGTGCCGCCGGCCTCGGCATCCACCACCATGCTGCGGAACTTGTAGAGCTGGAAGCCGCGGCGATGCAGGCCCGACCGCTCCTGCCGGTAGAAGATGGGCCCCTTGCCGTCGAGCGCGATGAGCGCCGCCGTCACCAGCATGACAGGCAGGGTGAAGAGCAGCAGGGTGAGGGCCACGAGGAGGTCGAAGCCACGGCGGAAGCCGGCTTCGGCCAGGCCGGGACGGATGCTGCGGGCGGTGGCCAGCCAATCCTGCGGCAGGCTCTCGCAGGCCACGCGGTTCAGGCGGCATTCGAGGAACTCATCCTCCGTCAGCAGTCGCAGTCCGGCGGCGCGGCAATGCTGGCGCAGCGCCGCATCATCGGTGCCCGCGGGGGCCACGATGGCCCAGAGGTTGTGCGCACGCAGCCAGGCGGGACTCAGTAGGGCGATCAGCGCTGCGCTGCTGGGCTCCGCAAGGGTGAGCTCCGTCGTCATCAGCGGCGAGCCCGACGTCGTCACCTGACCGCCCAGCCGGCCGGTGTGCGGGTCGCGGACCAGCAGCAGCCGCCGGGCGAGGAAGCCCCGGCGCGAGGCCAGCGCATGGGCCAGCCGCGCCACGGCGATGCCGCCGACGGCACCCAGGATCAGGGCCAGCAGCAACCCATTGGAGGAGAGTCCAAGGTTCCAGGGGCCGAAGAGCTTCACCGCCAGGACCACGCCGAGCGCCAACAGGCCGATGGCGACGGCGCCGGCGAGCGCGGCGCGCCTGGCGCGTGCCATGACGCTCGGCTGGTAGAGGCCGGCGGCGCCGGCGGCGAAGCCCGCGGCTAGGGCGACCGCGGCCGCCAGCAGGGCGAGTTCGGCATGTTGGATGGCGGCGACCTCGCCGGAGCCCCAGGCCATCAGCCCATAGGCCAGCAGGAAGACGGCCAATGCCTCCGCGAGGTAGAGCGCCAGCAGGTCGGAGCGGATATTGTGGCCGAAGATGTTGGTGATGGCGGGTGACCTGCTTGGTGTTGCGACAGTTCTTCTTGTGTATTCCGCCCTGGTATCCGTACTGTCAAACAAAATACTAGTATTTATTGTTTACATCCGTGATTTTTGGAAAATTACATTCAGAAATAACGACCGATATTTCATAAAATAGAAAAATAAAAGAAAATATTTCTCCAGAATTTTGATATTTACATATAATACAGGGAGAGAAACGTAAAATATTCTTGAAACAACGCCCGCCCCGGCGTAGTCATCCTTGTCATCGAAAGTTCCGCCGACGACCCAGGCGGGGTGGCTGATGGGACGTGCCGTGCCGCACCGACCCACACCCCCAGCCGAGGAACCGCCATGCGACGGCTTCGATCCATCATCGCCCTGCCGCTCGCCATCCTCGCCGGATGTGCCAGCCAATTGCCGCAGACCCCCGAGCGCGGCGTCATCCCGAGCTCCGAATACATCCTCGGCGCGGGCGATACGCTGACCGTCTTCGTCTATCGCGCGCCGGAGCTCAGCGCGGCGGACCTGCCCGTCCGCCCCGATGGCCGGCTCTCCCTGCCGTTGGTCCCAGACATCCAGGCCGCCGGCCGGACCCCCTCCGCCCTGGCCCGCGACATCGAGGCGAAGCTGCGCGACTTCGTGCGCGAGCCAAGCGTCACCGTCATGGTGCGCGGCTTCCAGGGCCCGCCCAGCCGCATGATCCGCGTGGTGGGCGAGGTGGCGCAACCCATGTCCGCGCCCTATCGCGACGGCCTGACGCTGCTCGACGTCATCATCGGCGCGCGCGGGCTGACACGCTTCGCTGCCGGCAACCGGGCCACCATCATCCGGCGCGAGAGCCTAACGGGCGAGGCCCATCCCCAGACCACGCGCATCCCCGTCCGCCTGGCCGACCTGCTGCGAGATGGCGACATTAGCCAGGATGTCGCGATGCATCCGGGCGATACGCTCGTCATCCCTCAGGGCTGGTTCTGAACCGTGGCGCTGATGAACCTCCTCAGGCGGCATGCCGCCGCCATGGCCCGGCATCGCTGGAGCGCGCTGCTCGTCGCCTGGCTGGTCTGCGGCGGCGGCTGGTTCGCCGTGCAGATGCTGCCGAGCCAGTATGAATCCAACGCCCGCGTCTATGCCGATGCCGATGCCATCCTCAGCCTGCTGCTGCGCGGCATCGCGATCGAGAGCACGCCCGCCGGCCAGGTCGAGGTGCTGCAACGCACATTGCTGAGCCGCCCCAACCTCGAGAAGGTCGTCGCCCGCACCGACCTGCGCGAGCGCGTGGAGGCCGCCGCAGAGCGGGATGCGCTGATCCAGCGCCTGGCGCGCGAGATCCGCATCACCACCCAGACGCGCAATCTCTTCACCATCGACTATCGCGACCGCAATCCCCGCATCGCCCGCGATGTGGTGCAGACGACGCTGAACCTTTTCATCGAGGCCGCGACGGCGAATGACCGGCAGCAGATGGACAGCGCGCGCAGTTTCGTCGCGCAGCAGATCGCGAGCTATGAGGCGCAGCTGCGCCAGGCCGAGCAGCGCCGGGCCGAGTTCCAGGCGCGCTACATGGACATCCTGCCCTCGGACGCGTTGGGCGGGGTCTCCCGCCTGGAGGCGGCGCGCAGCCGCGTGCTCCAGGTGCAGGGTGAGCTGCAGGATGCGAGCTCGCGCCGCGAGATCACCCAGCAGCAGATCGACGCCACCCCCGCCCTGCCGGCGCTGGAGGCGGGCGGCGGAAATGGCCGCCTGGCCGAGGCCGAGCGCGCGCTGCGCGAGCTGCGTCTGCGCCTCACCGATCAGCACCCCGATGTGGTCGCGGCCCGCGGCATCGTGGCGGAGCTGCGCGGCAGCGGTGGTGGCGCGCGCAGCGCCCCGCGCGGCGGCACAGCCGCAGCGCGCTCCAACCCGCTGCTGGAGCAGCTGCGCGTCCGCCTGGTGGATGTGACGGCACAGATCGCCTCGCTCGAACGCCAGGAGCGGCTGGGCCGCTCGGAGGTGGAGCGGCTCGACGCCATCGCCCGCAGCGAGCCCGAGGTGCAGGCTCAGGCGCTGAACCTCAACCGCGACTACACCGTGCTGCGCCGCAATTACGACGAGTTGCTGGGCCGGCGCGAGGCGATCCAGATCGCCGGCGCCGCGCGCAACAGCTCGGACCGCGTGCGGCTGGAGGTGGTGGACCCGCCGAGCCTGCCGACGCGGCCCATCGCGCCCAACCGGCTGCTGCTCTTCTCGGCCGTGCTGGCGGCGGGGCTGGCGGCCGGCCTGGCCTCGGCCTTCGCGCTCTCGCGCCTCGATCACAGCTTCTACACGCTGCAGGATCTGCGCGCCCTGGGCCTGCCGGTGCTGGGCGGCATCACCGGGCCGCGTCGGGTGGGCGGGGGCTTGGCCAGTGCCGCCTTCCTGGGCGGACTGGCCCTGCTGTTCGTCGGCTACGCGGCCGTCCTCACCGGCATGCCCGCCGAGTTGATAAGGCATTTCGCATGAGCGCCGACGCCCAGTTCCGCGGCCACCTGGTGGAGCGCGCGGCCGAGATGCTGCGCCGCGAGGCGGCGGAGAAACCGCGCCCTCCCGTCACCGCGCTGCTCGCGCTGCCGCCGGCCGCGCTGATCCCGATCGAGGCGCTGCGGGCGGCGGGGCTGCTGGTCACACCCGGCGGCCGGCCCGGCCGCGCGCAGGAGGAGATCGCCCTGGTGCAGCATCAGGTGCTGCGCCAAGCGGATGAGGCGGCGGCACGCCGGATCATCCTGGTGGCGAGCGCCCTGCCGCGCGAGGGGCGCAGCTTCATCGCGCTGAACCTCGCGGCCAGCATCGCGACCAGCGGGGCGCGCCCCGTGCTGCTGGTGGATGCGGATGGGCGCGGCGCCGGCCTGACGCGCAGCCTCAATCTGCAAGGGCGCACCGGCCTGCGGGACCTGGTGGCCGAACCCCGGCAGCGTGGGGCGGATCTGATCCTGCCCACGGCGCTGGACCGCCTCCATCTGCTGCCGCTGGGCCGCCCCCGCCTCACCGAAGCCGCGCCGGGCGGAACCCTGGCCGATTGCGTGCTCCGCCTCGCCGCCAGCCTGCCGCATCACATCCTCGTGCTCGATACGCCGCCCTGCCTTGCCAGCAGCGACGCCGCCGCTTTGGCCGCCGCGGCGGGGCAGGTGGTGCTGGTGGTGGATGCGCAGCGCACTGCGCGCGGCGAGGTGGAGGCCGCGCTGGACCTGCTGGAGGCCTGCCCCGTGCTCCAATTGCTGCTGAACCGCACGCGGCTCAGCAGCAGTGGCAGCTTCGGCAACCGCGCCGGGGAAGGCGCCGCCCATGCGCCTTGAGCCCCTCGCCCTGATCCTACTGCTGCCAGGCCTGGCCGTCGCGCAGGTGCCGCCGCCCCCGATGGAGACCACCCCGCGCGCCGAGGTTGCGGCACCCGAGGCCGGGCTCGGCGAGGGCACGCCCCTCGCGCAGGGTTTCGACGCGCCGCTGACGCGCGGCCCGGCGCTGGGGGTGCCCGCGCTGGGCAACTCCGCGCTCATGCCGATGGGGCAGGGCTTTCCCTTCAACGCCACCAGCCCGCCCGCCGATCTCACCACCCGCCGCTTCACCGTGACGCCCAGCATAGCTGCCCAGCTGCTCGCTACCGACAATGTGCAGCAGACCGCGACCGGCGCGCGCTCCGAGTGGATCACGACACTCACGCCCGGGCTGATGATGGCGGTGGACACGCGGCGCATCCAAGGGCTGCTGAACTACACGCCCGCCGTGCAGCTCTTTGGCTCGGACCCCTCGCGGCCGCAGGTGTTGCAGCGCTTCAACGGCCAATTCCTCGCGACCATCGTGCCCGATGCCATCTTCATTGATGTGCGCGGCGCGGCGGCGACGCAATCCGCCACGGGCGGCTATGCGCCGCAGACCACGCCCACGCTGGGGCGGGATGGGTTGGTGCAGACCATCGCCTATCAGATCGCCCCCTATTGGATGCATCGCTTCGGCGATCTCGCGACGGTGCAGGCCGGTTATGCCTTCCAATCCGTGCAGCAAAGCCTTGTCGGTGGGGGCCCCGCGCTCTCCACCACCACCCCGCCCTCCGGCTTCGCCAATGACCATTTCACCGCGAATGCCATCTATGGCGTGGCGCGCACCGGACCCCGCTTCGGCCCGCTGGGGCTGGAGGCGCGGGTGCTCTCCACCGATTACGACGGCACGGGCGTGCTGCAGAACGCCTATCGCCGCAGCGCCACGCTGGAGGGCCGCTATTTCATCACCCGCCGCATCGCCCTGCTGGCCGAAGGTGGCTACGAGATGCAGCGCTATTCCGGATCGCCGCGCTTCGAGCTGAACGAGGCGGTGTGGTCCGTCGGCGGCCGCATGGCGCTCTCGCCCGAAAGCGGATTCACGCTCCGCTATGTGCATCGCGGCGGCTTCAGCTCCCCCGCGTTTGATTCCGTCTTCGCGCTGGGCGGGCGCACGCGCATCTTCGCCAGCTATTCCGAGAGGCTGACCACAGGCGCGCAGCGCGCCGCCGATTTCCTGAGCCTGACCACGCTCGATGCACTCGGCAATCCGGTGGATGGGTTGACCGGCGCGCCGGCCGCCCAACCCTTCGCCGATTCCTTCCTAGGCGCGCAGGGCAGCCTGCTGCGCATCCGCCGGGCGAGTGCCACCATCACCCAGACCTGGCCGCGCGATGTCTTCGCCCTGACGCTCGCGAGCGAGCGCCAGCTCCCTGTGGCCATCGCGGCCGGGGCCATCGCCTATGAGCAGCGGGGCAATTCCGCGACCTTCACCTGGTCCCATGCGCTGACGCCTGCGACGACGGCGATCGCTGCCCTGCAATATGGCCGGCTGGAGCGACAGGGGCAGCCCTCGGGCGATGTCTATGGCGGCACCGTCTCCCTCGTCACACAGCTGGCGCCGGGTCTCAGCGCCTATGCGCAATACGTGCTGAGCAATCGCGGCGAGCGATATGGCGGCGGCCGCGCCATCCAGAACACCGTCGTCATCGGGCTGCGCCAGAGCTTCTGACCGCCCGCCCCCCACCTGCGACACAGGAGTGCCACCATGCACGGCACCACTTACAGCTTGCGCGAACATCCCTTCCAGATGACGCCCAATGCCCGGCTTTTCTTCCCCAGCAGCGTGCATCGCCGCGCCCATGCGCATCTGGTCTATGGGCTTTCGCAGCGCGAGGGCTTCATCGTCATCACGGGCGAGGTCGGCGCGGGCAAGACCACGCTGATCGAGCATCTCTGCGACGACCTGGACCCGGCGGGCTTCGTCATCGCGCGAATCACGACCACGCTGGTCAGCGGCGATGACGTGCTGCGCATGGTGGCGCATGCCTTCGGCGCCGAGCCCGAGGGCAACAAGGCCGCCGTGCTGCGCGGTATCACCCATGCGATGAGGATTTCCATCCGGCGCCATCTGCTGGTGGTGGATGAGGCGCAGGGCCTGCCGCCCTCCGCGCTGGAGGAGCTGCGGATGCTCTCCAACGTGACGCTGCCCGGGCAGCAGGCCTTGCAGACCATCCTGATGGGCCAGCCGCAGCTGCGCCGGATGATGGCGAGCCCCGACCTGGACCAACTGCGCCAGCGCGTCATCGCCTCCTACCACCTCACCGGGCTGACGCGGGAGGAGACGCATGAGTATGTGCTGCATCGCCTGCGCGCGGTGGGCTGGCAGGGCCGCCCCGCCTGGGCGCCCGAGGCGCTGGATGTCGTCTTCCGCCACAGCGACGGCATTCCCCGCCGCGTCAATCGGCTCTGCGCCCGCATCATGCTGAGCGCGGCGCTGGAGGAGGCGGGCGTGATCACCGCCGAGATGGCGCAGATGACGGCGCAGGAGCTGGAGGAAGATCTCGGCGGGCCCTCCCTCGCGCCTGCCGCCGCGCGGTATGAGGCGATCGAGGCGCAGCCGCCTTCCAACTCCGATCTCTTCGAGCGTCTCGCGGACCGCGCCGAAGAAAATCAGCGCGCGCTGGAGGAATATGCCGATCGCCTCGGCTGGGTGGGCCGGCTTTGTTATGGCAAGTCGGGGAGGCTGCGGTGGTGACCCCCCGCCTGTGCAACGCGATGAGCGTGGATGTGGAGGAGTGGTTCCAGGTCCAGGCCTTCGCGGAGGTGATCGAGCGCCGGCAATGGTCCGCGCTGGAATCGCGCGTGGCGGCCAGCACGGATCGCGTGCTGGAAAGCTTCGCCCGCGCCGATGTGCGCGCCACCTTCTTCATCCTGGGATGGGTGGCGGAGCGCCATCCGGAGCTGGTGCTGCGCATCGCCGCCGCGGGCCACGAAGTCGCAAGCCATGGCTATGGGCATGACCGTGTGGATGCGATCGGCGAGGCCGCCTTCCGCCGCGACATCCGCCGCGCGAAAACCATCCTGGAGGGCATCACCGGCACGCCGGTGCTGGGCTATCGCGCGCCCACCTTCTCGATCAGCGCGGCGGAAACCCCCTGGGCGCATCGCATCCTGCGCGAGGAGGGGCATCTCTACAGCTCCTCCATCTTCCCCATTCATCACGATACCTATGGCTCGGCCGAGACTTCGGTGGTGCCGTATTGGCCCGCGCCAGATGGGGTGATGGAACTGCCCATGACCATCCTGCGCGTCCATGGCCGCAACCTCCCCTGCTCGGGCGGCGGGTGGTTCCGGTTGATGCCCTATTGGCTGTTCCGCCTTGGGCTGCGGCGGGTGAATGCGGTGCATGGGCGCGAGGGGATCTTCTACTTCCACCCCTGGGAGGTGGATCCGGACCAGCCGCGCGTCGTCAATGCCGGGATGCGTGCGGGGTTCCGCCATTATGTCGGCCAGCGCAGCATGGCGCGGCGGATGGAGCGGCTGCTGGGCGATTTCGCCTGGGGCCGCATGGATGCGCTGCACGCCGCGACGCTGGCGGCGGCCTGACATGGCGCTCCGCATCCACACCCTCACCCCCTCCTCGGCCGGCGCCTGGGATGATTTCGTCCGCGCCCGGCCGGAGGCGACCATGTTTCACCTCTCCGGCTGGCGCCGCGTGATCGAGGAGGCCTTCGGCCACGCCACCCACTTCAGCTATGCCGAGCAGGATGGCGCCGTGGTCGGCATCCTGCCTTTGGCGCGGATGAAGACTTGGCTGTTTGGCGATGCGCTGATCTCCACGCCCTTCTGCGTCTATGGCGGGCCGGTCGCCGCCACGCAGGAGGCCGCTGCCGCCCTCACCGAACACGCGCTCGACCTGCAGCGCCGCTTGGGCGCGCCCTGCCTGGAATTCCGTCATCTGCATGAGCCCGACCTGGGTTGGCCTGAGCGCGGCGCGCTCTACACCACCTTCCGCAAGGCGATGACCGGCCAGGCCGAGGCCGATCTCGCCGCCATTCCGCGCAAGCAGCGCGCGATGGTGCGCAAGGGGATCCAGAACGGGCTCACCTCCATCAGCGATCACGACACGGACCGGCTGCACGGGATCTATGCGCAATCCGTGCTGAACCTCGGCACGCCTGTCTTCCCGCGCCGCTATTTCCGCCTGCTGGGCGAAATCTTCGCGGCGGAAAGCGATGTGCTGACCGTGCTGCATGAGGGCCGGCCCATCGCCTCTGTGCTGAACTTCCATTTCCGCGACGAGGTGCTGCCCTATTACGGCGGCGGCACGACGGCCGCGCGCGCCCTGGCCGGCAATGACTTCATGTATTGGGAGGTGATGCGCCGCGCCGGCGCCGAGCGCGGCGCGCGACTCTTCGACTTCGGCCGCAGCAAGACCGGCACCGGCGCCTATGCCTTCAAGCAGCATTGGGGCTTCACGCCGCAGACGCTGCACTACGCCTATCAGTTGCGCCCCGGCGCGAGCCTGGCCGAGCACAACCCGACCAACCCGAAGTACAAGATGATGATCTCGGCTTGGCGGCGCCTGCCGCTGCGGCTTGCCAATCTGTTGGGCCCGCCCATCGTGCGCGGCTTGGGATAGGGCGAATGGCACGACTGCTCTTCCTCGCCCATCGCCTGCCCTACCCGCCGGACAAGGGGGACCGCATCCGCTCCTGGCATCTCCTGGAGCATCTGGCGCGGCGCTTCGAGGTGGATCTCGGCTGCCTTTCAGATGATCCGGCCGATGAGGATCACCTGCCGAGGCTGCGCGGCCTTTGCGCGGCGGTGGAATGCGTGCCGGTGCGGCTGGGGCTCGCGGCGGGCGCGCGGGCGCTGGTGCGCGCCCGGCCGGGCCTGCCGCTGACGCTGGGCTGGTTCCACGCGCCGCGCTTGCGGGCCTGGGTGGCGCATGGCCTGGCGGCGGGGCGCTATGACGCGGCCTTCGCCTATTCCTCGGCCATGGCGCAATATGTGCTCGCTGCCCCCGGCTGGGGCGCGGTGCCGGCCCGCGTGCTCGACCTCGTGGATGTGGATAGCGAGAAATGGCTTGCCTACGCGGCCGAGGCGGCCATGCCGCGCCGCCAGATTTGGGCGCGCGAGGCCCGCACGCTGCTGGCCTACGAACGCCAGGCGGCGGCGGGCTTCGATCATACCATCCTCGTTTCCGAGCCCGAGCGCGACCGTTTCGCGGCGCTGGCGCCCGAGGCGGCTTCGCGCACCGGGTGGGTGGACAATGGCGTGGACCTGGCGCGGTTCCATCCGGCGCTGGCTTTCAGGAATCCTTACACCTTGGGCCGGCCCGCGCTGGTCTTCACCGGGACGATGGATTACCGCCCCAATATCCAGGCCGTGCTCTGGTTCGCGCGGGAGGTGATGCCGCTGCTGCGCGGGGGCGATGCCGCGCCGGAATTCCACATCGTCGGCGCCCGGCCGAGCGAGGCTGTGCGCGCCCTGGCGGCCCAGCCCGATATCCACGTCACCGGCCGCGTTGCCGACACGCGGCCCTATATCGCCCATGCGGCGGCGGCGGTGGCGCCCCTGCTGATCGCGCGCGGCGTGCAGAACAAGCTGCTGGAGGCCATGGCGATGGGCCGGCCCGTCATCGCCTCCAGCCCCGCCTTCGAGGGCATCCGCGCGACGCCTGGGCGGGACCTGCTGGTGGCCGATGGCGCCGCCGCGACGGCCCAGGCCATCGCCGAGGTGCTGTGCGGGCGCCACCCGGCGCTGGGGGCTGCGGGGCGGCTGGCCATGGAGCGGGGACATGACTGGTCGGTGACGTTGCGGCGGCTGGATGCGCTGCTGGCGCCCGCGGCATGAGGCTCCAGCGAGCGGCGATGCTCTTTCTAGCCGGCTTGCCGCTGCTGGGCTGGGCCTTCCAGGCGGAGATCAGCGCGGCGCTGGGCATCTGGTCCAGCTCCACCGCCTATAACCACTGCTGGCTTGTTCTCCCTATCGCGCTCTGGCTCGGCTGGACGCGGCGGGCGCGCTTCACGGGCCTGGCCGAACCGAGCTGGTTGGCGCTGCCCATGGCGGCCGGATTCGGCGCCGGCTGGTGGCTGGCGGACCGGCTGGGCCTCATGGAGGGGCGGCAACTCGCCGCGCTGGGGCTGGTGCCCGCCTGGTTCCTCGGCGTTTTCGGCTGGCGCCTGTTCCGCGCCTTCGCCGTGCCGCTGGCCTATCTTGTGTTCCTGGTGCCCTTCGGCGCCTTTCTGGTGCCGCTGCTGCAACGGTTGACCGCCTGGATGATCGTTACCGGACTGACGCTGCTCGGCATCCCGCATTTCGCCGATGCGCTGACCATCGAGATCCCGGCCGGCATCTTCTTGGTGGCCGAAGCCTGCGCCGGGCTGCGCTTCCTCATCGCCTCGCTGGCCTTCGGCGCGCTTTACGCGGCGGTGATGTTCCGCAGCCCAGGGCGGCGCGTGGCGGTGATGGTCCTGGCGTTGGTGGTGCCGGTGCTGGCCAATGGGCTGCGGGCGCTGGGGATCGTGCTGCTGGGCCATCAGCTCGGCAGCGCCGAGGCCGCGGCGGCGGATCACCTGATCTATGGCTGGGTCTTCTTCACGCTCGTGCTCCTGCTGCTGGTCGCCGCTGGCCTTCCGTTTCGCCAGGATCAGCCGGCGGGCGCTTGTCGGCCGGCTTTACAGACCGGCCGGGTCTTGACCTAAGTGGCCCACAAGATATTGATTTTGAATTGTAAAATTCGTGGCACGGGATGTGCTGTGCAAGGGGCAGATGCACCGCACCGGTTCATCTGCCCCCTCGGAAGGTCCAAGCTCCATGAAGACGTATCTGGCCGCCGCCGTCGCCATCTTCGGCGTCGCCGCTGTTTCCACCGCCGCCATCGCGGCCCCGACCCTCAGCTTCCGGGTCTATCAGGACAATGTGTTGCAGGGCGCCCTGTCCGCTACTTCCGGCACCGGCAGCCTCGTCGTCAATGGCGCGACGAGCCGCTTCTCGGTGGTGACCGCCTTTGCCGTCGGCATCCCGGTGGTGGATGCGCCGAACCTGGTCGCGCAGAGCACCACCATCTCCGCGCTCGCTGGCTATGGCACGGGCTCGCACAGGCTGCGCGTCGAAGTGACGCAGACCGATGTGCCGAGCCTGAGCGCGGGCGGGGTCTTCGCCAGCCTGGCCAGCACGCTCACCGCGAACCTGCTGGTGAACGGATTGGGCGTGACCAGCGTCAGCATCAACAACTATGCCGATGCGCTGAACCGTGCGTTCAACCGTACGACGCAGTTGGCCGGGGCCACCTTCACCACGCCGGGCTCCAACGCCTCGCCGGTGATCTACGAGAGCCTTTCGCTGCCGAACACGCTGTTTTCCGAGACCATCGTGATCAACGCGATCTTCAGCGCGGCCGGTGCCGCTGTGAATGCCAGCTCGCAAATCGTGGCCGTGCCGGAGCCCGCCTCGCTCGCGCTGTTCGGCGCTGGCCTGCTGGGCCTGGGCCTGCTGCGCCGCCGCCGCAACGTGTGACGTGAATGGGGGTGCTGGGCATCAGCCCATTGGCGGGCTCGGCACCCCCATTTTGCAGACCGACGATCCGGCGATCGGTGACGGCGTCACGGATCTCGCTTGGATCCTGGTGCTGATTTTGTATCCTGGCGCTGCCCTGCCAGGGCTTTGCCGAAGTGGCTCGGCTCTCGCTCCGTCGTTGTTGGAAAGCGGCGCCGTGAGGCGCCGCACACCCCCGGCACACGCATCAGCCGCGCCACGCGCTTTCGGGCGACAGCCGTGCCCTCGGCCTGCACCCGCGGCGCGCCATAGGGGCCTTACGACGCGGCGTGGATCTTGCGGATCCGATGCCGCAGTACTGCATCGCTCGTGGCATGGATCGAAGCTGGGCGGCTGCGGCAAGCGTGGCCGCCGGGCACCGAGACGCCCAGCACGCGGGGCATGGGGGCGATGGGGAATTCGGCTTGGCTAGCGCGCTCATGGCTTCGAAGATCCGACCGGGGCCTTCTCCCGCGCGGTCGGACGTATGCGTCCGACGGCCGCCGCCTATGCCACGATGTCGCGCTCCTGGCGCAGGCGGTGATTCTCAAGTCGGAGCTTCGTCGCTCCTTGCGCCCGGCGCTGGTGACGCCGACGTCCTTGTGCGTGCTGCCATAGCGCTCCGCCTGGCAAACCCAGTTCCAGATCGACTGCGCCGTCGGTTCAAACTCACGAGATAGGTCCCACGGCGTTCGCCCAGATCGGACCAACTCAAGCATCTGCCGCCGGAACTCCTGTCGGTAGGGCACTCCGAATTGTGGCATCTCAAACACCTCCGTCTCAAGCCTCGGGGTGTCCACGAAGCCGGGGCAAGTACATTTGTAATCCGCCGGGCACTCCATTTCCGGAGGCACAACGCGAATTAAGGTCAACCCAGCGACGCCAGGGATGTCCGGATGTGCAGACCTGTTGACCCTGCGCGGCTCGCGCCTGCCTAGAATTTGTTGATGAGCCGCGTCGCATAGACGCATTTTATCCGCGCTGACCTTTTCGCGCGGAGTGATGAATGGATCGCCACCGCAAATCTGAGGCGCTGTCTGGTGCCGAGCGGCAAGCTCGATATGTGGAAAGGCGCAAACTGATTACAATTCGGATAACCCGCGCTGTCCACTCCGCTATCCTGGATGCCCGTGCACGGACAAAACTGTCGACAAATGATGTCCTGCGGGAGGCACTGACGGCGCTGGCCCGCCGGGGTAGCCGCAGCGCGGGCAGCAGGGCACGGGGGGCAGGGAAGCCCGAGCCTGCTGTTGCCCCCACCCCGAAGCAGGGCTCGCTTCTGTACCCGTAACATTCAAGTGTGAGAGTCGCCTGGCTGCTGTGGCGCCGGTCGGCTTTTCTTCCTCCCCCCGGAACTGCGCACGGTAACTTGACCAAGTGAAACCTGACGGCCTCTGGGAAGCTCAGGCCCAGGCTGAACTGACGCCGCGTCCTGCTCTGTCTGGCGCCATGGCCGGTCTGATTGCCGCGACTGCAGACCAACTTCGTAGGCCGCCTCTCCGATAACGCCGAGCGTCTCTGGCGCAACAACCGCATCCGCGAGCTCACGCCGTGGTGTTGGGCCCCGCCCGAGGAGGGCCGATCGGCCCGCGCGGCCGCCGCGGATGCGCTCGCCGCGCTCGTCTATTTTGCGTCAGCGCTGACGATAATTCGCCCGACTCTCTGACGATCGTCGAGCCTCGCAGGCCGCATAAACGTCAGCGCTGACGAATAAGGCCAGCACCAGGACAATCACTCACCCATACAGTCCCTCGGGGTGGTCATCCGATTCGCTGGATAAGCAAGTGTTTTAGGCGTCAGGATTCGAATTTTCTTGTCTGCCGATTTTCCAATTTAATTTCAGTCGCTTGGGAAGTTCACTCGGCCTAATCGGAGTGCTCCTCAGCTTCCCACCGGCCTTGCCGCTCATGCGTGCTGGCCGTCGTGACGGCTTTCTGACGCGATGGCCGCCCCCAAACCTTTGCCCATCACAGCCTCCTCCGACCAGTCGCTCGACATGGCCGGGAACACCCACGCCTCCGTGCAGGTGGGGCTGGCCGATGAGCAGCGGTCCCTCCTCCTGCTGGACCTGGTCCGCGCCCTGGCGCGGCAGGCGGCAGGTAAGGCTTGGGAGCAGGCCGGTCTCGCCACCCCGCCGGAGAACATCTCGTGATCACTACCCGCCCCAAGCCGGAAACCCGCACCACCGTGCCGCTGCTGACCGTGGAGGAGGTCGCTTGCCGCCTCAACACGTCAACGAAGACGGTTCGCCGCCGCATCGCCGATGGCGATCTCCCGGTTCACCGCATCGGCCGCGCGCTCCGCATCTCGGAAACCGACCTCCAGATCTTCCTCGCCGCCCGACGCCGCTGAGGGAGCAGAGGGACACTGGAGTCCATGTATGTCCACAAGAAATCTACCTGCCGTGACTACACGCCTCAACTAAATCCGATGAACATCGGTGGTATGCAGTCACGATTGTCCAGCATAGATCACACACGTACACAGGAGACCACGCGTGACCACAAAGGAGAAGGTAGATTGACCTTGCTCGAGCGGCCTGCCCACAACCATGGCGGAGGTCAGCCAGCGCATCCGTGACGATCTTTCCCTGCCCCTCGCTCTGCGCCGGGAGATGGTCTCCTCCCTCAACACTCTGGCGAAAGCCGCCGGCAAAATGCTGGAAGGCATCCCCGCCAGCCCTCCCGTCATCAGGGATCTGATCCGCCACAAGACCGGCGCCATGGTGGGGATCTCAAGGGGGCGCTGGAGCAATGTGCGCTCGCACGCCGGTCTCGCATTGCTGCATCTCGGCGTCATCAACATCCCAAACAGGATTGATGCTCCGCCTTCCGAGGCGTGGCGTGCCCTGTTGGTTCGCCTTGTCGGAAAGGGGCCTGCCGCGGTGCTGGGCCGGTTTGCACGCTGCTGCACCCGCCTCGACATCGAACCGTGCCAGGTCAACGACGAGTTCATGGCAAGACACCGCGACGACCTCATTCATCGCAGTCTGATCGCCGATCCAGAAACCAACTTCCGCGAGACCGTCCTCGCCTGGAACAACGCCGTATCCAGCGTGCCAGGCTGGCCTGCCACCCAGCTGACCGTGCCTGACAACAGCCTGTACTACACCCCGCCCGGAGCACGTATCCGCCGAGCCTGCTGACCGACGTGGAACGCTGGCTGGCCGGGGGCACCCAATCTGACATCTTTGCCCGGCTGCCTCGTCGCCGGGCGCTCAGCCCCGCCACCGTCGAAAGCAACCGGGTTCATCTGCGTCTGATGCTGGGCGCCTTGGTGAACAGTGGAGAGGATCCCGCTCGCCTCGTCGATCTGCAGGCCGTCATCACGCCCGAGCTGATCCACAAAGCCTGCACCTATCACCTTGAACGGGCTGGTGGTGAACGAAGCTACGTCAACGCCAGAATCGCCAGCCTGGCAGTCGCGATCGCCAAGCATCACCTCAAAATGTCAGGCCCTGATCTCGCGCGGCTGCAGGATATTGCCAAAAAACTGCAGATGCCCAAGCGCGGGATCACGGACCGCAACAAAACCCGGTTGCGAGCCATGGATGACGCGGGGCGGACTGACGCGATGATCAATTTGCCCTGGGCGATGGCGGCCGAGGTGGAGAGGGACGTCAAGCGGACAGGCACCAGTACCCCCCCTCTGGCCCTGAAGTATCAGACGGCTCTCGCGATTGCGCTCAGCTTGACCAAGTGCTGGCGGATCAAAAATCTCGGCGGCCTGACCCTTGGCAAACATGTGCTGCTGCGGCCGGACGGACGGGTGGTCATTGCGATCCACGAGACTGAGGTCAAGAACAGGGTTCCAATCGAAACCGAGCTCTCGCCGCGCCTGGCGACAATGCTGAAAGCCTACCTCCAGCTGCACAGACCACTGCTGAGCGACTTCCCCTCGGATTTCATATTCCCGGGCAGTAAACCGGGGCGGTCCAAGACCCTCGGAGCCTTGAGCCACAACATCAAGACCGAGATCCGCGATCGCGTGGGCATCGACGCCACCACTCACTTTTTTCGTCACCTCTCGGCCAAGCTGATCCTCGATGACGACCCCACCGCCATCTACGTCGTGAAGGAACATCTCGGGCATGAGACCCTGGAAACCACGCTCGGCTCCTATGTGGACCGGCAAGGTGTCGCAGCCACGGCTCATTACGACGCATTGATCGAGGCACACCTGACTGGAAAGGCCGCCAAACGCAAAGCAACGGTCAGAACCGCGCCCCAGACCCGCTCTCGAAAGGGGAGGAGATAATGGAACGCCGCAAGCGCCGCACCCGCCAGAGTGACGTCGCGCCGCAGCGCATCCGAATTCCCTTCTCGGAGTGGCCGGTTGCGGATCGGACAGCCTGGGATGCGGCCTGCCGAGGCGGATCCATCCTCCAGGCTGGCGGCAAGGGCGCGAAATGGCGGCCTGCATCCCGTGACGCTGTGATGGGGAATTATGGGCTTTGGCTGGGCTTCCTGAAGCTCAATGGCTGGCTGCATCAGGCCGACGCGCCAGCGGAGCGTGTCGACCGCGAGCGCGTCCGGGCCTTCATCAACTATCTGATGCAGGACCGTGCACCGGTTACTGTCGCCAGCACGATGGCCAAGCTCATCATGGCGTTGAATGCCATGTTCCCAACGATTGATTGGGAATGGATGCGTGCCGCGCGGGCCAACCTGCAGCAAATGGCCGTGCCGCTGCGCAGCAAGGCGGAGCGCGTTGAAGATTCGCGGGAATTGGCACGCCTCGGGCTGGATCTCATGACCGAGGCTGAGGCCATGGTTGAGATCAATCCCCGCCAGGCGGCCGACCGGTATCGCGACGGCCTCATCATCGCCCTCCTGGCTCTGAGGCCCTTTCGGCGGCGCAATTTCCACGGCATCGAGATCGGACGCCATCTGCTGCGCTCAGGGGATATGTCGCGGTTTGTCTTTCCGGCGGAGGAGACCAAGGGGGGGCGAGAGATTGAAAAGAGCTTTCCCGCCATTCTGCAGCCTGCCCTGGAACGCTACCTCACGGTTCATCGACCGCGCCTTCTCGCGCAACAGTCCCGCTGCCTCGCGGCCGATCGTCCCGAGGCCCCAAGGCGTCTATGGATATCCAAGCATGGCAATCCGCTCTCGATCAGCAACTTCTGCGGTCATATTGGTCGCCATACGCAGCAACGCTTTGGTTGGGCCATGGACCCCCAGAGTTTCCGCATTTGCCTGGCGACCACCCTCGGAAAGGACGACCCAAAGGCGGTTCTGATGGGAATGTTTCTGCTGGATCATGCCTATTTCGCAACGACGAACGGTTTTTATATCGTGAGCCAGGCTGAGGCAGCGCATCAGCTTTACGAGGCGCTGCTCGAGGCCCACCGAAAGGCAGCGGCCAAGCGTCTCGTGACTGGCGAATGGCAAGACCCCCGTGCCGGTCGCAAAAAGGAGTGGTCGCCATGATGAAGCCATCGGCGATGCCGGCGCCCAGCGGAGGGAAGCCTCCCCGAGTGGCACTCTACGCGCGCTACTCCAGCGATCGGCAGTCTGAACACTCCATCGAGGACCAACTTCGCATTTGCCGTGCCCAGGCCGAGCAGAACGGCTGGCAGATTGTTCTGACCTTCCAGGACGCGGCGATCTCCGGCAGCACCATGCTGCGGCAGGGCTATCAAGCCCTCCTGGCTGCGATGCGGGGTGGCGAGGTCGATGTGGTCCTGGCCGAGGCATTGGACCGTTTCTCTCGTGACCAGGAGCATGTCGCGGCCTTCTATAAAATCGCCACATACCAGCGCGTGCGGCTCGTGACCCTCAGTGAGGGCGAGGTCAGCCTGCTCCATGTCGGTCTCAAAGGCACGATGAATGCGCTCTATCTGGAGGATCTTGCGGCAAAGACTCGCCGTGGGTTGGAAGGCCGCGTCCGGGCCGGGCGAGCCACCGGGCCGACGCCTTATGGCTATCGCCGTGTCACCAGCGTCCTTCGCGCCGATGGGGAGATCGACCGGGGCTTGCGGGAAATTGTTCCAGAGCAGGCCTCGGTCGTGCGGCGGATCTTTGAGGAGTACGCCGCAGGTGTCACGCCCGGGGTGATCGCGCGCCGCCTGAACGCCGAAGGGGTTGCGTCCCCTCGAGGCGCCGGCTGGAATGCGATGACCTTGCGAGGACGGCCCAGCCACGCCGATGGCATTCTGCGCAACCGCGCCTATCTCGGCGAAATCTGCTGGAACCGCCGTCACCGCGTCATCGACCCGCAGACCGGTCAGCATCACCGCAGACTGAACCCCACTGAACAGCGCGTCACGGGCCAGGCGCCTGGGCTTCGTTTGATCGAAAACGAGCTTTGGGATCGGGTGCAACAGCGCCTGGCCGAGGCTGCCGCACCCAAGGACGCTCAGACCGGTGTCACCCGCTTTTGGGAAAGGCGTCGACCGGGTCACCTGCTGTCCGGCAAGATCTTCTGTGGCGCCTGTGGTGGAAATTTCGCGGCAAACGCCGGAAGTCGCTACTCCTGCAATAACGTCCCGCGGGGGACCTGCGATCATCGCCGGGCGGTGCCTCGGGACTTCCTGGAAGAACGCGTTCTGACGGTGCTCGCCGAGAACATGATGGACCCCGTCTTGCTGGAGGCGTTTGCCGAGACCTATGCCGCCGAGTGGAACCGGCTGGCTGCCGAGCAAGGGCAGGTGAGCGCCCATCTCCAAAAGCAGTTGGATGCGGCGGAGCGAAAGCTGGAGAACCTGCTGGACGCCATCGCCGACGGGCTCCGCAGCGCCGGCCTCTCTGCCAAACTGGCTGCTGCAGAAGCGGAGACGGAAAGGCTGCGTATGGCGATCGCTCAAGCCAGGCCATCGCCCGTCCGTATCATGCCGAACCTCGGCGTAGCCTACCGACAGACCCTCGCCCGGCTGCGCGAATGCCTGGCTGCGGGCGACAATCCGCATGCTCTTGCAACCACTCGCGAGCTGATCCGCCGGATCACGGTTCACCCCACCCCAAAAGGAACGCCACCCAAGATCACCGTCGAAGGCCATCTGGCCCAGATGCTGGCCGCGGCTCAACCAAACCTGCCGCTCAGCGCAGCCACGGGCATCGCAAGCGCCGCCGAAGCAATGACGGTTAAAGAAAAACAGAGGGGCAGAGCCCCTCAAGCCCCCCCTCGGCCTCAGTTGCTCTGCCGGCGCAGGAAGGTCGGGATATCCAGGCCCATCTCATCCGGCTGCTGCTGCGCGGGGCGCATGGGCTGCGGCGGGCGGGGCTGCTGGCTGGCCACCGGCTCGGCGCGCTGCGGCGGGGCCGTCGGCGCTTCCTCGACATTGCGGCGCATCAGCCCGGTCGCGTTGCGGAACAGGCCGCGCCAGCCGGCGCCCTGGCCGGCGGGCGCGGCCTCGGGCAGGGCGGGTTGCGGCAAAGGCGGCTGATAGGCCACGGGCGGCGGCGCGGCCGGCTGGGCGGCGGGCTGCACCACCACGGGCTGCGGCATCTCTTCGACATAGGCCTGGGCCTGCGCGACCGGCGGCGCGGCGGCCAGCGCGGTGGCGGGCCCGGCAGCCGCGGCGGGCTGCCGGAGCAGGCCGGCGCCACCACCCACCTGCACCGGCCGGCGCGGGGCGGGGACGACGGGCGCGCCGAGCGGGCCGGAGGGCGCGCGGGCGGCAGGCGCGGGCGCCGGGGCGGGCTGGTTCACCACGGCCAGGCGCGGGCCCGCGGGGCTCATCGACGCACCCATCGAGGCCGCGTCAATGCCGGTGGCGACGACCGAAACGCGGATGCGGCCATTCATCGTGTCATCAATGGCCGAGCCGAAGATGATGTTCACATCCTCATCCACCTCGCGGCGGATGCGGGCCATCGCCTCATCCACCTCGAACAGCGTCATGTCGAGGCCGCCGGTGATGTTGATCAGCACCCCCTTGGCGCCGCGCATGGAGGTGTCCTCCAGCAGCGGGTTGTTGATGGCGGCATCGGCGGCCTGGCTGGCGCGGCCCTCGCCCTCGGCCTCGCCCGTGCCCATCATCGCCTTGCCCATCTCGGCCATGACGGTGCGGATGTCGGCGAAATCGAGGTTCACCAGGCCCGGGTTGACCATCAGGTCGGTGACGCCGCGCACGCCCATGTAGAGGACGTTGTCGGCCATCTTGAAGGCTTCGGCGAAGGTGGTGCGGTCATTCGCCAGCTTAAACAGGTTCTGGTTCGGGATGACGATCAGCGTATCCACGAATTGCTGGAGTTCCTCCAGGCCGGCATCGGCCGACTTCCGGCGCTTCGGCCCTTCGAAGTCAAACGGCTTGGTGACCACGCCGACGGTCAGGATGCCGCGCTCACGCGCCATGCGCGCGATGACGGGCGCCGCACCCGTGCCCGTGCCGCCGCCCATGCCGGCGGTGACAAAGACCATGTGGCAGCCTTCCAGGTGGCGGGCCAGCTCATCCGTCGCTTCCTCGGCGGCGGCGCGGCCGATCTCGGGCTTGGCGCCGGCGCCCAGGCCCTGCGTCAGATGCGGCCCCAGCTGAACGCGGCGCTCGGCGCGGCTGTTCACCAGCGCCTGGGCATCGGTGTTGGCCACGATGAACTCGACGCCATCGAGACCCAGATGGATCATGTTGTTGACGGCATTGGTGCCGCCCCCGCCCACGCCGATGACGGCGATGCGCGGTGAGAAATCCGTGTGCTGGGTCACCGGCAACGTCAGGTTCAGGGTCATGGGACAGGTTCTCCTTAACGTAGCTTAAACCACTCGCCGCGATTCGAGTCTGCACATCATCGCAGACTGTCCCCGTTATCCACAGGGCGCCTCTTGCAATACGGTCACAAACGCTCGCGCAGCCAGGTCAGGCCCCGGCGCAGCAAACCGCGAGACGGTGCTACCGCAGGCGCCACGTCGAGCAAAGGCTTGCCCTCGCCCGCGGCCCATGCCAGCAGCCCGATCGCGCCCGAGAATCCAGGGCCGGAGGCGGTTTCCGGCAGGCCGCGCACCAGGCGTGGGCGGCCCAGCCGCACGGTGACATCGCGCCCCAGCACCCGTCCCGCCAATTCGCGCACGCCGATCAGCTGGCTGGCGCCGCCCGTCAGCACCAGGCGGCGGCGGAATTCGCCGGGCAGGCCGCTGGCTTCCAGCCGGTCGCGCAGCAATTCGAAGCTTTCCTCCAGCCGCGGCCGGATGATCTTGACGATCATCTCGCGCGGCACCCGCGCGATCTGGTCATCTTCCTCGCCCACCATCGGCACCGGCAGCATCTCGCCCCGGTCCTCGGCCGCTTCCAGCACGCTGCCATGCATGGTCTTCAGCCGTTCCGCATGGGTGATCGGCGTCGAGAGCACGCGCGCCAGGTCATTCGTGACCTGCCAGCCGCCCACGGGCAGCTGCGCCGTGTGCATCAGCCGGCCCTCGGCGAAGGCCGCGATGCTGGTGGTGCCGCCGCCCATATCCACGCAGACCGCGCCCAATTCACGCTCATCATCCACAAGGGTCGCGAGGCCGGCGGCGAAGGGCGAGGAAACAAGTTCCTCCACCTCCAGCTCGCAACGCTGCAGGCATTGGCCGAGGTTGAACAGCGCGTGGCTCGCGGCATCCAGCACATGCAGGCGCGCGCCCAGCGTGTCGCAGACCATGCCGCGCGGGTCATCCACGCCGCCCGTCGCATCCACGGTGAAGCCGAGCGGGAAGCTGTGCACCGCCTCGCGGCCCTCGGCCTGGGTGCGGCGGACGCCCTCGGTCATGATGGCGCCGAGATCGGCCATGGTCGCGGCGCGCCCGCCCACCTGCCAGAGGATATTGTGCGTCCGGCTCTCCGGCTGCCCGCAGGAGAGGTTGACGATGACGCCCTTGAGCAGCGTGTCCGCCATCTGCTCGGCGCTGGCGACGGCGGCGCG